>NZ_JBIRZS010000017.1:0-103616 GCF_044391085.1 Paenarthrobacter sp. NPDC018779 | reverse complement strand
AGTGAATTTACGTCGTGTCGTGCTCACAAGAACACCTTCCCGCAGAATCCCACGATCCCGCTACTTCAGGTGTCCACCAACAGAGGCTAACCCCAAGTCGTAGGTGAGGGAGCGATTGGGAAAATGGGTTTAGTGAGAGAGCGTCGCGGGGATTGGGTGGTTTGGTGAGAGAGCGTCGCGGGGATTGGGTGGTTTGGTGAGAGAGCGTCGCGGGGATTGGGTGGTTTGGTGAGAGAGCGTCGCGGGGGATGGGTGGTTTGGTGAGAGAGCGTCGCGGGGATTGGGTGGTTTGGTGAGAGAGGGTCAGGAGTCCATGTTCGCGTAGCGCTCGGGGCGGGCCAGGACTTGGCCGATTTGGGCCGTGCCCGCGGCGACGGCCAGCCGGACCAGCAGGAACCCGGCCGCGAACACCGCACCGATGGTCAGGAACACCACAGGCTGCGTCAACAGGACCATCCCGGTCAAAGGAAGCACCAACGCCGCCGCAGCAGCAGCGGAAATCCCGGCCACCAGGAACAAGGGTGACATCACTGCCCTGACCCGCGCCGCCACCATGAGTTTCCGGGGCATTCCCACGCGGTCCACTGCAACGAGCGTTGACGCCCGGTCCAGCACTGCGGCGGCCTGGTTCACGCCTGCCGAGCACGCAACCATGAGGAACGAACCCAGCAGCGTGATCATGACTCCAGTGTTGATATCGCGCACCAACAGCGCGGTCTCATCACCTGCACTTCCACCCATCGTGTCCGCTACCGCCATGCCCACTCCCACGAACACGCCCACAAAACTGGTCATCGCGACGCCCCCAACTTGCCGCCACGATTCCTTGGGGCTTTCCAAAACCGTCCGCGCGGCCAAGAGTTGTTCCGGTCGACGCGCCCGTTTCAGGTGCGCGGATGCCATCAAGCGCAGGATCCACGGTCCCATGAGGTTCAGCGCCAGCAGTGCCATACCGAAACAGCCGCCCATCACGGCGATGATCACAATGAACGCACCGAAACTGCTGAGCATCCCCATGGCCACCACCCCGACGACCACCACCAAAGCCGCCACCAGCCCGCGGACCCAGTGCGCGCCGTCGGCCGTTTGCCTGGTCCGGACGCCAAGCGGTGTCACCACCACTTTCCTCAGTCCCAGTGCGGCACTGACCGCAGCCAAGAGGCAGACGGAGAAGATGGAGCACAGAATGGCGGGCAGCGGCAGCCAGGCGTAGGAACCGATGGCATGTCCCCGGAACTGGATCAGCCCAAGGAACGGCGCCACGCACGCGTAGAGCCCCGCACCTGCCACGGCGCCGATTGCCGCAAGGACCGTGGACTCGATGACTGTCATCCACACGACGGTTGCACTGTTGGCTCCCAACAGCCGGAGGGAAGCCAGGCGGTCATCACGACGGCGGGCGGCGAGTCGGGCGGCCGAGGCGCCGAGCGTCAGCAGCGGGACCACCAGGAGGACCATCGCGACGACGGCCAACGCTTGGTAGGTGCCGGCGATCGGGTCATTCCATGACCAGAAAACCTGCGAACCGCCAGCGACTGTGAGCAGCAAAGCGGTGACAGTTCCGAAGGCCAGGACGGGAAGTCCAGCGTCGCGAAGGCCCGACTCCCGGAAGCCTCCGTTGCTGCGGGCTACATACGGAGTCAGCCGGATGGCCATGGTGAGGCTAGACATTGAAGGCTCCCTTGAAGTTGATGGGAGCCGCAGCAGGAGAGGGCGCTACGGGCCCGGCGCTGTCTGCCACGATCCGGCCGTCCCGGAGTTCGACGATCCTGCTGCAGCGGGCAGCCACGTTGGGATCGTGGGTCACCACCAGGAGCGTCCTTCCGTTGGCGGCGACCGAGCGGAGCAGGACATCGAGGACCTCTCCGGATGTTGCCGAATCCAGGGCGCCGGTCGGTTCGTCGGCGAAGACCACCCGGGCGCCCGTTACCTGTGCCCGGGCGATCGCCACCCGTTGGACCTGCCCTCCTGAGAGCTCGCCGAGGCGCCGCTGCTCCATGCCGGCCAGTCCCAAAGCCCCAAGCCATTCGGCAGCGCGGGATTCGGAAGTCCTTCGGTCCGTGCCGTTCAGCATGAGTGCCAGGGCCACGTTTTCGACCGCCGTCAGTTCCGGCAGGAGCATGCCCTGCTGGAACACGAAACCGAATTCCTCGCGGCGCAGTTGGGACAGTGCTGCGTCCCCCAACGTATCCAAGCGCAGCGGCGCCGAGGGGGTCTGCAAGGTGACCGAACCGGCGTCGGGCCTCAGAATCCCGGCGAGGCAGTGCAGAAGGGTGGTCTTCCCGGAACCGGACGGACCGATGATCGCAATGGATTCACCGGCCCGCGCGGCGAAGTCGACGTGGTCCAGGGCGACGCTTCCGGGGTAATGCTTGGTGAGTTGCTGGGCGTGGAGGATGGCGTTCATACATCCAGCATGTCCAAGGTGCGGGGGCGCAGGCGTCAACCCGGTGGCTGAACTGTGCGGGACCACCTCCACCCGCGGTATGAGACTCAACTGGGGGACAGTAAACGGCGCATTGGGCCGTCAATGGAGCATTATGTGTCCCCTACTTGGGCTCAGCCCCAGCGATCCGCAGCTTCGCGACGTTCTCTTCCAGCACGCCCCTCGCGTCCTCACCCAACAACGAATCCGTGATGAGCTCATCGGCCTCGTCCAGCCCGGCGATCGAGGCAATCCCGACTACGCCCCACTTGCTGTGATCGGCAAGGACCACAGTGCTGCGGGCCGAGGCCATGAACGCCCGATTGGTCTCGGCCTCCAGCAGATTGGGCGTGGTGAAGCCCGCCTGCGCATCCATGCCGTGGACGCCGAGGAACAGCGCATCCAGGTGGAGTTGCTTGAGCGATGACGTGGCGATCGGACCCACCAGGGCGTCCGACGGTGTGCGCTCGCCGCCGATCAGGATCACGGTGGACCCAAAACGTCCCGGCCCGGAGGACGAGCCGTGATGGAACAGATCCGCAATGCGCACAGAGTTGGTCACCACGGTGATCCGCGGTCCGTGGACGAGTTCCTGCGCCAACGCCCACGTGGTGGTGCCGGCGCTGAGGCCGATCGCCATGCCTTCCTGTACCAACGAGGCCGCCTCAACGGCGATTGCGTGCTTTTCCACGGTCAGTTGCGTGGACTTGAGCTCGAAACCGGGCTCATGGGTGCTGGCATCTCCGGGTAGCTTGGCACCGCCGTGGATGCGCTCAACACGGCCGATTTCCTCCAGCGCCTCGATGTCCCGCCGCACGGTCATGGGGGACACCCCCAGCAATTGGGCGAGGTCCGAGACGCGCACCACGCGCTCACGCTGGACGGCGTCGATGATGGCGGAATGGCGTGCTGCCTGGAGCATCAGGACCTTTCTGGAGAGCCTCGTCTGGGGTGGGTCTGGCTACAGTCTAGGGCGCACGGGCGTCCCGTAACGGAATAAACGACGACGGCGCCGCTCACCACCGCGGGTGGGCGACGCCGTCGGGCGCTGCTTGGAAGCCGGACGCTACTTGCGGAGCGATTCGGCGATCTGGGTCATGATCGAGGGGTCGGCCAGGGTGGTGGCGTCGCCGGTGTCGCGGCCTTCTGCGATGTCTTTGAGGAGGCGGCGGACGATCTTGCCCGAGCGGGTCTTGGGCAGTTCCGGAACGATGAGGAGTTGCTTGGGTTTGGCGATCGGGCCGATTTCCTTGCCGACGTGGTTGCGCAGTTCCAGGACGGTTTCGTCGCCGTTGTTGGTGGCGTCGCCGCGGAGGATGACGAACGCGACGACGGCCTGTCCGGTGGTTTCGTCAGCGGCACCGACGACGGCTGCCTCGGCCACGGCAGGGTGCGAGACCAGGGCGGATTCGATTTCGGTGGTGGAGAGACGGTGTCCGGAGACGTTCATGACGTCATCCACCCGGCCCAGGAGCCAGACGTCGCCGTCTTCGTCCTTCTTGGCCCCGTCGCCGGCGAAGTACATGCCCTCGAACCGGGACCAGTAGGTGTCCTTGAACCGTTCCGGGTCGCCCCAGATACCGCGGAGCATGGAGGGCCACGGTTCGCGGACCACGAGGTAGCCGCCCTCGCCGTTGGCCACTGAGGCGCCGTTCTCGTCCACGACGTCCACGGCGATGCCGGGCAGCGGGACCTGGGCTGAGCCGGGCTTGGTGGCCGTGACTCCGGGCAGGGGTGCGATCATCTGGGCGCCGGTTTCGGTCTGCCACCAGGTGTCCACGATCGGGGCGGGGTTCTTCTTCGTTTCGCCGTTCTTCCCGGCGTTGCCGCCGATGACTTCGCGGTACCACATCCACGCTTCGGGGTTGATGGGTTCGCCCACGGAACCCAGGACACGGATGGAGGACAGATCGTACTTGCCCGGGATCTCCCTACCCCACTTCATGAAGGTCCGGATGGCGGTGGGGGCGGTGTAGAGGATGGAGACTTTGTATTTCTCCACGATTTCCCACCAGCGGCCCTGGTGCGGGGAGTCCGGGGTGCCTTCGTACATGACCTGGGTGGCGCCGTTGACCAGCGGGGCGTAGGTGACGTAGGAGTGGCCGGTGACCCAGCCGACGTCGGCGGTGCACCAGTACACGTCCGTTTCCGGGTGCAGGTCGAACACGGATTTGTGCGTGTACGCGGCCTGGGTGAGGTACCCGCCGGTGGTGTGCAGGATGCCCTTGGGCTTACCCGTGGTGCCGGAGGTGTAGAGGATGAACAGCGGGTGTTCGGAGTCATGCCCGACGGCGGTGTGCTCGGTCCCGGCCGCGGCTACAGTCTCGTCCCACCACAGGTCCCGGCCTTCGACCCAGTTGACGTCCTCGCCGTTGCGCTTGACCACAACGACGTTTTCGACCGTGTGACCTTCTTTGGAAAGGGCTTCGTCCACGGCGGGCTTGAGCGGGGAGGGCTTCCCCCGGCGGTAGGTGCCGTCCGCGGTGACCACGAGCTTGGCTTCGGCGTCCTCGATCCGGGACCGGAGCGCGTCCGCGGAGAACCCGCCGAAGACCACCGAATGCACGGCACCGATCCGGGCACACGCCAGGAGCGTGATCACGGCTTCAGGGATCATGGGCAGGTACACGGCCACGCGGTCGCCCTTGGCCACACCGAGCGCCTCGAAAGCGTTCGCTGCCTTCTTCACCTCTTCGGTGAGTTCAGCGTAGGTGTACGTGCGGGTGTCCCCGGGTTCGCCCTCGAAGTAGATCGCTACCCGGTCCCCCAAGCCGTTCTCCACGTGCCGGTCCAACGCGTTGTACGCGGCGTTGACCTCGCCGCCAACAAACCACTTGGCAAAGGGCGGGTTGGACCAATCCAACGCCTCCGTGAAGTCCTTGTCCCAGGACAGCAACTCACGGGCCTGCTTCGCCCAAAACGCAGGCCGGTCAGCCTCGGCCAGGGCGTACTCATCAGCTGCAACAACAGCGTCCGCCGCGAACTCAGCCGACGGCGCAAACTTCCGGTTCTCATGAAGGAGGTTTTCAAGGGCCTCGACATGTGGTGCCTGTCCGCTTCCAGCAGTCGTCGCTGCAGCGGTGGCCGTGGATCCGTTGGTGTCCTGGGACATGGTGAACCTCATCATTCATCGATCTTTGCTGCGCAGACACGGCCTCACGGTCCGCGCACGGGCCGTGTTCCGGCGTCGTGCGTGGTCCCGCGAAGCGTGCCGCAGTGCTGTCCGCCCCCAACACTATCGCTTTGGGAGGTCCTACGTGTGCGTGGTCACAAAGTGGCCAGTGAGCGGTACGGATTTGGCGCCGAATGGCGCCTCTGCCGCCGGGGAACCGCTTACATGACGACGACGGCGGCACTCGCTTTCGTCGTCCGGCGTCACAGTCTCCCGTGCCTGTCTGTAAGGCACCTTGGAGTTAGCTGAGGGCGAAGCGGAACGGCCTGTTTCAGCTAGAAGACTGTCTGTGGGGTGGCATAGGCTGAATAAGTCTTGGGGACGCCCAGAGGCGTGTCAGGTTGTACCGCGGAATGCTGCGGATGGCCGGTCCGGACTGTCCAAGACGACGCCGCACGAAGGAGATAGAGATGAACCAGCTGAGACCAGGCCCTAACGAATCGCAGACAGCGGGACCGGACACCAAGGCTGGAGCTGCCACCCCATCAGGCAACCAAAGTGTTTCCGGTGCCACCGCCAAATTCGACGCCGTGCTGGGTCCCTTTACGATCCGCGACCTGACCGTTTTCGGTTCAGTACTTTTGATGTTCGTCGCTTCGCTGCTGCCGATGTTCGGCGGGCGTTACAACCTTTGGAACCTGGGTAACCTTTTCTTCCTCCTCTTGGGAATCCTCCTGCCATTGGTTGTGGCGGCTTTGTTCGTAGCGCGCCGCCTGCAGCCAGGAACCATCGTCCGGGTGGGTTCGCTCTCGATTGACCAGTTCGCCTCCGTCACGGCCGCGTTCTCCCTTCCCCTGTTCTTCCTGACGATTGCCGATTCCTTTAACGGCGGAGTGCTGTTGGGATTGATTGGCTCCCTCGGCCTCCTTGCCGCAACGGTTTTGGGTCCCCATCTGCCGTTCCTCTCGGCTGACTTCAAGGGCCGCGCCGAGGTTCCGGCCCATAACGTGGCCCGCCCGGCCGCCGTGCCCACCCGCAAGCCGTCGGCGCCCAAGGAACCGAAGCCGGCCAAGGAAGGAAAGTCTTCCCCCGGGTTCTCCATCCCCGGATTGCGTGGTTCCGCACCGAAGCAGCCGGGTGAGGCTTCCGGCGTCGTGCATTCGGCAGACTCGGGCGGGCAGGCGTCCGCTCCGGCTTCTTACGGCGCCACAGCTGCCTACAATGGCCAGGCGCCTTACAACGGCCAGACGCCTTACAACGGCCAGGCGCCGCACGGTGCCGGTGCGCCAGTGACCCCGGGCGCGGCCGCTGCGGGTGCCGCCACGCATGGAGCGCCTCAGCCGGCGGGCCAGGCACCGCAGGCGGGCCCGGCCGTATCAGGTTCGCCGGCAACCCAGGCTTCGCCCGCCGTTCCCCGGAGTGGCGCAGGGCAGCCGGCCCAGCCGGGAACGGTTGCCCAGGAACAGGCAACAACCCAGCACGCTCCCCAGCAGGGTGCGGCTGCACAGTCCGGCACCGGTGCGCAGCAGGGCGCGCAGCAGGGGGCGGCGACGCAGCATGGTGCGGCAGCACAGCCCGGAACCGGTGCGCAGCAGGGCGCCGGAGCCCAGCCTGCAACCGGCGCACAGCAGGCTGGCGCCGGGCAAGCCGTGGCCCAGCAGGGTACGGCAGCCCAGCCCGCAACCGGCGCGCAGCCTGAAAAGTCCGTGTCCGCACAGGAAGCTGCAACCACGCAGCACGCCGCGCAAGCTCCGGCCGCCCAGCAGGCCCCGGCCCAGCCGGCAGAAGCCCAGTCGGCTGCCCAGCAGCCGTCCGGCGAGCGTTCGTGGGCTGCCACCATGGCAACACCGATTGTCTCTTCGGACACCCGGGCGGTGACCGACTCCATCGGGGCTACGGTTGACCCCGCAAGCCGTCCCGAGGAATCGCACGATGCTCCGCATTACGAGGCCTTCTGGTTTGCCGTAGGCCAACCCCGGACAGCTTTCGATGAACGGACAGGCGCTCCCGCGTTCGTGATCGAGCCCGGCGGATGGGTCCTGGCGCTGGAAGACCGCGGCCACGAATTCCTGGTGCAGGATACCGACGGCAAGGTTGGGGTCCTCCGCGAGCTCAGCAACATCGAACGCGGCTAGGACAGGACACCGTGGCCATCACCGCAGCTGGTTCACCGCTCGCCGTCAAACGACGGGCACGCAGGATCAACAAGGTCCTCGCGGAGAAATATCCGTACGCCCACGCGGAGCTGGATTTTCGCAATCCCTTCGAACTGGTGGTGGCCACGGTCCTGTCCGCCCAAACCACCGATGTCCTGGTCAACCAGGTCACCAAGATTCTCTTCGCCCGGTACCCGGACGCCCGGGCCTTGTCCGAGGCAGACCCCACGGAGCTGGAAGCCATCCTGCAACCCACGGGGTTTTTCCGGGCAAAGGCGCGCAACGTCCTTGCCCTCAGCACGCGGCTGGTGGATGAGTTCGACGGCCAGGTGCCGGGACGGCTTGAGGACCTGGTGACCTTGCCTGGTGTCGGACGCAAGACGGCCAATGTGGTCCTTGGCAATGCGTTCGGCGTCCCGGGCATCACCGTGGACACCCATTTCGGCAGGCTGGCGCGCCGCTTCGGATGGACGGAATCGGACGATCCCGTCAAGATCGAATTCGACGTCGCCGAACTGTTCGAACCCCGGGATTGGACCATGTTGTCCCACCGGGTGGTCTTTCATGGCCGCAGGATCTGCCATGCCAAGAAACCCGCCTGCGGAGCGTGCCCGGTCGCCAGCCTCTGCCCAAGCTACGGCGACGGCGAGACGGACCCGGTCAAGGCCGCCAAGCTGCTCAAGTACGAGCTCGCACCCGGCGCCGAAGCGTTGCTCGAGCGATTGCTGGCCGAGACCCACCGCGCGGCCGAGATCCGCATGGAATCACAAAGGAGGCCTGTTGACGGCGTTTGAGGACCTGTCCGCCCTGGTGGCCCGCTATGAATCGGGTGACGGAGGGACCTCCGAGCACTGGACCAAGTTGCCAGTCAGCGAGGAGACCAACAGGGCTGCGGCGGTGCTGATGCTTTTCGGCAAGCTGGACAACATCCCGGCCGAGTCTGACCGCCCCATTGCGCCTGCGGACCTGGACGTGCTCCTCCTTGAACGTGCCCACACCTTGGATGACCACCCCGGCCAGGTGGCCTTTCCCGGTGGCAGCGTCGATCCCGAGGACGAATCAGTGGTAGCCGCGGCGTTGCGCGAAGCTGTCGAAGAGACGGGCCTGGATGTCGACGGTGTCCGCGTCCTGGGTGTGATCCGGGAATTGGGACTCATCCGCAGCAACTTCCGGGTGACGCCCGTGGTGGCCTGGTGGGATGCCCCTTCGCCGGTCCGCGTGGTGGACTATGCCGAATCCGCCCAGGTTTTCCGTGTTCCGGTGCGGGACCTGCTGGATCCGGTCAACCGCGTAACGGCCACCATCAGCCGCTTCGGACGAACGTACACCAGCCCGGGCTTCACCGTGAACGGACTCCTGGTCTGGGGTTTCACGGGAATGGTGCTCAGCGGCCTCTTCGATGAGCTCGGCTGGACGGTCCCGTGGGACGAAGGCAAGTTCCACGACGTCGATCTTTAACGCCCTGTTCCACCGCAGCGGGTGGGGGTCAGGCTGCCTGCCGTGCCGCCGTCGAACGGTCAACAATCAGGCCGGTGGCCGCGTTCTCACGGACCGCATTGATGCCGTCCACCACGCCCTTGAGATGCTTGAACGTGGGCGATTCGGCTACCACCGTTCCGTCGGCCGCGGTGAGGCGGAACCGGTAAGCGTCGTCGCCGTCCTTGAGAATTTCAAACCTGCCAGCCATCGTTGCTGCCCCCTCGTCAATGCGTCATTGCATGCGTCGCGTGTGCGCTTGTGTTGCGCGCCACAAAGAGACCGTATCCAGAAGGTGGGGCGAATTAAAGTTACTTCCGGGTACCCGTCATGGAACGGTCATTCTCCATCACAAAGCGCTATGTGACTGGTCGGAAGGCCGGTCGGAGGCTAGTGTGCCGGGGGTGATTCCGGTTGGAGTACGCGGCGCGGTTCAGGGATCGGCGAGGTCCGGAGTGCTTCCCGAACGGTGTGCTCGGCTTGGTCCAGGCGCCGCTGTTCCATGGATCTCAGCTCGCGGACGTCCGCGGGGTCCAATCCCGGCTGTCCGGCCAATCCCGCCAACCAAGCCAGGCTTGCCACGCTGTCGTGCTGCTCGCCGAGGGCCCGCTGCAGGGTCATCGCGGCCTGGATGATGGTGGCGGCCTCGCTCCCCACGGCCCCGGCGATCGCCTCCACCGCATACCGGAGTCCCTTGATGTCCTTCCGGGCCTGATGGAGTTGTTCGTTGCGCCGGGTTCCGGCAGTCGATGCCCGCGCCAGGCTTCCCTGCGCAGTTTCCCAAGCCGCCTGCAGCAGGACCACGGCAGCATCAAAGTGGGGAGCGCTGCCTACGTCCTGTTGGATGGGCCCAGGGAAAATGGCCCGCGCTGCGGCGTCCAAGGTTTCTTTTGCCCGTCGATCCGCAGCCACGCGCCGGGCAATGCTGTTGCTGCTGCCAATCAGGCCGGCTACGGCGGCACGAAGGGCATCTGCTGAGACCCACGCCACAGGTGCATCCAGCCACAACGTCATCCGTTGGGACAACACGTAATCGTCGCGGGCTTCTCCAAGGGACCGGGCCAGCCAGCGGATGTCCTTTCGGGTGCTTTCCGGAACCGGCGGAAGATACGCGCCGTAGCAGGACAGGACGGAGCGCAACCGGCGCAGGGCGAGCCGTGCTTCATGGACGGCCTCCTGGTCCGCCGCGGCAATGAGCGGCAGGCAACCTTCCAACTCCGCGAGCTGGAGGGACAGGTACGCATCCAGGGAAGCCCTGACCTCCGAGTCCATGGAGACAGTTTCCCGCCGTGCGCCACGGGTGGACAAGCGTTTGGCTACTTCGCCTTGTCGTACGAATCGACCACGGCAATGCTCACCGGAAACTCCACAGGTATGCGCCCGAACATGAGTTCCTTGGCGGCGTTCGCGGACTCCTGGATCGCCATGACGCAGGCGTCTACGGCCTCATCCGTGGCATGGACCATGACTTCGTCATGCAGGAAGAAGACGAGTTCCCCTGACGGCAAACCCTCGGCACGCAAGGCGCGCAGCCGACGTCGTAATTCTGCCAGCCAGCAGGCCGCCCATTCCGCTGCCGATCCCTGGACTACGAAGTTCCGGGTGAAGCGGCCGCGCGAGCGGGCCAGGTTGTCTGCACGCCGCTGCTCTTCGGCCGTGGTGGATTGCTGGCTCCGCAGCCAGCCCACTGACGGCGCAGGGCTGGTCCTTCCGAGTCTGGTGGTGACCGTGCGTCCGGCCTCGCCCTCACGGGCGGCCTGCTCCACGAAGCCCACGGCCCGGGGATAGGTACGCGCCAACTGCGGCATCAGCCTCCCGGACTCTCCGGTAGTGGCGCCGTAGATTGCACCGAGCAGCGCCACCTTTGCCTTTTGGCGGTCACCACCGAAACCCTGGGCAGCGATACCGGCGTAAAGGTCCTTGTCCCGGGCCGCTTCAGCCATCTTCGTGTCCTGGGCCAGGGCCACCAGGACCCGCGGCTCAAGTTGGGATGCATCGGCGACAATCAGCTTGTGCCCTGGGTCCGCATGGACCGCTGCCCGGATGTTCCTGGGGATCTGGAGGGCGCCGCCACCCCGCGAGGCCCATCGCCCGGACACCACGCCGCCCACTACATATTCAGGATGGAACCGACCCCCGCGGACCCAAGCGTCCAACCATGCCCAGCCATTCGCGGTGTGCAGGCGGGAGAGCTTCTTGTAGGCGAGCAGCGGCGGGATGGCCGCATGGTTTGACTGCTGGAGCTCCCACTGGCGCGTGCTCTTCACTTCGATCCCGTTGCGGTGCAAGGCGCGCATGAGGTCCTGCGGCGAATCCGGATTCAGAGCTGGGGAATTCAGGATCTGGCGCAATTCGGTGCACAGCGACTCAAGCGCACGTGGCCTGTGCCCGGAAGGCGGCCGGGGGCCCAGGACGTCCCGCAGAATCTGTTCGTGCAGCTCTTCGCGCCACGGAACACCCGCGAACTGCATCTCCACGGCGATGATTCCACACGCCGATTCGGCGGCCAGCAGGAGCTGCAACCGCTGCTTCTCCGGACCATCTACTTCCGCGACAGCTGCCTGCTGCGCCGCGAACTCCGTCCGGAGCTCCGTCAGCCCGGCTCCGGTGGGAGCGACGTCGTCGAAGAGAGCGTCCTGCTCCGCGGGTGGGGGCGACGGGAGCAACGTCCGGGGCGGCACGGTGTCATCGTCCTGGACGAGTTTCTCCGCGTTCCTGGCGAATTCGGTGTGTGCTGTGATCGCTGAGTTCGCCAGGATGGCACCGCACAGGGACAGGTCATGGCAGCGGTCCACCTCCACGCCCTCGGCCAACAGTTCCGGATACCAGTCCTGCGCGCGGTTCCAGACCCAGCGGGGCCGCTGGGTTTCGAGTTCACGCACGACGCCGGGCAACTCACCGCGGCGGATCAGGCGCGGATCGGCTGTTGGCTTCCCGGAAGGGGAGATTCTTTGTATGGCTGCGCCGTCCTGGTGGGCGGCGAGCAGCAAATACATGCTCTCCATTCTGCCGTGTCCTGCGGTTCCACTGTTCCTCCACAGACCCGTCCCTCCCGGTGTTGTCCACATGGGGGTGGTTCCCGCTTACGCGCCGCTGTCGCCGGCCACCAGAGTGGCTTCATGGGCAAGCGGCAAAGAGCGCAGGGGCAGGTAGGCAATCAGGGGACGCAAGCATGGACTCCGGAAAACAGCGCGGACATCCTGCTGGTCACGGCCGATGGGTACCTCCAGGACGAAGCCCGCCGCATTGTCGCGGCCTCAGGTGGATCGCTGCATCTCGCCGAGGGCATGGAAGAGGCAATGCACGGGTGGGACACGGCTGATGTTGTCCTGGTGGGCAGCGACGTCCGGGAGCTTCCACCACGGCGCAGAGCCCCGGCGGTGCTCCTGGGCCGGGCCGCCGAGGGCGATGCGCTGTGGCAACTCGCAGCTGCCCTCGGGGCCGAACGCGTCGCGGTGCTGCCGGGAGCGGCTTCGTGGCTGGCTGAACACCTGAGCCTGTCCGTCGCACCGGATCCTGGTGGTACGGTCCTTGGCATCGTGGGCGGACACGGAGGTGCGGGGGCCACCACCACCGCCATCTGGTTGGCCCAGGCCGCTGCCGGACTCGGAACCAGCACGCTTCTGATCGATGGCGATCCGTGGGGTGGCGGCTTGGAACTGGGGATCACGGACCAGGATCTTCCCGGGCTGCGGTGGCCCGACTTCACGGCAACGCGGGGGAGCATCGATCCGAACCAGTTCCGTGAGTCGCTTCCGGTTGCCGGCGGTTTCACTTTCCTGTCCTGGCCCGGTGCCCGGGATGCGGTTCCACCGCCGGACACCGCCTCGGTTGCTGCAGTCCTGGACGCCGCCCGCCGGGGTTATGAACTGGTGGTGGTGGACATCGGCCGGAGCGTGGAAGCCCTCAGATCGTTTGCCTGGGACTGCGACAAGATGTTCCTGCTCACCACGCCGCACCTTAAGTCCGCCGTGGCCGCTTCACGGACGCTCAATGAGTTGGCGCCAGGGGATACTGCATTGCTGGTCAGGGGAGGTGCCGCTCCTTCGGTTGATGCCCAGGTGATTGCCGATTCCTTGGGTCTTCCGCTCGCCGGGACCGTCCCTGCCCTCCGCGGAGTAGCCGGCGCAACGGAGCTTGGCCGCTTGCTGGATATGGGTCAACGGCGGCCAGTAACCCGGTTCGCCGAGGCCCTCCTGGACATGGAGGGAGTTCACCCGTGAACAGCCAGGCGTTCAACGGAGGCCGAAGGAGACAACAGCGACGACTCGACTCCGTGCTCCTTGAAACGGTCAGGGAGTCCGTCTTGGCAGGCAACGGCCCCGTGACGCCCTCCACCGTGGCTGCGGCGGTCCAAGCCAGCGGCAAACTGCTCGGCGCGGCAGGCGCGCTCGAGGCGGCAGAGTCCATCAATGCAGAACTCAACGGACTGGGTCCCCTGCAGCACCTGGCCCAGGATCCAGGAGTCACGGACATCTTTGTCAACGCCCCCGGAGATGTGTGGCTGGACAGGGGAAACGGGCTGGAACGCTCATCCGTCAGGTTCGACGCTGAACAGCAGGTCAGGTCCTTGGCCGCCCGGCTGGTAGCCGCAGGGGGACGCCGCCTGGATGATGGTTCCCCGTGCGTCGATGTCCGGCTCAAAGGTGGTTACCGGGTCCATGCCGTGCTCCCACCCATCTCCACAGCCGGAACGCTGCTGTCCATACGAATCCGACGGGAGGAATCCTTCGGCCTCCAAGAGCTGCGCCTCAGCGGAATGTTCTCCGAACAGATGGAAGGCGTGCTGCGGGCCATCGTGGCCCGACGGCTCAGTTTCCTGGTCAGCGGGGCCACTGGATCCGGCAAGACGACTCTCTTGTCCACGCTGTTGGGCCTGAGCCACCCGTCCGAACGCCTCGTGCTGATAGAGGACGCGGCAGAACTGAACCCGGTCCACCCCCATGTGGTCACCCTCGAGTCCCGCCACGGGAACCTCGAGGGCGGAGGCGCACTGGATCTTGGCGAACTTGTACGCCAAGCACTGCGCATGCGGCCCGACCGCCTGATTGTCGGAGAATGCCGGGGCGCCGAAGTCCGGGAATTGCTGACGGCACTGAACACCGGACATACGGGCGGTGGGGGAACCATCCACGCCAACACTGCGGAAGCTGTGCCCGCTAGGTTGGTAGCCCTGGGGGCGCTCGCCGGCCTGAATGCTGAGGCCGTTCGGTTGCAGGTTGCCAGCGCGCTTGATGTGGTGATTCACGTTGAACGGACCAGTGCCGGCCGCAGGGTTGCTTCGGTCGGGGTGCTCGTAGACGCCGCTGGGTTGCAGAGAGTCCTCCCGGCCCTGTCGTGGCATCCCGACGGGCTGGAACGGGGGCCCGGGTGGCCGGCGCTGGCCGTCAAACTGGGTTTCAGCGGGGACGAATGACCATGGTGCTGTTCCTTGTTCTCGCCGTCGCCGCATGGCTGCAGCTACATCGGCCGCGGTCTGCCTTCCGAAGGGTCCTTGGGCCTGTTTCCAGGCCAGGCGTGCCCGCCCGCCGCCGGGGCATCCGCTTTGCATTAGTGGCCAGGCGCCCACCCCCGGCCGGGCCGGTATCCATGGTGGTTCTGGTCCAGCAGCTGGCCGCACTGTTGCGTGGCGGCCGCGGACCGTCGCAGCTGTGGGAGGAGTTGTGGCTGGTGCACCATTCCGCACGCCGGATGGACAAGCACGGACAGGTGGCGGGTTCCCTGCGGCCACCGGCCATTTCCGAAGAAGCTTTGAGGGTCCTTGCGGCAGCAAGAGCAGCATCGGCAGTGGGAAGCTCGACGGCGGACGCCATCCGAAGGGCGGTTGCCACGGCCTACGCACCCCGTGGGAACGTCGAGCGCCGCATCTGGGTGGAGTTGGCCGCCTGCCTGGATGTGGCGGAGATCAGCGGGTGCCCCCTGGCCGACCTTCTCACACGCTTTGCGGCTCAACTGGAGGCCGAAGAGGATGCCGAAGCAGCCCGTCAGACGGCGCTGGCCGGACCCAAGGCCACTGTCCGGCTGCTGTCCTGGCTACCGGTTTTTGGCCTGGTACTCGGCATGGCCCTGGGCGTCGATCCACTCGGCATCCTGCTGGGCAACATCCTGGGCATGGGAACCCTGGCTGCCGGCCTGCTACTGACGGTGGCCGGCAGGGTGTGGTCGTCCCGGCTCGTGGCGTCCGCCGCGGGAGGCCCGTGATGCCCGGATTCCTTCTGGTGGGAGTCCTTGTTTTGGCGGCGATGCTTGCGTTCCGTGGCCGTGGCCGAAGCCGGGCAGAGTCCACCTCCCGGCTCGTACTCCGTGGGGATCGTGACGGCCCGCTTTCACCTGGGGACATTCGGGCCAGCTCTTCGGGGACCACGGACGAAGGACTCACCGACGTTGCCATGATGCTGGAGCTGATCGCTTCCATGCTGGACACAGGGGCAGGTATCGGGCGGGCCCTTGAACTCATCGCGGCCAGCTCCGCGCCCACGATCAGTGCTTCGTTGAAGCCGGTGGTGGCAGCGTTGTCCATTGGTGCGGACTGGGAGACAGCGTGGCAGTTGCCGGTCCAGCCCTCAGCGGATGTAGAACGGCTTCGCGATGCGCTGGCATTTGCTGCACTGACCGGTGCTCCGTCGGCATCAATCCTCTATGCGCAGGCCGCCCGGGAACGGCGCGAACAATTCCGCGCTGCGGAGAAACGTGCTGCCGCCTTGGGGGTGAAACTGGTTGTCCCTTTGGGCCTGTGCTCCCTGCCGGCCTTTATTTGCCTGGGAATCGTTCCCGTACTCATCGCCATGCTCCCGCCGGGCTGAGCCCAAGCACTCGTCCTCCACACCGTTCGTTGGTCCGGGGTTATCCACTTGCGGAGACCGGATACTCCAAAGGTGCTGGCGCAGCCGGAAGAGTCGAAGCCACCGGAGAAACCTCCGGCCCTCGTGAAAGGAAATATCGTGAACTCGCCAACCACCACACGCAGCGCGCACCGTGACCAGCAGGATAACTCCCAGGCCCGGAACAAGCAGGGCAAGCTGCGCCTGCGAAGCCACCTGACCGGAGGCGAAGCGGGGATGGCCACCGCGGAGTACGCCATTGCCACCCTCGCAGCCGTGGGACTGGCCGGCCTGCTGGTAGTGCTCCTTCGGAGCGATGAGGTCCGCGGCTTCCTCCTCAACCTGATCCGGACGGCGCTCTCCCTGCCATGAGCGAGGAACCACCCCTGGGGGCCGTGAGTGCCGGCCCCGTTCGCGGGAGGCAAGCAGGAGCGAACAGGCCGTCTGCCGCGGATCGCGTGGTGGGAGCCAGCCCCGTTTCCGGGAGGCAGGCCGGAGCGATCACCGCCGAGTTCGCTGTGGCTCTCCCGGCGGTGGTCCTGCTCTTGGCGTTCCTGCTGGCGGGCGGGGCTGCGGGGCTGACGCAGTTGCGCTTGGAGGAGGCAGCCCGGGCAGGGGCCCGTGCCTTGGCCCGGGGCGAGTCCACCACCACCGTGACAGGAATCGTGCAGCGCAGCGCGGGGGAGGGCACCGCCGTCGGGATCGCCAGCGATGGTGGTTGGGTGCGCGTAGACGCCTCGGCACGAGTAGGCGGCGCCTTGGGGATACTGATCCCTTGGACCCTGAGCGCTGAGGCGGATGCCCTGCAGGAGTCCTCGGGGACGGAGGTACCAGCGGATGGTTGAGTGCACCATGCGATGCAACACCCGCGATCCCGAAAGGGGTTCCGGGACGGTCCTGGCCCTCGGACTGGTAGCCGTAGCGGTGGCACTTTTCGCGGGGACCTTGTTACTGTCCCAGGCTGCGGTCATGGCATCGAAGGCGGCAACAGCGGCGGATCTGGCCGCGCTCGCAGCAGCAGATGCAGCCCGGGGTCTGGTAGCCGGTGAGCCGTGCAGGGTCGCTGAAGGAGTGGCAGCCCGTAACTACGCCCGGATCACGTCGTGCCAGGTGCTTGCGGGCGACGAGGTTGAGGTGGCTACGGAATCCTCGCAGCCCTTCGCCTTGGGGGTCGCCATGGGCAGAGCCAGGGCGGGCCCTCCACCCTAGGCCGGTCCGGCAGCGTCAGACGGCGTCTTTCAGCAGGACATCGAGGAGCGTGATGGCGGCTGCCTTGTCCAGCGGGTTGTTCTTGTTGCCGCATTTTGGCGACTGGACACAGGACGGGCAGCCGGCGTCGCACTCGCAGGCATCAATGGCTTGGCGCGTGGCGGTTAGCCACACCTTGGCCTTCTCGAATCCCCGCTCGGCGAAGCCGGCGCCTCCGGGGTGCCCGTCGTAGACAAAAATGGTCGGGACACCCGTATCGGCGTGAAGGGCAGTGGAGACACCTCCGATGTCCCAGCGGTCGCTGGAGGCCACCAACGGGAGGAGCCCGATCGCGGCGTGCTCGGCAGCGTGCAAGGCACCCGGGAACTGGGCCTCCACCAGGCCTGCGCCGTGCAGCGAACGATTGTCCACCACAAACCACACTGCCTTGGTGAATAAGTCCCTGGCTCCAAGATCCAACGGTTCTTCGCCGAGGATCTCGTTCGAAATCAAGGCCTTGCGCTGGAAGGAGACCACTTGGGTTGTCACTTTGACATCGCCGAAATGCACCGTGATGTCACCCCACTGGACCGAACGCGATGTTTCCAGCACCTCGATCTGCGTGACGTCCCGCGCGGTGGTGTAGAAGTCGGGGTTGACGCGCCGCACCATCACGCAGTGGTCCTGCTCGTTGAGTTCCTCCACCAGGTAGCTCGAACCTTGATGGACGTAGATCGCCCCGGTGTGCGCTTGGTAGTGCGTTTGCGGCGAGTCCATCGTGCCCAGGAGGGAGCCAGTATCTGCATCCACAATGCTGACCGGTCCGCCGCCGTCGGCCCTGAGATTCACCATGCCGGCAGCACTTTCCGAATGGGTCCAGAACCATCCCGCCGGCCGCTTGCGGAGGTATCCCTGCGCCACGAGCCGGTCGAGGAGGCCCTCCGCGGTGCTGCCAAAGAGCTCAAGTTCTGCGGGGCCGATGGGCAACTCGGCGGCTGCGGCGCACAAATGCGGTCCCAGGACGTACGGGTTGCCGGGGTCGAAGACCGTCGCTTCGACCGATACATCGAAGATCGCCTGTGGGTGGTTCACCAGATAGGTGTCCAGGGGGTCGTCGCTGGCCACGAAGGCTGCGATGGCATCCTGCCCGGCACGGCCCGCACGGCCGATCTGCTGGAACAGCGATGCCCGCGTTCCGGGCCAGCCGGCAACCAGGACCGCGTCCAGCCCGGAAATGTCGATGCCCAGTTCCAAAGCGGAGGTACTCGAGACGCCCAGCAACTGTCCGGAGCGCAAGGCCTGTTCCAGGGCCCTCCGCTCCTCGGGCAGGTAACCGGAGCGGTAGGCGGCAACGCGCCCGGGCAGGGAGGGATCAACGTCGTCCAGCAGCCGTTTGGTGATGGACGCGATGGATTCTGCACCGCGCCGGGACTTGATGAAAGCGATGGTCCGGACCCTCGAGGACACCAGGTTGGCCAGGATATCGGCGGTCTCGGCCACGGCCGTCCTGCGCTGATTGGCTCCGTTCTCGCCCTTGAGGTCGGTGAGGGCCGGTTCCCAGAACGCTACTGTCGTGGATCCATGGGGCGAACAGTCTTCGGATATTTCCCTGGCCGGAGCGCCGATCAGCCGGCCGAACGAGACGCCCGGATCGGAGGCCGTGGCGGACGCCGCGATGAAGACAGGCTCCGGGAAGGAGGAGCCGGCGCCGTAGTATGCACAGATCCGGCGCAGCCTGCGCATCAGGTTGGCAACATGGGAACCGAATACGCCGCGGTAGCTGTGGGCTTCGTCGACGATCACGTAGCGGAGCCGCCGGAAGAACTTGGCCCACCAGGCATGGTTGGGCAGGATCCCGAAGTGGAGCATGTCCGGGTTCGCCAGGATGAAATTGGCGTGGTCGCGGATCCAGCGCCTGGCCGCCATGTCGGTGTCGCCGTCGTAGGTTTCGGCACGAACGGTGGGCAACTTCAGCGCGCGGATGGCGGCGAGCTGATCCGCGGCCAGGGCCTTGGTGGGGGACAGGTACAGGGTCACCGCGCCGTCGTCGTGGATCTTTCCGGGCTCGGACAGCACACGCAGTTCCGAGCGATGGATGGCGTCCAGCGCGGGCAGTTGGTAGGCAAGGGATTTGCCGGAGGCTGTTCCCGTGGCGATCACCACGTGCTGGCCGTCATGGGCGAGGCCGGCCGCCTGGACCTGGTGCCGGTAGGGCTCCTGGATGCCCAGCCCCTGGTACGCGGCCACGATGTCCGGGTGCACCCAGTGCGGCCATGGCTCGTTGACGGCTTTGCGCGCAGGAATGGTGTGGACGTGGCGCAGTTGCTCGGGGTCCGGCGTCCGGCCCAGCAGGGAAATCAACGAGTTTGGTGCAGCCACCAAATCATTCTGTCATTCCGGTGCAAACCGGACGTGGCAGCCCCCGGGAGGGGACCGCCGTCGTTCGCGCTACGGAAGGCTTGCTGTCAGGCAGCGGACAAGTCGGAACCGCCTGTGCTGCCCACGGACATCATGAGGACATGGCACACCACGTCCCAGCCCAGGTGGGAGTACAGCTTTTGCCCGTCCAGTGAGGCGAGCAGGAGTCCGTTTTGGACATCGTGGGCGAAGGCCTGGGCGGCCAGGGCCTTCATGATGAAGCTGCCGAGGCCCCTGCGCTGGAAAGCGGGCTCGGTAACGATCTTGTCGAAAACCGCGGTGCCGTTGACCACGTAGACCCGGCCGCTGGCGGCAACCTGCTCACCGGAATGGACCACGGCGTAGTGGACGCCGTTGGACTCGGAGGTTGCCAATTCCAGATCGTCGTCAGGCAGCCAGGGATCCTCGGCGTCCTGGGTTTCCATGTCAACGATCATCATGGTTTGGGAGGCCGAATTGACGGTGAGGCCGTGCTGTTCGGCGAGGTACTTGTACCGTTGGACGTCGTTGGTGAGGACCGTCAGGATACGGGTGTCGGCCTCGGACGTCTTGGCGGCAAGGGTTGCGAATTCTTCGTCGGAAGGATCGTGGGCGAAATACTCCCAGTCACCGGTCTTGTCGGCGCGGAGTGCGGCGGGGAAACGTCCCTCTTGACGCGATTCATAGCCCCGGCAACCGGACCAGCCGGCCACCCAGACTTCCAAGAGGTGCGCGATGTCTTCAACCAAGGCGTCTGGACTCATGTAGAGAGACTATGCCAGCGCTTCTGGAAGCAACAGAGCACGCAGGCCCCAGCATTCCGTGCTTATGAAATTGTGACGTCGGCGCGCGATTGTAGTACACCAAGTACCCTTTAACGGTGGCTTTGAACCGAATTGTGCTTTTCTACGGCTTTACTCCGATCGCCGATCCTGACGCGGTGCGTCTCTGGCAGCGTGCCCTGTGCGAGAAGCTGGGCCTCACGGGCAGGATCCTCATCTCCAAGGACGGCATCAATGCCACGGTGGGCGGCGAGCTGAACAACATGAAGCAGTACGTCAAGACCACCCGGGAATACAAGGGCTTCCACGGCATCGACTTCAAATGGTCGGAGGGCGGCGCCGACGATTTCCCGCGCCTCAGCGTCAAGGTCCGCGATGAGATTGTGTCCTTCGGTGCGCCCGGCGAGCTGAAGGTGGACGAGCACGGCGTGGTGGGCGGCGGCAAGCACCTGCAGCCCGAGGAACTGCACACCTTGCTGGACACCAAGAAGGCCGACGGCGAGGACGTCGTATTCTTCGACGGGCGCAACGCCTTCGAGGCCCAGATTGGAAAGTTCAAGGACGCAATCGTGCCGGATGTCGCTACCACGCACGATTTCATCAAGGAGTTGGACTCCGGCAAGTACGACGCCCTCAAGGACAAGCCCGTAGTCACCTACTGCACCGGGGGCATCCGTTGCGAAGTCCTTTCCAGCCTGATGGTCAACCGGGGCTTCAAGGAGGTCTACCAGTTGGATGGCGGCATTGTCCGCTACGGCGAGACGTTCAAGGACCAAGGCCTCTGGGAAGGCTCGCTGTATGTGTTCGACAAACGCATGCATGTCGAGTTCAGCGAGGATGCCAAGACCATCGGTGAATGCGTCCGGTGTGCGTCACCGACCAACAAGTTCGAGAACTGCTCCAACCCAAGCTGCCGGACGCTTACGCTCTACTGCGCAGAATGCGCCTCGGACCCGGCAACGCTGCGGTGCCCCGGAGGTTGCGAGGCGGCCTGAGCGCCGGGGTCAGAGCCGGCTGACCCGGTAGGCGAAGTTCGCGTCGGACCTGGCGCCCACCGTGATGTCGAGGATTGCGTCCTTGTCCAGTTGGACCACGCTGACGCGGGCGTTGGTACACCCCAGGGTCAGGTCCACCAGGTCGGATTCGCCCATCCGGACGGTGAAGGTGACCCGCCTTGTGCCCCGGCATGCCAGGGTGACGGCATACGTGCCGCCGGGCAGTTGGACGGTTTGCTCGGTCTTGGATTCGCCGGGACTCAGGTAGCCAGTGCTCGAGTAGAAGGACCGCCCCTGCGATTCGGGCAGCGCCGATTTGGCCCATTCCTCCAAGGCGTCACCGGTGACGGTCTGCTGCAGGGACGGATCGGGAGGGAGCACCACATTGCTGCCCGCCGGCGCCGTGGGCGTGGCCTGCGGAGTACCCCGGTCGTCATAGGTGTACTCGCAGCCCGTCAGGGTGCCACCCAAGCCAAGCAAAAGTACGACGGCGGCACTCGCCAGCCGTCGCGACGTCACCGAGCCAGCCAACGCGCCGCCCATGTTCTGACTTTACGCTTGCGTGGCAGGCCGCCATATAGGGCGGACGCGGGATTTAGCCCGCCGCTGGAACCACTTGGTAAGCGAAGATCAAGGGTGCATCGACGCTGCTGGCCGAGATGCTGAGGTCCGCCGTGGCAGGGACCTTGATCTTGGCCACTTCGCGGCTTCCGTTGCAGGCGGCGCCCGCATCTGCGATCTGCTTTCCGCCGGTGCTGACGGCGAAGAAAGCCTTGCCGCCGCCATCGCACGCCATGGTGAGCGTGTAGGTTCCGGCGGCCACGCTGGGCGAGTCCTTGACAATCGGATCGCGGTTCAGGATCTTTCCCGAGTCCTCCAGGACCACGCCGGTAGCGGCAGGCAGTGCATCCTTCTTCCAGGCGGGAACGTCTGCGTGGGCGATGTCCACTGGCTGCTGGCAAGCCGTGGCGGCCAACAGCGTTGCCGCGGCGACGGCAACAAGACCGGCAGGGCGCCGCGCGGAGGAGAAAATGAGCATGATTCAACGCTACCGGGTTCCGGGGCCCGGCTTTTCCACATAGGCCATCCTGTCCGGAGCCCAGGTTGAAACAGCGCCAATAGACTTGCTGGGTGAACCAAACCCCAACAGCTTTTACTTCCGGTGCCACTGCCGACGCTCCCCGCAGCGACCGTCCCGGCCTTCTCGCGGCGTTGGCAGCCAACCTTCGCGCCATCCGGTACACAGTGGATGGCGTCGCGGATTTCCTGGGTGAATCCGCCTATGCGGCGCTCGGCAGGGACCAACTCATTCCGGCACTCCTGGTCACGGAACGGCACACGGGGGCCGGGCAACCAGGGGCATCAGCCTTGTCGGTGATCGTCCGGCTGTGGCTCCTCGCGGTTCCGCAGGCTGCCAGTGACGTGGACGCTGCGCTGCCGGATGTGGGGGCGCGTGGCCTTGCCGAGCTCGGGCTGGTGACTCTTGACGGCGAAGCCGTGGCTGCGAAGGCGGATCTTCGGCCTTACGGCTGGGACGCCAACGCAGATGGAACCGGGGGAGCCGAACTCTGGGTGGCCAGTGATCTCGCCGCCCACCAGCAGCCGGGTGTCCTGAGGCACGACCATGTGCTCGGGATCGGCCAGGCGTCCACCACGCTGGTCCAAACAACCATCCGCCACCACACCAAGCGTGCCTTGGACTTGGGTACCGGGTGTGGAATCCAGACCTTCCACCTGCTGCATCATTGTGAGCACGTGACGGCCACGGACATCTCCGAACGTGCTCTTGCCTTCACTCGTTTCAACCTGCTGCTCAACGCGTCCGAACTCGGGCTGGACCCCGCGGACCTGGAAGCCCGAGTGAGCCTGAGGCTTGGCTCGTTGCTGGAGCCGGTCGCGGGGGAAACGTTTGGACTGGTGGTGTCCAACCCGCCGTTCGTGATTACGCCGCGGAGCAGCGGCGAGTCCGCTGCCGATCAGTTCACGTATCGCGATGGCGGACTCCCGGGCGATGACATTGTCTCCTCGCTGGTGACGTCGTTGGCCACTGTCCTGGAACCGGGTGGAACGGCGCAGATGCTGGGAAACTGGGAGATTGCCTCGGGTTCGGAGTGGCAGGACCGGCCTACCTCCTGGCTTGAAGGCTCTGGCCTGGACGTGTGGTTCATCCAGCGTGAGCAGGTGGGGCCGGAGCAGTACGCCGAGACCTGGCTCCAGGATGCTTCCGAGGGCAGGGACCGCGCCCATTACCAGGACGCGTATGCCGCCTACCTTGACGACTTCGCGTCCAGGGGCGTTGAAGGCATTGGCTTCGGCATGATCTGGCTGCGGCGTCCTTCAGGCGGCGAGGAAGTCCTGAAGAGGTTCGAGGAAATCATCTACCCCGTTGAGCAGCCGATCGGTCCGCACCTCGGTGCTGCCGTGGATCGGGCCGATTGGGTTGCCCGCAACAACCTCGCGGAAGCCCACTTGCTTGTCGCCGACGATGTCACGGAGGAACGGCACCAGCGCCCGGGAGCCGAGCACCCCGGCGTGATTCTGCTCAGGCAGGGCGCAGGCCTTCGCCGGACCAACCTGCTCAGCGCGGAATTGGCCGGCTTCGTGTCCACGTGCGATGGCGAACTGTCCGTGGGTCAGATCATCACGGCACTTGAAGTGCTCTTGGGCGGGGGAGCGGACTTTGATGCGGATGCGTTCCGTGAAGGGCTGTTCAACGACGTCCGGAACCTGGTCCGGGACGGATTCCTGCTCCCGGACGGCCAGGTGCCTGGCCAAGAGGTGCCTGGCCATGAGGTGCCCGGCCATGAGGTGCCCGCATGATGGCGGCGTACACGCCGCGCTCCACCAGCACCAGCCCTCCAGCAAGTGACCCTGATTACACTGATGAAGTGAGTGTGAACAACGAGGCATCCGAGGCAGAAGGCGGAGTTCCGCGTCGCAAGAGGGCCGAGAAGACGGTGGAAATCACCGATCCCAAGGCTATCCGCGCCCTGGCCCACGCGGCCCGGCTTGAAGTCATTTCGGAACTCTATGCCACGCAGGTGAGCCACACCGCCACCGAACTGGCCGCCCGGACGGGACTGACCCCCAGTGCCATGAGCTACCACCTCCGTGCCCTCCAGAAATGGGGGATCGTGGCTCCCGCGGAGAACGCCGGCGACGCCAGGGAGCGTCGCTGGAAAGCCGCCGGAACGGACTTCACCATCTCGGGCGGCAGCGTGGCCAGCCCCGAGATCGCCGTCGTGGACCTGGAGCTGGACGCCTTCCGGCGCAGGGCTTCCGCGTTCGCCAAAGCCAGGGGTGAACGGAGGCAGCGCGGAGACACTGCGGAGGAGCCGGCGGCGGTGGTCCTGGCCAGCAACCTGCTGTACCTGACCAATCCTCAGCGCAGGGAACTCTCCGACAGGATCCGTGAGGTCATCAGGGAGTACGAATTGGAGGATCCCACCCGGATTCCAGACGGTGCGGAGCGCGTGGCCACGCTGTGGTCGATGATCCCGGACGACCGTCTGGCGCCCGGCCAATAGCCGTCCCGAACAGGCCCGGGTTCCCGGCCAAAAACGCAGAATTCTGCAATTTATGGTGAACTAGGCCAATATGGGCACCAGCCCAATGACACATTTTTTCTGTAGGAGCACCGTGCCCAGCAAGGCAAAAACCGGCAAGAAACTCGTGATCGTGGAGTCTCCGGCCAAGAGTAAGACCATCGCCAAATACCTGGGCGAGGGCTTCATCGTCGAGGCTTCGATCGGCCATATCCGGGACCTCCCGCAGCCGTCGGACCTCCCTGCAGAACTGAAGAAGACGTCGCTCGGCAAGTTCGCGGTCGATGTCGAGAACGACTTCAAGCCTTACTACGTTGTCTCGCCGGACAAGAAGAAAAAGGTTGCCGAGCTCAAGGCCCAGCTGAAAGACGCTGACGCGCTTTACCTCGCAACCGATGGGGACCGCGAAGGCGAAGCCATCGCGTGGCACCTCCTCGAGGTCCTGAAGCCCAAAGTCCCCGTGTACCGCATGACCTTCGGTGAAATCACCAAGGAAGCCATCCACCGGGCCATGGACAACCTCCGCGACGTGGACACCGCCCTGGTGGATGCCCAGGAAACGCGCCGTATCCTGGACCGCCTGTACGGCTACGAAATTTCTCCCGTCCTGTGGCGGAAGGTGGCCCGTGGGCTTTCTGCAGGCCGCGTGCAGTCCGTGGTCACCCGCATGGTGGTTGACCGCGAACGGGAGCGCATGGCTTTCCGTGCAGCCTCCTACTGGGATCTCACGGGCCAGTTCGGCGCGGACTCGGGTTCCTTCAAAGCCAAGCTCGCCGCCGTGGACGGTTCCAAGGTGGCCACGGGCCGCGACTTCAACGACAACGGTGAGCTCACTTCGTCCAACGTGGTGCACCTCAATGAGGAACTTGCCACGTCCTTGGCTGCCGGGCTGGAGAACGCCGATTTCCGCGTTCGCTCGGTGGATACCAAGCCGTACACCCGGCGTCCGGCCGCGCCGTTCACTACGTCCACGCTGCAGCAGGAAGCCGGCCGCAAGCTCCGTTTCTCTTCGAAGAGCACCATGCAGGTGGCACAGCGCCTGTACGAGAACGGTTACATCACCTATATGCGTACCGACTCGTCGGCCTTGAGCGATGAGGCTGTTACGGCTGCACGCCGCCAGGCTGCCGAGCTCTACGGCCCCGAGTACGTTCCGCAGGGTCCGCGCGTCTACGCCAACAAGGCCGCGAATGCCCAGGAAGCGCACGAGGCCATTCGTCCCGCAGGCGACTCTTTCCGCACTCCCGCGCAGGTAGCGCAGCAGCTGAGCGGTGACGAGTTCCGCCTGTACGAGCTCATTTGGAAGCGCACGGTCGCTTCGCAGATGGCCGATGCCAAGGGTTCCACTGCCACCATCCGCCTGGGTGCCGTGGCAGCGGACGGCCGGGACGCTGAGTTCTCAGCATCCGGTACTGTCATCACCTTCCCTGGCTTCCTGGCTGCGTACGAGGAAGGCAAGGACGCCAGCCGCGAAGATGACGACTCGGACGAGGCCCGCCGCCTCCCCAACGTTGCCAAGGACGATTCCCTGACGGCTTCGGACATTGTTGCTGTTGGCCACGAAACCTCCCCGCCGCCGCGCTACACGGAAGCCTCCCTCACGGCTGAACTGGAAAAGAAGGGGATCGGCCGCCCGTCCACGTACGCGTCCACCATTTCCACCATCCAGGACCGTGGCTATGTGCGGAAGCAAGGCTCGGCGCTGGTCCCCAGCTGGATCGCATTTTCCGTGATCCGCCTGCTGGAGCAGCACTTCACGGACTACGTCGACTACGAGTTCACGGCTGACATGGAAGGCGACCTGGACAAGATCGCCAACGGCCAGGCCATTGGTGCCGCGTGGCTCAAGCACTTCTATTACGGTGAAGACGCTGATCCCGGGTTGTTGAGCATCGTGAACAACCTGGGTGAGATCGACGCCCGCGAGATCAACTCCGTGCCGATCGCTGACGGCATCACGCTGCGCGTGGGCAAATTCGGTCCGTACCTGGAAAGCACCATTCCCACGGTGGACCAGAAGACCGGCGAGGTTGTTGAGTCCGCCCGTGCCAACGTCCCCGAGGAACTTGCTCCCGATGAGCTGACGGCGGCCAAGGCCATCGAGCTCATGGAAACAGCCGCGCCGGAGGAACGCGTCCTTGGTGCCGACCCGCACACCGGTCACACGGTGGTGGCCAAAAATGGCCGCTACGGCGCCTACGTCACCGAGATCATCCCTGAGCTGACCGAGGAACAACTGGCCAACCTGCCGGTGGAGTATTACAAGAACGGCAAGCCCAAGCCGCCGAAGAAGCCCGTGAAGGCCAAACCTCGCACGGGTTCGCTCTTCAAGTCCATGACCGTTGACACGGTCACCCTGGACGAGGCCCTGCAGCTCATGAGCCTTCCCCGTGTCCTGGGCGAGGACGCCGAGGGGAACCCCATCACGGTGCAGAACGGCCGCTTCGGTCCGTACTTGAAGAAGGGCACGGATTCGCGTTCCATCGGCTCCGAAGAGGAAATCTTCACCATCACGCTGGAACAGGCCTTGGAGATTTACTCGCAGCCCAAGCAACGGGGTGCCCGTGCTGCCGTGCCGCCGCTGGCTGAATTCGGTCCGGACCCGGTCTCCGAGAAGAACATCGTGGTGAAGGAAGGCCGCTTCGGCCCGTACATCACCGATGGCGTCACCAACATTACGGTGCCGCGGTCCACGTCCCTCGAAGAGCTCACCAGGGAACGTGCCATCGAGCTCCTCGCTGAAAAGCGTGCGAAGGGCCCGGTCAAGCGGACCACCACCCGGAAAGCTCCGGCACGGAAGGCTGCGGCCAAGAAGTAACCCAGGTACATCTGCCTGCCGGGACTTGCCGCGAATTGCGTCCCGGCAGGCATCATGGTCGAGTAGAAGCATGACTGAACAGACAGTTTCACCCGACAACGCCCCCTTGAACGATCTGGAAGCCAAGCTTGCCCTGGCCGAAAAGCCGGACGCCAACCCGGTGGACGTCATCCTGGCTTTCCTGAACAACGAGGTGTACCTCGTCAGCTCGGAATCCGTGGACGGCCCTGACTCGTCGGTGGAGCCGCTGGTCCTCTCCAACGCGGACGGACAGCCTGTCCTGGCAGTCTTCAGCCACCCCAGCCGCGTCGACGCACGCTTCCTGGAAGCGGCACCGCATGTCCTGGGCACCTTGGGGTCGGCCATCCTTGGCAACATTGGCGATGAGCTCGGCCTGGTCATCAACCCGGGAAGCGAGCACGGCTTCGAAATCGATCCCGAGGGAATCGCCAACATCCGCCGGGACTTCAAGCGCGCTGACGAAGTGGACGGTTCCGCGGACCAGTAGGCAACGGGACCATAGGACACCGCCCCGTCAGCGAAACGTCGCCGCGAAGTTGCTTCACGGGGTTCGAATCGGTGAATAATGGCAGAATGCGTCTTGGCGTTCTCGACATCGGTTCCAACACCGTCCACCTGCTGCTCGTGGACGCCCATCCCGGCGCGCGTCCAGTAGCTTTCGCATCCCACAAGCGCCCGTTGAGCCTGGTCCAGTACCTCGACGAAGACGGCAACATCAACGATGCCGGGCAGCATGAACTGGTGGAGTTCGTCCTTGAAGCGTGGGAGTTCGCCGCGCGCCACAAAGCGGAAGACCTGCTGGCTTTCTGTACGTCGGCCATCCGCGAGGCCACCAACGGGGCCGAGGTCCTGGCCAGGGTAAAGCACGAGACCACCGTGACCCTGCAGGAACTGACCGGCAGCGAAGAAGCGTCCATGACCTTCTTCGCGGTCCGCCGTTGGTATGGGTGGGGCGCAGGTCCCATCCTGGACCTGGACATCGGCGGTGGCTCCTTCGAAATGGCCTACGGCACGGATGAACTGCCGGAATTCGCCACGTCGGTTCCTCTGGGCGCCAGCCGCCTCACCAGGGACTGGCTCCATGAGGACCCACCGACGGCCAAGAGCGTGAAGGAACTCCGCCGCTACATCCGCTCTACGCTCAAGCCGGTGGTCCGCGAGTTCCATCAATTGGGCAGGGCCAACCTGGTGGCCGGCACGTCCAAGACCTTCAGGTCGCTGGCCCGCATTGCCGGAGCCGCTCCGAGCGCTGCGGGGCCCTACGTGAAGCGTGAACTCCATGCCGCGGATCTTGGTTTGTGGGCCCAGCGGATTTCCGCGATGACCGTTGCTGACCGCCTCTACCTGCCCGGCGTTTCGGACGCACGTGCCCGCCAGCTCCTGGCCGGCGCATTGGTGGCGGAGGCGGCCCTGGAACTGTTCGAGTTCCCCAAGATGGAGATTTGTCCTTGGGCCCTCCGTGAAGGCCTGATCCTGCGCCGCCTCGACCAACTGGTCTTCGAGGAAGCCCTGGACCCGGCACCGCACGTTGGCAAGCGCAAGAAGGACAAGTCCAAGAAAAAGGCCAAAGAGGACGGGAAAGATCACGAGGACCACCCCATCAAGGAATTCCCGGTCCCGGTGAACGATCCCGCCCCAGCACCCATCCCAGCCCCCGCAGCAGGCGGGCTGGCCTCCTGAGATGAGTACCGACGTCGAACCTGTTGCCAACAACCGCCAGATACCGGTGGCGCTGTCCAGCGCATCGGTCTATCCGCTGAGCGTCCATGACGCGTTCGCCGTCGCGCAGGACCTGGGCTACGAAGGCGTGGAGGTCATGGTGACCAACAACGCCGTCAGCCAGAATCCGGATGCCCTCGTTCAGTTGAGCCATCGGTACAAGCAGCCGATCGTCTCGATCCATGCGCCTACCTTGCTCCTGACACAGCAGGTGTGGGGTTCAGCGTGGAACAAGATCGAGCGGTCCTGCCAGATGGCCAAGGAAGTCGGCTGCGACACCGTTGTGGTGCACCCGCCGTTCCGGTGGCAGTCGAATTACGCCGAGAACTTCGCCGAGGGCGTCCGCGAGATTGCGGCCATGTACCAAGTGCATATTGCCGTGGAGAACATGTATCCGTGGCGTGTTCGCGGACGTGAGGCCGTGGCTTACCTGCCGCATTGGGACCCGTTGGGACAGGATTACGACGACGTCACGTGGGATTTCTCGCACGCCGCAACTGCCGGGGCCAACAGTCTGGAAGCGGTCCAGGCCTTGGGCAGCAAGCTCCGGCACGTGCACCTGACGGATGGTTCGGGTTCCGGGAAGGACGAGCACCTGGTGCCCGGAACCGGTACCCAGCAGTGCGCCGACGTCCTCCAGCACTTGGCGTCCAACGGCTTCGACGGTGTGGTGGTGGCCGAGATCTCCACCCGCAAGGCGAAAGTTGCCGGGGAACGCGAGGAAATGCTTGCCGAGACATTGCGCTTTGCGCGGCAGCATCTGAGTGTTCCGCTGGTCCGGAGCCTGGACAACTAGCGAACAAGAACACGGAAAGCCCGGGCCGAATGGCCCGGGCTTTTGCACGTCCGTAGTGCCAGGACTGTTAAAAGCGAAAGCACCGGCGGCCGAATCGGGAAATGGGGGAAAACCCGCCCCGGCCACCGGTGCTGCTGGCGGACATCCCCATGCCCGCCTCATCACTCGCACCCTCAATGAGGTAACTACTAAGTTACGGACCAACAATGGGCGCCGCCTGCAATAACCTTGTGAACTAGCTGGGAATCCTGGGCCGGTGCGGCCCGGACCCACGTAAGCGTTCGACCCGCCCAAGGGCCAACTGCCATGATGGAGCCATGAGCAACCGAATCGCATTCCTTGGCTGTGGATCCATGAACGAGGCAATTCTAGGCGGCCTTCTTGCCGCGGGTGCCGACCCGTCCGATGTTGTGGCCACGGTGCGCCGTGCAGAGCGGGCGGAGGAACTGGCCCAGCGCCACGGTGTCATGGCGATCGCCGGCGAAGAGGACCCGGACAACAACAAGCTGGCCACCAAGGGCGCGGGAATGGTGATCCTGGGCGTCAAGCCGGTGGGCATCACGGACCTGGCCCGGGAGATCAGTCCCGCACTGGGCAAGGACACCATCGTGGTCAGCGTTGCCGCCGCCGTCTCAATCGCCCAGCTCGAGGCTGCGCTCCCGGAGGGGCAGCCGGTGATCCGCACCATGCCCAACACGCCCGCCAAGCTGGGCCGCGGGGTGGTTTCCGTATCGCCGGGTACGCACTGCAGCCCTGAGCAGCTCCAGCAGGCCAAGACGGCGCTGGCGGGTGCCGGCACTGTTGTGGAGGTGCCCGAGGAGCAAGTGGACGCCCTGTCCGCGATCAGCGGCTCCGGACCGGCGTATGCGTTCTACCTTGCGGAGGCCATGGCCGCTGCCGGCGTCGAACTCGGGTTGGACGAAGAGCTCTCGCTCATGCTGGCGCGCGAAACAGTGGCCGGTGCGGGCTTCATGCTCGCCGAGCCCGGCGCGAACCCCACAGACCTGCGCGTGGCGGTGACCAGCCCCAACGGCACCACCGAGCGCGCCATCGCGGCCTTCAACGACGGCGGGATCCCCAGGATCATCGCCGACGGCGCCCGCGCAGCAGCTGCGAGGGCAGCGGAGATCACCAAGCAACTCGGCTAGGCGCCAAGCAGGCCACACTACGGCCGGGCCGCGAAGCGTTCCAGCAGGTCCACGTGTCCGGACACGATCAGCATGTCGTGTCCGGACACTTTGGTTTCCGGACGCGCATAGGTGAAGTCCTCACCCGGGGTCTTCACGCCCACAATGGTCACGCCGTACTTTGACCGGACCTTGGATTCCTCCAGGGTGAAGCCTACGGTTTCCTTGGGCGGGTACATCTTGACGATCGCGTAGTCGTCGTCGAATTCGATGAAGTCGAGCATGCGCCCGGACACGAGGTGCGCGGCACGGACACCTGCGTCGGCTTCGGGGTAAATGACGTGGTTGGCGCCGATCCTGCTGAGGATCTTGCCGTGCGACGGCGTGATCGCTTTGACCCAGAGGTGTTGGATGCCCAGGTCAACCAGGTTCACGGTGATGAGCACGGATGATTCGATCGAGGTGCCCACGCCCACAACAGCCGAGCTGAACTCCTGCGCACCGAGCTGGCGGAGGGCGTCGATGTTGGTCGCGTCCGCTTCCACCACGTGGGTCAGCACGGGAGCCCATTTCTGGACCAGGCTGCGGTCGCGTTCGATCGCCAGGACCTCACGGCCCTGCTTCACCAATTGCTCAGCCGTGGCCGAACCGAAGCGGCCAAGGCCGATCACCAGGACCGGTGCGTTGTGGGCGGGACGGTTGGCCGCCCCCTGGGTGCTAGCCAATGATTGGCCTCTCTTCCGGGTAGTGGAACAGCTGGCTGCGTTGGCGCAGGGCCAGGCCCGCAGCGAGGGTTACGGTGCCGACGCGGCCGGCGAACATGAGGGCCGTCAGGACATAAACGCCCGACGGCGGCAGCTCGGCACTGAGGTTGGTGCTCAGTCCCACGGTGGCGAAGGCGGAAATGGTTTCGAAGAGCACCCGGTCCAACGACGCTCCGCTGATGGACAGCAGAAGGAAGGCTGCGACGGACACCAAGGTGGCACCGGCAACGATCACGGAGATGGCCACGCGCATGGTGCCTTGCGGGATGGTGCGCCCGTATACCTTGACGTCCGCGTCGCCACGGGCTTCGGCGATGATCGCCAGGAACATGACGGCGATGGTGGTCACCTTGATGCCGCCGGCAGTCGAAGCCGAGCCGCCACCGGCGAACATGAGCGCGTCTGTGAGCAGCATGGTGGTGGATTCCATGTGGTTCTGGTCCACCAGGTTGAAGCCACCGGACCGGGTCATCACAGAGGCGAAGAGCGAATGGATGATCTTGTCGCCCAGGTCCATGTGCGCGATGGTGCGCACGTTGTCCCACTCCATCAAGGCCCACAGCACGGTGCCGGCCAGCAGGAGGATGAAGGAGACCTGGATGGTGAGCTTCGTGTGGAGGTTCCACTTCTTCCAGTTCAGGCCATTTTGTTGGAGCACCATCACCACGGGGAATCCGAGGCTGCCCAGGAACACCCCGAGCATCAAAGGGATGAGGATCCAGAGATCGGTCTCGTAGGGGACGATGCCGTCTGAATGGGGCGTGAAGCCGGCGTTGTTGAAGGAGGAGATCGAGTAGAACACGCCATGCCACACGGATTGCCAGAACGGCTCACCCAAAAGCATGAAGCGGGGAATCAAGGCCAAAGCCAGGGCGGCTTCGATCACCACGGAAGTGGTGATGACGATCCGGAGCAGGGTACCTACTTCGCCGAGCCGGCCTGCGTTGTTCATGGCTTCCTGGGCAATGAGCTTGCCGCGGACGCCAAGCCTCTTGCTGACCATGAGGGCCAGCAGGGATGCCAGGGTCAATGTGCCCAGGCCGCCCACGAAGATGCCCACAAGGATCACGAGTTGCCCGAAGAAGGACCAGTGCGTTGCCGTCGAGACGACGGTCAGGCCGGTGACGCAAACGCTGGACACTGCCGTAAACATGGCCTGGTGCAGGGGAGTCGCCTCACCGGACGCCGAGGAAGCGGGGAGGGACAAAAGACCAGTGAAAAGCAGGATGACCAAGGCGAAGGCCACCAGCGCAAGCCGGGCCGGGGAAGTGTTGGCAATGTTGTCAATGAAGTCGCGGGCACGTGTGAAGATCCACAAGCCTTCACGTTCCGGCTGGCCTGGTTGCCAGTTGGCCGGGGCGGTGGACCGCGACTGGCTTTGAGACATGGCGCTCTTCCTCAAGTGAACATACTTTCCTGAGTAGTAAACCACTATTCGGCTGCCGTAACCGGGCAGGGAGGCGCTACGGCCTCGGGTAGCCTGTTCTGGATGAACTCCACGCTTGGAACGGCTGCTTCCAGCATCACGCGCTCCGCACTGCCAACGACGGTGGTGTGGGATCCTGCCATGACTGCCTACAACTTCGGGCCCGGCCATCCCATGGCACCTCAGCGGCTGGAACTCACGGCAAGGCTGGCTGAATCCCTGGGCCTTTTCAGCCACAGCCATGTGGCCGTCGAGGCACCCACGGTGGCTACCGACGTCGAACTTTGCTCGGTCCACAGCCCCGACTATGTGGCGGCGGTCCGCCGGGTCAGCGCAGATCCCTACTGGCCGGACGAAGAACGGGGGCTGGGCACCGAGGACGATCCCGCCTTTGCGGGCATGCACGAAGCGAGTGCCCGGCTTGCCGGCGGTTCGCTGGTGGCGGCCGACTCCATCCTGGACGGCAAGGCCATCCGGGCGGTCAACTTCAGCGGCGGCATGCACCATGCGTCGCGGGAGCGTGCCAGCGGCTTTTGCGTGTACAACGATGTTGCCCTGGCCATCCAGCGGCTGCTCGACGGCGGGGTGCAGCGGATCGTCAGCATCGACGTTGATGCCCATCATGGCGATGGGACGCAAAGCATCTTTTGGAACGATCCCCGGGTGATGACCATTTCCCTGCACGAATCCGGGCTGACGTTGTTCCCGGGTACAGGTTTCGCCAATGAGACGGGCGGCCCGGATGCCCCCGGCACGGCGGTGAACGTTGCGCTGCCCGCGTTCACGGGGGACGCCGCGTGGCTGCGGGCTTTCCACGCCGTGGTGCCCCAACTCGTCGGTGCTTTCCAGCCCGAGGTGATCGTCAGCCAGCACGGCTGCGATTCGCATCGCCTGGATCCGCTCACGCACCTCAACCTCAGCGTCGATGCCCAGCGTGAGGCGGCCAGCGCCGTCGGGAGCCTTGCAGCCCGCTACTGCGGGAACCGGTGGATCGCCACGGGCGGCGGCGGCTATGACGTCACGGGCGTGGTCCCGCGTGCGTGGAGCCACCTGATCGGGATGGTGACCCAGCGGGCGGTCCCGCTCGCAACCCCTGTGCCCGAAGAGTGGCGCACGTACGTCAGGGAAAAGTACGGTGTGTGGGCTCCGGAGTTTATGGGCGACGACGTGGACATCTGGTGGCGTTCCTGGGAGGTGGGCTACGACCCCGCGGACCAAGTGGACCGGACGGTCATCGCCACGCGCAAGGAGATCTTCCCTTTGTATGGACTGGATCCCTGGTTCGACTAAGCACCTGCCAGCAGGCTAAGGGTCGGTCTTCTCCGTTTGGAACACCACGCCCGCCGCTCCGACGAGCCAGCCCAGCAGCGACAACGCGAACGCCCCGATCAGGTCGGTGGACGCCTGTCCCTTGAACAGCCACAACACCAGGACCAGCATCCCCATGGTCATGTAGACCATGATGGCGAAGATCACCCGGCCCGAGAGGCGGGTGGCTACCTGGGCCGGGTTGATGAGCGGGCCCTGCTCGCCGGCTTTGGCGTTGTCCCGCTTGACCTCTGAAATGGTGAAGCCGAGGGCCGAGGCGGTGAGGGAACTCAGGGACGTAGCAAGGACACCGGCCGCCGTGACCAGGGCTCCGTTCAACTCGGGTGCCTCGGCTTCGCCGGTGGGAACCCACGTGCCGACGCGGAGGAGCACGGCGGCCCACACCAGGACAAACAGGGCCAGGAACACTGCGGCGATGATGTTGAACATGTGCCGCCGGAAGAAGTCAGTCATTGCCCTGCACCCCGTGGTGTTGGCGGCCGGGGCCTGGGAGCCCGGACGGACCGTGACAAAGTTGTAGCACCGGCCCACCCGGCGGTCAACGATCCGCCGGTGCAGCAGACGGAAACGAGGGATGCCTTTTGGCGTATATGTCGCTAGGGTGGGTGTCATGGTGACTGACGACGTATTTGCCGTCATTGCTGAGGCAACCAGGCGCGACATCCTGGTTTCCCTCCGCTCTGGGGATAAAGCTGTAGGGGAACTGGTAGAAGAACTGGCTGCAAGCCAGCCCACCATCTCCAAGCATTTGAAAGTTTTGCGCGAGGCTGACCTCGTCAGCATGCGTGCGCAGGGCCAGAAGCGTTTCTATACCCTGAATCCCAAGCCGCTCGCGGGCGTCGCCTCGTGGCTGGAAACGTTCGACGTCGGACCCGCGGCCGCCGCCGTCGTCGTACCTTCCGCAGGGGAGCCTGCCGCTGAAGCCGCCACGGCTGCCGTTGCGGAGGATGTTGCACCCCGCACGGAGACCCTCAGCCAGGCCGTCACCGCGAACGCAACGGATGCGCCTGTGTCCGTGGACCTGCAGACGGACGATACTGTGCCGCAGCAGATAGGACGCACCGTGGGCCGGGCGGCCACCAAGGCCGCGGACCTCTTGGCGAACCTGCCCAACCTGCCGAAGTTCGGGCGCAAGCGCTAGATCTAACGTGATACTCCTCACATTGTGAGGTTTTGTTAACCTTCGGTTTCCCGTCTTTCCGAGGCTTTTCTGCACTTGTGTTAAGTCGCGCCCCAACGGTCACATCCGGCTCGGATGGAGATCCTACGTCCTTTGGTGCAACCATGGCCGGGACTGTGATTGTCTCGCCGCGGGCTCGTGGCAACTGAGGGATAGGAAGACGCATGGACTCAAGGCTCGAAGCCGTCCGGGACACCGTGTTGGCGCGGAACCCCGGAGAGAAGGAATTCCACCAAGCCGTAACCGAGGTGTTCGAAAGCCTGGGCCCGGTCCACGACCGTCACCCGGAGTTCCTCGAAGGCGCCGTCCTGGAACGCCTCTGCGAGCCGGAGCGCCAGATCATTTTCCGCGTCCCGTGGACCGACGACGCCGGACGCGTGCACGTGAACCGCGGCTTCCGCGTTGAATTCAACTCGGCGCTGGGCCCCTACAAGGGCGGCCTGCGCTTCCACCCCTCGGTTTACCTGGGCATCGTGAAGTTCCTCGGCTTTGAGCAGATCTTCAAGAACGCGCTGACGGGCATGCCCATTGGCGGCGGCAAGGGCGGCTCGGACTTCGATCCACGCGGCCGTTCCGATGCCGAGATCATGCGCTTCTGCCAGTCCTTCATGACCGAGCTCTACCGCCACATTGGTGAATACACGGACGTTCCCGCCGGCGACATTGGAGTGGGCGGACGCGAGATCGGCTACCTGTTTGGCCAGTACAAGCGCATCACCAACCGCTACGAATCCGGCGTGCTGACCGGCAAGGGCATCTCCTGGGGCGGTTCGCTGGTCCGGCCCGAGGCTACCGGTTACGGAACGGTCATCTTCGCACAGGAAATGCTGAAGACGCGCGGAACGTCCTTCGACGGCCAGCGCGTTGTCGTGTCCGGTTCCGGCAACGTGGCCATCCACGCGATCGCCAAGGCCCAGGCCCTCGGCGCTACGGTGGTGGCGTGTTCGGACTCCGCCGGCTACATCGTGGATGAGGCGGGCATCGATGTTGCCCTGCTCAGCCAGGTCAAGGAAGTGGAACGCGCCCGCCTCACCGAATACGCTGCGCGCCGTCCAGGCGCCAGCCACGTCGAGGGTGGTTCGGTGTGGGACGTCAACGGCACCGTTGCGCTTCCCTGCGCCACCCAGAACGAGCTCGACGGCGATGCTGCCGCCAAGCTGGTCAGCAACGGCCTGATCGCCGTGGCCGAGGGGGCCAACATGCCCTCCACCCAGAAAGCTGTGTCCGTGTTCCAGGAGGCAGGCATCCTCTTCGGGCCGGGCAAGGCCGCCAATGCAGGCGGCGTTGCTACCTCTGCCTTGGAAATGCAGCAGAACGCCAGCCGCGACTCGTGGACGTTCGAGCACACCGAGGCCCGGCTTACGGAAATCATGGTGGGCATCCACGATCGCTGCGCCGAGACCGCCGAAGAGTATGGCGCGCCGGGCAACTACGTGGTGGGTGCCAACATCGGTGGCTTCGTGAAGGTAGCCGACGCCATGCTGGCCCAAGGCCTCATCTAGCCGCCTCACCCAACTGGGTAGCAGTAGAGGGCGTTTTGAAGCTTCAAAACGCCCTCTACTGCTACCTACATGGGTTAGCGCTGCAGCAAACGCACGTGGTCCGGGTTGAGGTCCGCCACCTTGCTGACTCCCAGCAGCGCCATGGTCCGGGTCATGTCCTTTTCCAGGATCTGGATGGTCCGGTCCACGCCTTCGCGCCCACCGGCCATGAGCCCGTACAGGTAGGCGCGGCCGATCAGGGCGAAGTCTGCGCCAAGTGCCAGCGCCGCCACAATGTCGGCACCGCTCATGATGCCGGTATCCAGCATCACCGCGGCCTTGCTGTTGTCCGCCTTCAGCGCAGCCGAAACCTCAGGCAGCAGGTGGAACGGGATGGGTGCACGGTCCAGCTGGCGTCCGCCATGGTTGGACAGCACGATGCCGTCGGCCCCGTGGTCAACAACGCGCCGGGCGTCCTCGACGGTCTGGATGCCCTTGACCACGAGCTTGCCCTTCCAGGTTTCGCGCAGCCAGTCCAGGTCCTCGTAGGTCAGGGTGGGATCGAACATGGAGTTGATCAGGTCTGCCACAGTGCCGGTGTAGCGGGACAGTGAGGCGAAGGTCAGCGGCTCGTGGGTCAGGAAGTTGAACCACCACGCCGGCCGGTAGGACGCATCCAGGACGGTCTTCAGCGTCAACGCCGGAGGAATGGTCATGCCGTTCCGGACGTCTCGCAACCGGGCGCCGGCCACTGCCGTGTCCACGGTGACCATGAGGGTGTCGTTGCCAGCCTTCGCGGCCCGCTCGATCAACTCCAGCGAGCGGTCCCGGTCCGTCCACAGGTAGAGCTGGAACCAGTTGCGGCCATTCGGCGCTGCCGTGGCAACGTCTTCGATGGAGGCGGTACCCATGGTGGACAAGGTGTAGGGGATGCCGGCGGCCTCGGCGGCCTGCGAGCCTGCGTATTCACCCTCAGACTGCATCATGCGCGTGAAGCCGGTGGGTGCAATGCCGAAGGGAAGCTTGGATTCCTGGCCGAGGATATCCGTGCGGAGATCGATCTTGGAGACGTCACGCAGGATGCCGGGGCGGAATTCGATGTCCTGGAAGGCCTGGCGGGCCCGGCGCAGGGTGATTTCGGCTTCCGCGGCGCCGTCGGTGTAGTCGAAGGGTGCCTGCGGGGTGCGCCGCTTGGCGATGTCCCGCAGGTCCCAGATGGTGCTGGCCCGCTTGAGCCGTGCGGACTTGCTGAACTCCGGCTTCTTGAACTGCATGAGCGGCGCCAGGTCGGCCACCTTGGGCACGCGCCGCTTCAGTGCCGGAGGAAGTGCGACGGCGGGCCGCGGCTGGGGCGGGCGGCTCACGTTCTGGTCGCTGCCGGCATCGGCGGGGGCAGCAGTGAGCTTGGGATCGAGGGTCTCGGTCATGCGGTTCTCCCTTGAATTGTGTGGTCTAACCACACTGTAAGCCATGTGGTTGGACCACATCAACTAGTATTCCGGTATGCGAACGCACGAACTTGTCCTGGAGTGGATCGAACAGCAATTGTCCAGCGGCGAACTGGCCCTGGGTGGACGGCTCCCCGGCGAACGGACCATGGCCGAACAATTGCAGGTCTCCCGGACCTCGGTGCGCGAGGCCGTCCGGATCCTGGAGGCCATGGGCGTTGTCCGTGCCGGGGTGGGTTCCGGGAAGGATGCTGGAACCATAGTCATCGCCGAGCCGGGATCCGCCTTGGGGTCAACGCTCCGGCTGCATGTGGCAACGCGCCACCTCCCTGTGGCGGACATTGTTGAGACCCGCGTCCTCCTTGAGTCCTGGGCGGCAGCGCGTGCGCAGCCAGGCGTGCCCGAACTGGACGAAGCCGCGGACTTGTTGGACCAGATGGACGTTGCCCCGGACGTTGACACCTTCCTTGGCCTCGACGCCCGCTTCCATGTTGCCTTGGCCCAAGCTGCGGGTAACGCCGTGGTGAGTGCCATGATGGCCTCGCTCCGTGGGGCGATCGAGAATTACGCCAGCGAACTCACCGGAAACCTCCCAGACTGGAATGCCACGTCAGGGCGGCTTCGGGCCGAACACCGCGCCATCCTTGCCGCCGTCACTGCGAACGACGGCGGCAAGGCGGCAGATCTCGTGGCGGCGCACATCCGTGGCTTCTACACGGAGGCCGGAGTGGGCACGGGCCCCACCCAGGAATAGGGCAACGCGGAGTTACTTACGGCCCATGTTGGCCCTCCGAATGGGCCGTAAGTGACTCCGCGTTGCTTTATTGGGCGGGCTTGAGGGCTGGGGTGGCGGTGCTCTTGCGGATCTCCATGCGGGGGGCGAATTCGTCCTGCTGATGGACGGGTGCTTCGTCAGCCTGCTGGATCTGTTCCCGCATCCTGCGCCACGCCAGGCTGCCGAGCTCGTTGATGGGAACGGCGGCGGTGGTCAGCGGGGGAGTGGTGTATTTGGCGAACGGAATATCGTCGAAACCGGTGACGGAGATGTCCTCGGGAACCCTGATGCCGCGCTCGTGCAGGCCACTCAAGAGGCCCATTGCAACGAGGTCGTTGAAGGCCAGGATACCCGTGGCACCGCTGGTGATGATGGCTTCGGTGGAATCGTGGCCCGAGTCGAAGTTGGAGCCGCCATGCAGCATCTGGAGCTCGATTTCCGGGTGCTCCCTGCGGAATTCCGCCAGGCCAACCAGGCGTTGGCGGTTTGAGGCGCTGTGTTCCGGGCCGGAGAGATAAACGAGCCGCTGGTGGCCCAGGGAAACCAGGTGCTGGGCGAGCTCCTGGATGCCTTGCCCGTAATCGACGCTGAGGCTCGGTGTGTTGGTGGTGATGGTGGTCCGGTTGATGAGGACCAGCGGGTGCAGGGTGGGGGCCAGCTCCTCCAGTTCGGCATCGGGCATACGGGGTGCGCAGAGCACTACGCCGTCGCAGCGCCGCCGTGCTTCACCTGCGAGGATGGCTTCCTCGCTGGTCACTTCGGAGGAATCTGCGATCAATACGCGGTAGCCGTCTTGGGCGGCAGCGATGCTCAGGCCGCGAAGGATGGCCTGGAACGTGGGGTTGGCCAGGTCCGGCACCACGATCCCAATGGTGTCCGTCTTGCCCAGGGCCAAACTCCGGCCCACGGGGTTGGGCTGGTACTTCAGTTCAGCTGCGGCGGCACGTACGCGTGCGGCAATGCCGGGGTCCACTGCCGCGTTGCCGTTCATGACGCGCGACACTGTGGCGTGGGAGACGCCTGCCTTCTCCGCGACATCGGCGATGCCAACGCGCCTGTTGGTATTCCTGCGTGCCATCTTGCCCCTTCCGATTGGCTTGCCCCGTGCTGCCCCGTCGTTGGGGCGATGGTTGACGCGACCGCCAGAGTCTTGATACAAAGCTTATAACGCTCTGAGAAAACGCTTTCTCATGATTCTTCCCAGAACAAGCCGGGCCGTCAAGCGGTTCACTCCTGCCTTTGGAAAGGGGCATTCTCCATGGTCAACGTCGACACCGCCGAGACCCATCCAGCCACCACCACGTCCGAATCGCACACCGCCGGCCACCGCACAAGAATCGCACTCATCGGCACTGGCGGCCGTTCCGAGATGTACATCCGCGCCATCTTCGGCCAGCACGCCGATGTAGCCGAGCTCGTAGCACTGTCCGACGTCAACCCGGGCCGTGTGGAGTTCTACCAGGAGCTCATCAAGGAACTTGGCGGTTCCGAACCGGTCGCATCCTTCGAGCCGGGCGAGCTCACCAGCTTCATCCAGGCCAACGGCATCGAACGCGTCATTGTGACCACCCCGGACTACACGCATGCCGACTACATCGTTGAAGCGCTCCAGGCCGGTGCCGACGTCGTGGTTGAAAAGCCGCTGACCATCGACGTCGAGGGCTGCCGCCGCATCACGTCAGCCGTTGCCGAAACCGGCCGGAACGTGGTGGTGACCTTCAACTACCGCTACTCGCCGCGCAATTCCGCCCTCAAGGAAGTCATCCAGAACGGCGTGATCGGCAAGGTGACGTCCATCGACTTCAGCTGGGTCCTGGACACCGTCCACGGAGCGGACTACTTCCGCCGCTGGCACCGCGACAAGAAGAACTCCGGCGGCCTGCTGATCCACAAAGCTTCGCACCACTTCGACCTCGTCAACTGGTGGATCAACGACGTTCCCGAGCGCGTCTTCGCTTCCGGCGGACTGCGCTTCTATGGAGACAAGAACGCCAGCGAGCGCGGCCTTGGCGCGCGTCCGGAACGCGGAACCGTGGACGGCCTTGAGCGGGATCCCTTCCGCCTGGACCTGCGCGACGACGAGCGGCTGAAGGCCCTGTACTACGACAACGAGAAGTTCGATGGCTACCGCCGTGACCAGGACGTCTTCACCGATGGCATCACCATCGAGGACAACTTGGCCCTCGTAGTGGACTACCAGGGCGGACCTACTCTGAGCTACTCCCTGAACGCGCACAGCCCGTGGGAGGGTTACCGCGTCACCGTCAACGGCACGGAAGGCCGCGCCGAACTCGAGGTGGTGGAACGTGCCGCCGTCGAGTTCAGCACGGACAAGAAGACCGTGGTGGACCCGAGTGCCACACCCATCGAGGAAGAGGATGCCGTGCGGCGCAACGGCGAGCGCCTGATCGTCCAGCGCCACTGGGAGGCAGCCTACGAGGTGCCGATCATCAATGGCGAAGGTGGCCATGGCGGTGGCGACAACCTGCTGCTTTCGGACCTCTTCAACGGCCCCGGAGTGGACCCGCTGGGCCGTCCGTCCGGCTACATCGACGGGCTCCGCTCCGTCTCGGTGGGCATCGCCGGAAACAAGTCCCTCGACACCGAGCTGCCTGTCCGCATCAGCGAACTTGGCCTCGGCGCCGACCTCAGCCGCCACCAGGCCTGACCCCCAGAGACGCAAGGAACATCAGATGAGCAGGATTTTCGTCACCGGCGGCTCGGGCCGGCTCGGCCGCAGCGTGGTGGCCGGACTCGCAGGGGCGGGCCACCACGTGGTTTCCGTGGACCGCGACGCCATCCCCGCCGGGCAGTTGCCGGCAGGTGCCACGCAATTAACCGCAGACCTCCTGGCCCCTGGCGAGGCGGAGCGGTGGATCCGGGAAACAAAGCCCGACGCCGTCATCCACCTCGCTGCTATTGCGGTACCTTTCAGCGCGCCTGAGGACGTCATTTTCAGCACGAACACCCGGCTCGCGTACGCGGTGGTGAGTGCTGCCACGGACGCAGGCGTTCCCAAGATCGTCACGGCAAGCAGCCCCACCGCCCTCGGTTACGGCTCGCCGGCAGGCTGGATGCCGCCGTCGTTCCCCTTGAACGAAGAGACGCCACCCAAGCCGTGGAACGCCTATGCGTTGTCCAAACTGATCGCCGAGCAGACGGTGCAAATGTTCGCTGCCGCGCAGGGCGAGAAGATCAGGTACGCGGCCTTCCGCCCCTGCTACGTCATCTCGCCCGAGGAATGGGAGGGAGCGCTGACCCAGCAGGGCCATACGGTCAGGGAACGCTTGGATGATCCCGCATTGTCCGCACCGGCTTTGTTCAACTACGTCGATGCGCGGGACGTGGCGGACTTCCTGGATGTCCTCCTGGCGAAGATGGACTCCATTCCCAACGGGCAGGTGTTCTTCGTGGGCGCCAAGGATGCCCTGGCCACCGCGCCCCTGGCTGAACTGTTCCCGCGTTTCCTCCCCGGCAGCGGTCCGCTGACAGAGCACCTCACGGGTACCAGTCCCGCATTCTCCGTGGACAAGGCCCGCGAACTCCTGGGATGGGAGCCACGGCGCAGCTGGCGTACCGAACTCACCCCTGCCTACCAAGGCGCAGACACAGCACTACTCAATGACGAGAACCTCCGCGGCCTGGTGCCTGCGGGAGCAACCAGCAAGGAGACAGCATGAAATTCGACGGCGTCCTTTTCTTCCCCGTCACGCCCTTCACCGAAGACGGAGCGGTGGATGTGGCCCTCCTGAAGGAACACATCGCCTCGCGACTGCCTTTCGGTCCCGGCGGCGTGTTCCCGGCATGCGGCACGGGTGAGTTCCATGCCCTGTCCCTGGACGAGATCCGCACCGTGGTGACAGCCGCCGTCGAGGTTGTGGCAGGAGCCGTACCCGTGGTGGCCGGCGCCGGTGGGCCCCTGGGCCACGCGATTGCCGCCGCCAAAGCAGCCGAAGAAGCCGGCGCCGACGCGCTGCTGGTTCTTCCTCCTTACCTGGTCACGGGTCCCACGGACGGTGTGGTTGCCTACGTCGAGGCCGTTGCGGCCGCCAGCAACCTCCCAGTCATCGTGTACCACCGCGGTACTGCGAAGTTCACCGCCGCGGCGATCACCCGCTTGACGGCGAACCCCAAGGTAGTGGGCTTCAAGGACGGGATCGGCGATGTTGGCCTCGCCCAAGAGATCGTCTCCGCCATCAACGCCAGCGGCCGTGAAGACTTCGCGCTGTTCAATGGCCTTCTGACGGCGGAACTCACGCAGGGCGCCTACCGCGGCCTGGGTATTCCGTTGTACTCCTCGGCAGCCTTCGCCATGGCCCCCGAGATTGCCAAGGCCTACTACGACGCCTACGTCTCCGGCGACGAAGAGCGCCGCAACGCGTTGCTGGAAGGCTTCTACGGACCGCTCGTCCGGCTTCGCGACCAGACACCGGGCTTCGGCGTCTCCCTCATCAAGGCAGGCCTCCGTTTGGCCGGCCTGCCCGTTGGTTCGGTCCGTCCGCCACTGGTGGATCCCACCGAGGAGCAGCTGTTGGAGCTCAAGGCAATCCTCGCCAAGGGCCACGAGCTGGCCGGCAACTGATGCCGGCCCGCATCACCGGGCTCTCCACCCGCCTGATCACTGTTCCGCTGCTGCGCAGCTGGGGCGTGGAGGCGCCGGAGAACCACGTGATTGTCACCGAACTGGCAACGGACGACGGCGGAACCGGCCACGGATTCTCGTGGACGCCCACCATTGGACCGCACGCGGTGAAGGCCCTCCTTGACCACGACATTGCCCCTTTCATCCTGGGACTGGAAGCGAACCCGGAGATCGTGTGGGACGCGTTGTGGAAACGGCTGCACGAAGCGGGCGGGGGAGGATTGACCACCATTGCGATGGCCGGCGTGGACCTTGCGCTGTGGGACCTCGCAGCGCGGAAGGCCAGCCAATCGGTCACCGGACTGCTGGGCCAGCGGCAGGAATCCGTGGAAGTCTATGGTTCCGGCGTCAACCTGCACTACTCCCTGGATGAGCTCGTGGAGCAGGCCAAGCGCTGGGTGGCTGCGGGACACAACGCCGTGAAGATCAAGGTAGGCAAACCGGAGCTGCGCGAGGATGCCGAACGGGTGGCCGCGGTCCGGGAGGTCCTTGGACCGGACCGGCTGCTCATGATCGACGCCAACCAGCGCTGGGACCTGGCGCATACCTTCCGTGCCTTGGATGTCCTGGCCGGCTATGGCCTGGAGTGGCTGGAAGAACCGATCCGTGCGGACGATCTGTGGGCCTACCGGAGGCTGCGCAAGCACTCGCCGGTGCCCATTGCATTGGGGGAGAACGTCCACACCATCTACCGGTTCCGCGACTTCATCGAAGCGGAAGCGGTGGACATCATCCAGCCCAACATTGTTCGGGTGGGCGGTATCACCCCGTTCAGGCGGATCGTCGAGCTGGCGCGGGCCAACAGCATCCGGGTTGCCCCGCACCTGCTCCCCGAACTTTCCGGCCAGCTGGCCCTGACCTTGGCCGAAGCCGTCAGCGTGGAAGACGTGGAGGATGCCTCCTTCCAGCAGTTGGGCATCCTTGACGGCCCGTCCCCCATCCGCATCCGCAACAGCAGGCTCAGTTCCGCAGGCCGTCCCGGACTCGGATTCGATTTCTCCACGCAGGCCTCCGCTACCGACGCTATCGAGAGCAAAGGAAACCACATTGAGTACAGCAACTCTTGACCTGACAGCCGTTACGGCTGCCGCGGCCGCCGCGGCGAAGGTGACCGCAGCAGCGTCCGACGCCGAGCGGGCGGCCTGGCTGACCGCCGTCGCCGACGCTTTGGACGCCAACGTGACGGAGCTCGTGGCGATCGCCGACTCCGAGACCAGCCTTGGTACGGTCAGGCTCACCGGCGAGGTTGCGAGGACCAGCGGCCAGTTGCGGTTGTTCGCGCAGGTCATCACCGAGGGTTCGTACCTCGAAGCCGTGATCGACCACGCCGATCCCGGAGCAACCCCGCCCAAGCCCGACCTGCGGCGCATCCTCAGGCCAGTTGGCCCGGTAGCCGTGTTCTCGGCGTCGAACTTTCCGTTCGCCTTCTCCGTAGCCGGGGGCGATACCGCTTCTGCGCTCGCCGTAGGCTGCGCGGTGATCGTCAAGGCCCACTCAGGCCACCTGCGGTTGTCCGAGCGCACGGCAGAGATCGTTACGGAAGCCTTGGCCCAGGCCGGCGCCCCCGACGGCATCTTTGCACTGGTGAGTGGCCGCGAGGCCGGAACCGCGTTGGTCCAGGATCCGGCCATCAAGGCCGTGGGTTTCACCGGTTCCATTCCGGGTGGCCGCGCCCTGTTCGATCTTGCGGTTTCACGGCCCGAACCCATCCCGTTCTACGGCGAGCTGGGCAGCTTGAACCCCGTGGTTATCACGGCGGCTGCCCTGGCGGAACGGGGACAGGAACTCGCCGCTGGCCTGGCTGCTTCGTTCACCATGGGCGCCGGCCAGTTCTGCACCAAGCCCGGCCTCATCTTCATCCCGGCCGGGACCGACTTCGCAGCGCACGTGGCTGAAGCCAGCAAGGACAAGCCCGCAGCGGCCATGCTCACCGAACGCATTGCCGAGGCGTACCCGTACGGTTTGCGGAGCGTCGCTGAGCAGCCCGGAGTGACGTTGGTCAGTGGCACTGCGGACCAGGACGCCTTGGCCGATGGTGCCGCTCCGGTGGTCTTCTCCACTACCGCTGCCAATGTCCTTGCGCGGCCCGAGGAACTCCTGGAGGAATGCTTCGGGCCCACCACGCTCTTGATCGAGTACGCCAGCCAGGATGAACTGTCCGAGGCCCTGGACAAGGTTCCCGGCAGCCTGACGGCAACCCTCCATGCCCAGCCAGGCGAGGACATCGAGGCGCTCGTGGAGCAGCTCAGCGGGCTGGCCGGGCGCGTACTGTTCGCCGGCTGGCCCACGGGCGTGGCAGTGAACTGGGCCCAGCAGCATGGTGGTCCCTACCCGGCCACCACGTCCCTGTTCACCTCCGTTGGGGCGACGGCGGTCCGCAGGTTCCAGCGTCCAGTGGCGTACCAGGACGCGCCGGAGAGCATCCTGCACCCGGCCCTGCACGAGTCCAACCCGCTGGGGATCCCGCGGCGCGTGGACGGCGTGCTGAACCTCAGCTAACCCAAGTAGGGGACAGCACATGCTCCACTGAACGTTCAATAGGACATGTGTTGTCCCCCAGTTGGGAGCCACGCGCGAAAGGGGCGGGTCACCTTGATGGTGACCCGCCCCTTTCTTGTTGCGTTGAGGGGTTATGGACGAAGGGTCAACGGACGACGGCGGCCGTCGACTTCCGCTGTGGGCCAGCGCTCGTCGAGGGTCAGGATCTCCAGCCCACCGTCAGTGAGCAGCACCGTGTCCTCGATCTTCACTGCGGGACCGGAGGGGTTCCACGTGAAGGGCTGGTTGACGACTATCCGGTCAGTGACTTCTGCGGTGACCCGGGGATCCCGTCCGGCATATCCTGCAGGGCCGCCCTGGTGGTGCAGCTTCCACTGGTCAGCGCCGAAGCCGTGCCGCTCGTACGCGGCCTGGATCCCGGCGAACACGTCGTTGAGGCGCGCTCCGGGAACCGTCGCACGGAAGATGTCCGCTTCCACAGCCGCAATGCGGGCCTCGGCGTCGAGCTCCTGCGGAGTGCCGGCGTCGAACGCCACCCAGCGGGTCACGTTGGCAACCAGGCCGTCACGGCGGGCGCACACCACGGCCATGGCGCGGCGGCCAATCGGCGAGTGCGTAGCCAACGGGTGTCGGAAGTCGCTGCGGCCCGCGCCGTTGCAGAGCAGGACCAGCGGTTCGGCCCCGACGGCGACGATCCGGGCAGCAAGATCGGAGACCAGCTCAAACTCGGTGGTATTGGGTGTTGCCTGCGACAGGACGTCGGTCATGGCCGTTGCGGCGTCGGTCGAGAGCCGGGCGTAGCGGGCGGCCTCGGCAGGAAGAAGCTGCTGCCGCGCGGCACGGAGCTCGGTGGCCACAGCGGCCTCGGGCAGGGGATCGCCATCGGCGGCGAGTCCTGCGGCCGTGGCATGCAGCGGGCCGTGCCAGGGAACCGTGTGAAGGTTGACGCCCTGGGGCAATTCCTCGGCGGCAATCCGTCCGGCCTCGTTGTTGAAAGTGACCAGGTGGTCCCCGTCCCGGTCCACCAGCAGGGCAGCGATGGGATCCCCGGCGAGGCTGATGTGCACGCGGCTCCCGTCCAGGTACCAGGTGAGCGCCGTATGCGTTGTCAGGAGCAGCGAATCGCGGCCCGCGGCATCGAGAATATCCAGGACGCGCCGGCGCTTGACGGCGCGATCGGCTGCGTTGCCGGGTGCGGTCCGTGGCGCGGTGCCGGTCACGGTTGTGGACTGAGCTGGAGCGGTCATGCCGATTCCCCCAAGGTTGAGATGAGTTGTTGAATGTCGTTGGTGGCCAGGAAACCGTCGGCGATGAGGACCGTGACGGTGCGGTGGACAGGATGGCCGGGTTCTGCCCGGACCGGGGTGTCCCACGCGAGGGAAAGCCCTACGCCCGGGTACCCCGAATGCCTCAGGAACCACGGGTCCGGTGCCTGCGGAGAGGCGAGGAACACCAACGTTGCGGGGTGGCCCAATCCGCCGGTGCCGTGCCCGCCGTGTGACGTGCCGGCGTCGAACGTTCCAGACCATGCCAGCCACGGCGCGACGCTCCCATGGACCGCATCCTCGCCGCGGGCATCCGCGGTCCAGATGGTGGCATCGCCCACTTTCGGCAGGCGCCAGAAGAAGCCGCCGTAGCCGCCCTGCGGCCGGCCGTTCGATCCGGGGCTGCCCAGCATCACGGAGCCACCGGTGTCCGGCTCAAGGCTGAAGTCCAGCGTCAACGCCCATGCGGACTGCCCGACGGCGGCCCAGCTCCATTGGCGTTGTTCGCGGAGTATCCGTGTTCCGTCGGGACCGATCCAGCCCAACTGCTCAGACCTCTTACCCTCGGCGTGGGCCGCGGATTCAGTGACGATGTGCCCGTGGTCGTTGCGCCACACGTAGGCTCCCGCGTCCCGGGTGTAGGTGCGGCCACCCCAGAAGTTGATGCCGTCCACGTCCTGCAATGCCACTCCGGCCCCCAGATGCCACACGTGGTCTTCGGGCACGTGGTCCGTCACGACGGTTCCGGCCAGGGTCCGGACGGGGTGCAGATAGGGCCGGGGAGACGACGTTGGCCTGATACCGGTTCCATCCTGGATGGTGGCCACAACTGTGCCGCCGAGTTCCATCACGGGCTTGTTGGAACCAGAGGCCCAAGGTGCTCCGAGCTCGGCGAACGTGGCTTGCCCCAGGGCTGCCCGCTGGATCCACGTTCCGATGCCCTCCACCACGGCGTGTGCCTCCTTGCCCTCTCCCGCCCAGGTCACGAACGCCGGATCGATGGGGGCCGGATCCTCGGCAGTGCGGATCGCCTCGAGGACGGCCACGTAGGCTCCAGTGCCGCCGAGGGGGCTCAGGAGGTCCTCTTCGGACCGGGCCGCGAGCAGGTTCTCCAAGAGGTCGGTCCTGCCGTAGCTTTCCGATCGGGCTCCCTGCGGAGTGGTGATGTCCAGCCGGTCTTCTGTGTAGGAGAAGGCCACCTGCCCCAAGGTGCCGTAGACGGTGACCACCGGGGCCGACTGCACGGGGGCGCACAGTGTCAGTGCACAGGTCAGCACAGGGCCGTGGGCGGTAGCTACCCGGACAACAGAGGTGTCGTCGCTTTCGGTGTCGTTGGCCCGGTATAGGTCTGTGTCCACCTGCCGGACATCCGCCGCCGTCGCAGCTCCGGCAAGGCGCAGTCCTGTTGCGACGGCATGGGCCAAGGCGTTCGTGGCCACACCGTCCACTACATCGGTTCCGTTGATGCTTCGCTTCCCTGCCCATCGGGAGCGGGTGAAGTAGCCCTTGGTGCGCAGCCACTGCCCGGTGGCGCTGATCCCGCGAAGTTCGCCGAGTTCGCCGGAGGCCAGCAGCCCCTGGATGGCGTCAATGGCATGCGATCCCAGGCTCTGGAAGCCCACTTGCACCAGCTTTCCGGCCTTCTGCGCAGCTGCCATCACGTCTTTGTACTGCGCCATGGAGGCTACGGGTGGCTTTTCCAGGTACACGTTGGCGCCGGCCGCGAGTGCCGCGAGGGCCAAGGGTGCGTGGGTCTGGATGGGCGTGGAGATGATGACCACGTCCGGGGCCTGCCCCGCGGCCAGGAGTTCGTCGAGGGAGGCGAACACGGCAACATCGTCAGGAAGTTGGCCGTCCCCGGGTGGCAGGGGATCTGCGACAGCCACCAGGCGGAGCCTCCCCTCGGTTCCGAGGCGCCGAAGGTTGTCCAGATGCCGTTCGCCGAAGCCGTGCACGCCCACCAGTGCGACGCGGGGCACGGGCACGGGCGGTGTTGGGCTGGTGATGGTTGCGGGCTGGGTCATGGGGTGGTCCTCGCTGAAGCTTGGGTGGGTGGTTCTGCCTGGAACTGGGTGGCGAGGAAGGCGGCAGCCTCTTCCTGCATGGCCGGCGTAAAGACATGGGGTTCGGCCCAGAAGCTGCCCGTGTACCGGCCCGGTGCCATGGCGCGCCTGAGGTGGGAATCGGCGTCGCGCATTCCGGCTTCGGGAAAGAGTTCGTCGCGAAGCCCGTATTGCACCAAGACGGATTCCACACTGGAACGCGCCACGACATCCGGCCATTCGCCCAATCCGGAGAGCCCGGGGGAATGAAGGAGCCACGAGTGTGCGTCCAGGTACGCGGGAAGCAGCGAATCGAAGGTGGTCATCATGCACGTCACCACGCAACTGCGGATTTTCGGGCTCAGGCCGGCGAGGACCATGGCCCGGCCGCCGCCACCGGAAAACCCGACGCAACCAAGCCGTCCGGTGTCTACGCCGGGGAGCGTGGCCAGGATGTCCAGGGCTACGAGGTCATCGTGGGCAACCGTCCCGGCCACAGTGGAACCGATCAGCGTGGCGGCCTTTGCCACCGTTTCTTCGTGGGCAGCTGCCGCGGCGTTGTACCGTTCCGCGTCGGAAGGTACGACGCCGGCCTCCCGCCAGAGTGCCTCCTGCCCGGCCAGCGCGTGGGCGGTCCGGTAGGCCAACGGGTCCAGGGTGAACCGTCGGCTGCCCCACATGAAAGCGTCGTGGGCCAGGACCGCGAACCCTTGCCGGGCCAGCCACGTTGCCCAGGGCCTGCCGCCGTAGAGCCGTGACCGCAAGCCGGCCGGCAGGGGGCCGAGGCTGTTCGCGGAGGAGGTGCCGGCGTCGTGCCTTGACCGTTCCGGTACGCCGGGAGGCATTCCCACCAGTCGCTCGGCGCCGTGCGACTTGATGCCGCCGTGGCAGTGCAAGGCAAGGATTCCGGGGAGTGGTCCCGTGGCATGGGAGGGCTTGACCAGCCAGGCCGATGTCCGGGGACCGAAGCCGGTTTGCCACGTCAACTTGGACGTAACCACATTGTTGTCTTCCACTTCCCAATCCACCGAGTACCCGGGATTCGGCGCGAGGGCAGGAACGCCGAGTGTTTCGGCGAGCAGCTTCGCCGCGGGGGAGTCGGGCACGTGGGGATTGTTGGCTGCCTGGTCCGGCCAGTCCTCGTAGCCGGCAATCGCACTGGGGCGTGCCTGTCTCCCGGCCAGTACAGCGGTGTCCATGGCTTTATTCGGGAACAAGTGAGTCCTGCTTTGCTGGAGCGGATGGGTGTGCGGAACCGCACGCCGGACTGCTTCAGCGGGCGGGAAATCCTGGGAAGCGCATTCATCAGAAAACGCTTTCTCAAAAATTAGCAAAAGGCTGTACATGGGTCAAGAAAACGTTTACTTTGGTACGGAGCCGCTGAACGCCGGGATCGGAATCCTGGAAAACCAGGGGGCTGCGCCGGAGCCCCCGGCGGACCCGGAGGCAGCATTTCCCAGCACGAATTCCGTGGAAGGCCACGATGACCAAAGGAGACCACATGGCCGCACAGCACCACCCCGCAACGCCGCAGGGCGTCCGGGGTCACGCAGGGAGGACGCAATGAGCGCTATTGGCGAACTCTCCACGATGACCCGCCGCAAGGGCCCCATGACCAAGGAGGAGAAGAAGGCCAACGGCCGCGACAACAAGGCCGCGTACGTCTTCCTCCTGCCGTGGTTGATCGGCCTGGTGGTCATCACCGTGGGACCCATGTTGATGTCCCTCTACCTGTCCTTCACCGACTACAACCTCCTGCAGCCGCCGGAATGGGTTGGCCTGGACAACTTTGTCCGGATGTTCAGCGACGCCCGCCTGCACAACTCACTGCGCGTGACGTTCACGTACGTCCTGGTGGGCGTGCCCCTGCAGCTGGCCGTGGCGCTCCTCATTGCACTGGTCCTGGACAAGGGCCTTCGCGGGCTCCCGTTCTACCGTTCCATCTTCTACTTGCCCTCGCTGCTCGGTGGCTCGGTTGCCGTTGCCATCTTGTGGAAGCAGATCTTCGGCACCACGGGCCTGGTCAACCAGGTGTTGGCCATGATCGGCATCGAGGGCCCGGGCTGGATCTCGGATCCGAACACCGCACTGGGCTCCATCATCCTGCTGCACGTGTGGACCTTCGGCAGCCCCATGATCATCTTCCTGGCCGGCCTGCGCCAGATTCCGAACATGTACTACGAGGCCGCCGAAGTTGACGGCGCCACCACCTTGCAGAAGTTCTGGCGGATCACCATCCCCATGCTGAGCCCCATCATCTTCTTCAACCTGGTGCTCCAGATCATCGGCTCGTTCCAGTCGTTCACGCAGGCGTTCATCGTCTCGGGCGGCAACGGCGGTCCGTCGGACTCCACCATGTTCTTCACGCTGTACCTGTACCAGAAGGGCTTCGGCCAGTTCGACATGGGTTACGCCTCAGCGATGGCCTGGTTCCTGCTGGTCATCATCGGTGCCTTCACGGCCATCAACTTCATCGCTTCAAAGTATTGGGTGTTCTACGATGACTAAAACTCAGACCATGCCCGCCACTTCCGGCTCCACGTCACAGCAACCGGGCAAGACCCCCCGCCGCCGCGAATCCCGGGGAACGCTGGCCTTCAGCCGCAGCGCCCGCATCAAGGGACTGATCAAGCACGCCATCCTGATCCTGGTAGGCGGGGTCATGATCTACCCGCTCCTGTGGATGGTGGTCTCCTCCCTGCGCCCGAACGACCTCATCTTCCGCGAACCCGGCCTGTGGCTGCAGAACCTGGAAATGAGCAACTACACCGATGGCTGGTCCGCGCTGACCCACCCGTTCGGGCATTACATGATCAACTCCGCGATCGTGGTCCTTGGCTCGATCCTGGGCAACCTGATCTCCTGCTCCATGGCCGCCTACGCCTTCGCGAGGCTCCAGTTCACGGGCAAGAAGCTGTTCTTCGGCATCATGCTGCTGACCATCATGCTGCCTTTCCACGTGGTGATCGTGCCGCAGTACATCCTGTTCTCGCAGATCGGCTGGGTGAACACCTTCTGGCCGTTGATCGTGCCCAAGCTTCTGGCCACGGATGCGTTCTTCGTGTTCCTCATGGTCCAGTTCATCCGCGGCATTCCCAAGGAGCTTGACGAGGCCGCCCGCATCGACGGCGCAGGCCACCCGAGGATCTTCCTGCGGGTCATCCTGCCATTGATGGTTCCGGCCCTCGCCACCACCACCATCTTCACGTTCATCTGGACCTGGAACGACTTCTTCGGAGCCCTGATCTACCTCACGGACCCGGACATGTTCACCGTCCCGGTCGCGCTGCGGGCCTTTGTCGACTCACAATCGGCCACCAGCTGGGGATCCCTGTTCGCCATGTCCATCGTGTCCCTGTTCCCGGTGTTCTTGGTGTTCCTGTTCGGCCAGCGGTTCCTCATCAAGGGCATCGCCACCACCGGCATCAAATAAACCTGAAGGCGCCCCGCCGAGGGGAAGGGGCCGGTGGAAGCCGGCCCCTTCCCGTCAGTAAACCCAGTTCAGAAATGATACTTGTCACACAAGATAGTGACTTGTATCATAATTCCAATGAGAAAACGCTTTCTCACACTTCCAAGGATCAAAGAAGATCGGAGACTACAGTGCCGGTATTTCCCAAGGGTGAAGCAGTCGCCCACGCAGCCGCGTCGGAGGCGCGCTCGTCGGAACCCAAGGCCAAGCGGTCCAAGCGCAAGCTTCGCGCTTCGGCCATTATTGCAGCAACCGCGGCAGCCGTCCTGGCCTTGAGTGCCTGTGGTGGAGGCTCAGAAGCCAAGAGTGCTGATGGCAAGGTTGAGCTCCGCTTCTCCTGGTGGGGCGGCGACAAGCGGGCACAACTGACGCAGGAAGCCATCAAGGCCTTCGAAGCCGAGAACCCGAACATCACCATCAAGGCCGAATACGGCGACTGGTCCGGGTACTGGGACAAACTGGCCACCCAGGTGGCCGCCAACGATGCTCCGGACATCATCCAGATGGACGAAAAGTACATCACCGAGTACTCCAGCCGCGGTGCCCTCCTGGACCTCTCCAAGTACCAGATCGATACCTCCAAGTTGGACGAAGCTGCGCTGAATGCAGGCAAGGGTCCCAAGGGCCTCACCGGCATAGCCGCGGGCATCAACGCAGCCACCATCCTGGCCAACCCCGCAGTCTTCAAGGCCGCCGGTGTTGCCCTCCCGGACGACAAGACCTGGACCTGGGACGACTTCGAGCGGATTTCCGCCGAAGTCACGGCCAAGTCCCCGAAGGGCACCTATGGTGCCGCCGCCTATGGAACGGATGAGGCATCCCTGGGCGTTTGGCTCCGCCAGAACGGCAAGTCGCTGTACACCGATGATGGCAAGCTCGGTTTCGAGCCCTCGGACATCGCCGGCTACTGGGACTTCCTGAAGGAACTGAGCGAGAAGAAGGCTGTCCCGTCGGCCTCGGAAATCGTTGAAGCAGAAGCCGCGCCCCTTGACCAGAGCGGCCTGGCTACCGGCAAGAACGGCCTGGCCTTCTGGTGGTCCAACCAGCTGCCCGCGCTGGAAAAGGCCGCGGGTGGTGAGCTGCAGATCCTGCGCTTCCCGTCCAAGACCGGCAAGGCGTCGGACACCCAGCTTTGGTACAAGGCCTCCCAGTTCTGGTCTGCCTCTTCGCGGACCAAGCACCCTGAAGAGACCGCCAAGTTCATCAACTTCCTGACCAACAACGTCAAGGCCGGCGAGATCCTGCTTGCTGACCGCGGCGTCTACCCCAACTCGGATGTCCGCGAAGCAATCCAGTCCAAGTTGGCTCCGGCGGATACCAAGGTGGTCAACTTCATCAGCGACATCCAGGGCGAACTGGGCAAGGCTCCGGCAGCCCCGCCGAAGGGTGCTGGTGCCATCCAGGAAATCGTCAAGCGCTACAGCTCCGAGGTCCTGTTCAACAGGCTCTCCACCGAAGAAGCAGGCAAGAAGGCCGTGGACGAAATGAAGTCCGCGATCGGCGCCTAGCCTTTCAGCAACGAACAGCGCCCCGGGTTGGTCAACGTGATCAACCCGGGGCGCTTTTCCGTGCGCAGGCACCCAACTGGGTCGCAGTTCAGGTCGTTCCCAGCGCTGGGAACGACCTGAACTGCGACTTAGTTGGGTGGGTCTTCCGCAATCACGGCCACGGCTCCGGCGGCCACCACGCCACTGAAGCGGGCGCCGCTGAGCAGCTCCTCGCCGTCGGACTTCACCGTTACGTCCTCCCTGCCGTGGTTGATGGCGAACAGGAAACTGCGGCCGTCAGCCGCCCGGCGGCGTGAAAGTTCGACGCCCGCACCTGCCTCGGCCGCGGACGTCACCTTGGCTTCGTCCAGGAGTCGTGCGGTCAGTGCGTCGATACCGTCGGCGTCCGGAAGCGTGGCGAGATACCAGGCAGAGCCGGCTCCCGTGGCTCTGCGCGTCAATGCGGGGACGCCGTCAAGCGGATAGTGGGTGAAGGTGGCAACGACCTCGGTGGAATCGGCTGCCCGAACGTGTTCGCTCCACACTGAACCCACTGAGCCGTCGCTCAAGGTGGTGGACGTGCCGGGGAAGAGCGGGTGGAATTCCTCGGTCCGGATGCCCAGCAGCTCGCGGAAGGCGCCGGGGTAGCCGCCAAGCCGCACGTGGTCGCGTTCGTCGACGATGCCGCTGAAGTAGCTCACCAGCACAGTGGCGCCGTCGTGTGCAGCGGCCGCTATCGAGGCAGCCGCCTCATCCGTCACGGCGTAGAGCGTGCAGACCAGGATGAGGTCGTAGCCGGCCAGGTCCACGGTGGGATGGACAAAGTCCGCCGTTACGCCGCGCAGGTAAAGCGAGCGGTGGAAGGCCCGCATGGTGTCCAGGTACTTGACACCCTGGCTGGGGTGGGAGTCCAGTTCAGCGGCCCACCAGGCCTCGTAGTCGAACACGATGGCCACTCTGGATTCGACGCGGGATCCCTTGACGGGCTCCAGCTTGCGGAGTGCTTCACCAAGATCCACCACGTTGCGCCACACGTGCGTGTCCCGGCCGCCATGCGGAACCATGGCCGAGTGGAATTTCTCGGATCCAGCCTTGCTCTGGCGCCACTGGAAGAACATGACGGCGTCGGCCCCGCGGGCCACGTGGGCCAGGGAATTCCGGAGCATTTCGCCGGGCATCTTGGGCTGGTTGTAGGGCTGCCAGTTGACGGCCGACGTCGAGTGTTCCATGAGGATCCACGGCTCTCCGCCTGCAACGCCGCGGGTCAGGTCGGCGCTGAAGGCGAGCTCGATCTCGCGCTCGGGGTCCGCTGCCACCAAGTAGTGGTCGTTCGCGATGACGTCCATGTCCTTGGACCAGTCGAAGTAGTCCAGGGTTTTCGTTGCGCTGGAGACCATGAAATTGGTGGTCGCCGGTACGCCAGGGGTCACTTCCCGGAGCACGGCGAGCAGTTCCCGGTAGTAGTCCATGAACGACCACGAGTTGAAGCGGGCGAAGTCCAGTTGCTGCCCGGGATTCAAGGTGGTGGGAGCTGCTCCGGGCGGGATGATCTCGTCGAAGGACGCGTAGTGCTGGGACCAGAAAGCCGTGCCCCAGGCATCATTGAGGGCTTCGATGGTCCCGTACCGGCGTTCGAGCCACCGGCGGAAGGCGGCCGCGTCCTCTTCGCCATGGAATTCGCCCACGTGGCAGCCGAGCTCGTTGTCCACGTGCCACAAGGCCAGGGCGGGGTGGTCCTTATAGCGTTCGGCGATGACGCGGGTCATGGTGGTGGCGTACCTGCGGTACACCGATGACGACGGCGAGTAGTGCCGTCGGGAGCCGCGATCCAGGCGGACGCCTTCCGCAGTGACGGGCAGGATTTCCGGATACTTGCGGGCCAGCCAGGCTGGTGGGGAAGCGGTGGCGGTGGCCAGGGCCACCTTGATGCCCGCTCCGTGGAGGTTGTCCAGCACGTCATCGAGCCAGCCGAAATCGTAGTTTCCTTCGCTGGGTTCCAGCAGGCCCCAGGAGAAGATCGCGACGCTCAGGAAGTTGACGCCGGCCTCCTTCATGAGATCGATGTCCTCAAGCCGGATGTCTTCGGGCCATTGTTCGGGGTTGTAGTCGCCGCCGTAGGCGATGCCGTGGACGCTGTTCCAAACGGATGGACCGCGTGGGGATTCAGGGGAGGACAAGGGGGCTCCTTTGTCTGGTTGGACGTTCTGGATGGCTGGTGGTGCAGGACGTGGTATGGCCGGAAGCTGCGAAAGCGCGTTCTTGGAAAACGCTTGCCCAGATTCCCGAATGGGGATATTGTATCGATTCAGAACGAGTGTAAGCGAGATCACTGCCACGTTGTAATGATCAAAAAAATGGGGCTTGCACCAACTGAGCAAGGAGGCTCTCATGATCAACAGAAGGAATTTCCTCACCACGGTGGCCCTGGGCACGGCATCTGCTGCGTTCCTGTCCGCTTGTGGGCAGACTTCGTCCTCCGGGCAGACAGGCTCAGCCCAGAACCCCGTCACCATTACCTACACCTGGTGGGGCAACGACGACCGTGCCGAGCGCACCCGCAAGGCCATTGCCCTCTTCGAGTCCAAGAACCCGGACGTGAAGGTGAACGGCAACTTCACCGACTTCACCGGCTACTGGCAGAAGCGGGCCACCGAGGCTGCCGGTGGCGGTCTTCCGGACGTCATGCAGTGGGACCTTTCCTACCTGCGGGACTACGGCCAGCGCAACCAGCTCCTGGACCTGGGCACCGTGAAGATCAACACCGACGCCTTCGATAAATCCCTCCTTCCTTCCGGGCAGATCAGGGGCAAGCAGTTCGGCATCCCCACCAGCACCAATGCCTTCGCCGTCTACTACGACCCCGCCAAGCTCAAGACCCTGGGCATTGCCGAGCCGGGTGCCGGCTGGAACTACAAGGAATTCAATGCATTCCTCACCGAGGTTGGCACGAAGGGCAACGGCACGTTGTTCGGCGGCACCGACTACACGGGTGTCTGGTGGATGTTCAACATCTGGCTGCGCCAGAACAACATCAAGGCCTTCACCGATGAGGGCAAGCTCGGCTTCTCCAAGGACGACCTGAAGAAGTGGTGGAACCAGGCCGGCAGCCTCCGCGGCACCGGTGCAATCGTGGGCGAGGACAAGGTAACGCAGCTGCTCCCCAAGTCCCCGTTCGGTTCCAACGTCACTGCCACCGAGGCCACCTGGGACAACTTCATGGCCGGCTACCTGGCGGACAGTGGCGCCAAGGAGCTCAAGTTGGTTCCTGTTCCCTCCGACGATCCGGACAACCTGGGCCTGTTCCTCAAGCCCTCCATGCTCATGGTGGCCAGCGCCAAGACCAAGTACAAGGACGCAGCGGCCCGCTTCATCGACTTCATGGTCAACGATCCCGAAGTTGGCCAGATCTTCAAGACCTCCCGCGGTGTTCCCGCCTCCAAGACCCAACGCGACGGCACCACCTTCGAGGGCACGGACAAGCTGGTGGTGGACTACGAGAAGTCGATCGAGAAGTACCTCAAAGACGCTCCCGAGCCGCCCATCGTGGGCTTCGGCACGCTTGAAGCATCCTTCAAGCGCATCAGCTCGGAACTGAACTACGGCAAGCAGACCGTGGACAGCGCAGCGGATGCGTGGTTCAAGGAAGCCGAAGACCTCATCAAGCAGAACGCCTGATCCAGGCCTGAACTGACGGAAGAATCCCGTGACTCAAAGCCCAACCCTGAGCCGGCGTTCCCAGGCGTCCGCTTCCCCGCAGCCGCGCAAGCCGCGGCGGCGGGGTGCGGATGCCCGCGCCGGCTACACGTTCCTGCTGCCATGGCTGCTGGGATTCATCGCCCTGACCGTTGGTCCGATGATTTCCTCGCTGTACCTCTCCTTCACCAACTACAACCTCTTTGAAGCTCCCAAGTGGATCGGCTTGGACAACTACACCACCTTGTTCCAGGACGAGCGGTTCCTGCAGTCGGTGGGTGTGACCCTGAGCTACGTGGTCTTCGGTACGCCGCTGAAGCTCGCCGCCGCCTTGGCAGTGGCCATGTTGCTGAACAGCAAGCGGAAAGGCCAGGGCTTCTACCGCTCAGCGTTCTACGCTCCTTCCCTCATTGGCGCGAGTGTTTCGATCGCCATCGTCTGGAAGGCCATGTTCGGCGACTCCGGTCCCGTGGACCAGGGCCTGTCCTTCTTCGGGATCAACCTCGGCGGCTGGGTGGGCAACCCGTCCATGACCATGCCCATGATGATCCTGCTGACGGTGTGGCAGTTCGGCGCCCCGATGGTGATCTTCCTGGCCGGCCTGAAGCAGATCCCCGTGGATCTCTATGAGGCCGCCTCCATGGACGGTGCGGGACCGGTGCGGAAGTTCTTCAACATCACCTGGCCCATGCTTTCCCCGGTGATCTTCTTCAACCTGCTCATGGAAACCATCCACGCGTTCCAGATCTTCGCCTCGGCCTACATCATCTCCAACGGTGAAGGCGGCCCGGCGGGCTCCACCCTCTTCTACACCCTCTACCTGTACCTCCGCGGTTTCAGCGATTTCCGGATGGGCTACGCCTCGGCGATGGCCTGGCTCCTGGTGATCGTGGTCGGCGTCATCACGCTGATCTTCTTCAAGACCTCCAAGTCCTGGGTCCACTACAGCGGTGATTCGAAATGACAACCATGGCAACTCCCACGCAGTCCGCACCAGCGCCGGCAGAGACCCCGGCCTATAACCCGAAGGCCGAGTCCGGCGCGGCCAGGAAGGCCAAGAGCGTCATCTTCCACATCGTCGCCCTGGTCCTGGTGGGGATCGTCCTCTACCCGGCGTTGTGGATGATTGCTTCGTCCTTCAAGCCGAACTCGGAGATCGGCGGCGGCAATACCTCGCTGTGGTCGGCCAACTTCAGCTTCGACAACTTTGTCACTGCCATGGACGGCATTGGCGGGGTCAGCACGCTGACGTTCTTCACCAACTCCCTGATCCTCGCCATCGGTGCCGTGGTGGGCACCATTCTCTCGGCCAGCGTTTCCGCATATGCCTTTGCGCGGATCAACTTCCCGGGCCGTGGCCTGTTCTTCGGCATGATGATCGCCACCCTGTTGCTGCCGTTCCACGTGGTGATCATTCCGCAGTACATCATTTTCCAGCAGCTGGGCCTGGTGGACACGTATGTGCCGTTGCTGATCGGCAAGTTCCTTGCGGCCGATGCGTTCTTCGTGTTCCTCATGGTCCAGTTCATGCGCGGACTGCCGGCCGAGCTGGATGAGGCGGCCCGCATTGACGGTGCCGGGCACGTGCGCATCTTCGGTTCCATCATGCTCCCGCTCATGAAGCCGGCCCTGATCTCCACATCCATCTTCTCCTTCATCTGGAGCTGGAACGACTTCCTGGGCCCGCTGCTGTACCTGAACACCCCGGAAAAGTACCCGCTTCCCCTGGCCCTGCGACTCTTCGTGGACCAGACCCAGAGCTCGGACTACGGCGCCATGATCGCCATGTCCGTGCTGGCCCTCCTCCCCGTGCTGGTGTTCTTCCTGATCTTCCAGCGCTACATCGTGGAGGGCGTTTCCACCCAGGGCCTCAAGGGCTAGGAGGACAGGCAATGAGCGTCATGGACACCACGGGAAAGCCCTCGAACAAGCCCGGAATTCCGGTCAACCGCTTCGCCCTCTTCGCCGAGACGATGCTGGCAGGCGTCATTGTGCTCCTGTTGTCCCTGCCGCTGGTGACGGCGCCGGCGGCCTATGCTGCCGGCGTCGTCCATCTCGAAAGGCACCTCAGCGGCAGGGACGATTCACTCAAGACCCTGTGGAGCACCTTCCGCCGGGCACTGCCCGGCAGTTGGAAGTACGGCATCACGACGGCGGTGGCCGGCGTGGTGATTGTCCTGAACCTGTTGCTCGCGCTGGTGGAGCAACTGCCGGGGCGGACGGTCATCCTGCCCGCCACCCTGGTGTTGGCGGCCGCGGGCGCCGTCCTGCTGCTGCGCACCGCGGGAAACTGGAGTGGCCCCGTGGACTGGGACGCTGCGACCCCTCCTGCCGACGCGGGTGGTGGTGAGGGGTGGGCCGCAGCCTACTCCACCGCCAAGGAAGACTCCGTCCGCGACTGGAGCGGCTCGCTCCTTTTGCTGGCTGCCCTGGGCATGTCGGTGGTCTTCGTGTGGATGCTCCAGGCGTTGTTCGTCATTGTTCCCGGCGCGCTCATCCTTGCCACGGCTGCCATCAAAATCCGCTCCTACAGAAACCGCTAGCCCGCACCCCTCGCACAGATAAGAGCTGACCGCCCCCGTGCCTTCGCGCCCGTTTCCCCAGCGTCCGCAAACCCAACAGTCCGCGCAACCGAAACCCCTCAACCCCGAAACCTGGCATTATCCCCTCAGGCACCATAACTACCGGATCTTCGTGGCCCTCACGCTGGCAAGCAGCGGGGGAGTGTGGATGCAGCGCCTGGCCCAGGACTGGTTGGTGTTGCAACTGACGGCGAGCCCGGCCGCCGTCGGCCTGGCTGTCGCCCTCCAATTCCTCCCGATGCTGGTGGTGGGTCCCCTCAGCGGCGTGCTGGTGGACCTTTTTCCCAAGCGCCGGATCCTCCTGGTGTGCCAGTCCGTCGCGGCGGTGCTTGCTGCGGGCTTGGCGGTGTGGAATGCCACCGGTGGACGTGATGTTTGGGTTGTTTATGCCAGTTGCATTGCCCTGGGCGTCACCAGTGCCATCGACGGCCCTGCCCGGCAGGTGTTCGTCAACGAGGTAGTGGGTGACCGCGGATTGCCGGCGGCCATCGGCCTGAACAGCGCCATTGGCCAGCTTGGGGCGATGGTGGGTCCGGCGCTCGCCGGCGTTGTCATCGCCCAGGCGGGACCGGCTGCCGCGTTTGCCGGCAACGCCGTGGTGGGAATCGCTGTGCTGCTGATGATCGTGGCCATCCGTCCCAACGAACTCCACCATGCTCCGGAGCACGCCAAGCCTGGTGGCGGGCGTGGCCAGGTCCTCGCTGGCTTCCGGTTTGTCCGCGCGCGTCCGCCGCTCCTGCTCACCATGCTCCTGGCGGGCCTGCTGGGTGCCTTCGGCATGAACGGTCCGGTGGTCCTCGCTGCGTTCGCTGACAGGGTGTGGCACAGCGGACCCGCGGGTTTCGGCCTGTTCAACACCGTCAGCGCCCTGGGTGCACTGGCTGGCGCGCTGCTTGCTGCGAGGATCAAGCGCTTCGGGAGGAAGGGCATCGTAGCCAGTGCCGGGCTCTTCGGCCTGAGCCAATTGGTCGCCGCGCTGATGCCCACGGAGGAATGGTTCGTGGTGTTGCTGGTGGTGGTGGGATTCATGACCCTCCTGTTCCTCACCAGCGCCGCGACGGCAGTGCAACTGGAAGCCGGAGCGCATGTCCGCGGGCGCGTGTTGGCCCTGTATCTTCCGCTCCTCCTGGGTGGCCACGCCTTGGGTGGCCTGCTCGCCGGTTGGCTGACGGAAGATTTCGGTGTGCGGACGGGACTGGTGGTCACGGGGGCCTTGGGAATGATGTCAGCGGCCGTGATTGGTGTGCTGCTCTACGTCTTTTCACGACGGCGGGCCCGCAGCGCTTGATCGCTTTGTGAACACCCTGACGGCCGAAACTCACAAAAAATACCTTGACTTGTGATGTAACGCACACCTACGCTGAGAAAGCGTTTTCTCTGACGCGCCTCTGCAAGACTCACCTGCGTTCAAGACAAGGACTCCAGATGTCGATTCGTGCACGAAAATCCTTCTCCGGCCTTTCCGTCAAGGTCGCAGCCGCCGCGGCAGCGATCGCCATAACAATGACCGGTTGTGGCGGCTCACCCCAGGCGGCATCCGACGGGACCGTGACCCTCCGCTTCAGTTGGTGGGGCTCCGACGTCCGCCACAAAATGACCCAGAAACTCATTGATGCGTTCCAGGCCGAAAACCCGAACATCAAAATCAAAGGCGAGTATGGAGACTGGTCCGGCTATTGGGACAAGCTCGCTACGCAGGTTGCCTCCCAGGATGCTCCGGACATCATCCAGATGGACGCTGCCTACCTCGGCGAATATGCCGGTCGCGGGGCCTTGCTGGAGTTGAAGGACGTTGACCAATCCAAGTTCGACCAGGCCGTGGCGGACGCAGGCAAGGTGGACGGCAAGCAGTACGCCATCACCGCCGGCGTGAATGCCCAAGTGGTCCTGGCCAATCCGGCGCTGGTCTCGGCCAGCGGCGTGGCCCTCCCGGACGACAAGACCTGGACCTGGGATGAGTACAGCAAGACGGCCGCCGACATCACCTCGAAGAGCAAGGACGGGGTCTATGGTTCCGGTGCCGTCACCGGCGATGCGCCGATGAACCTGTGGTTCCGCCAACACGGCAAGAAGCTCTTCTCCCCGGATGGCACCTTCGGTTTCGACGAGAACGACTTGAAGGGCTGGTACGAGTACCAAGCCAAGCTCCGGGATTCCAAAGCCGTCCCTCCAGCCTCGGTGATGACCGAGGATGTTACGGCGTCCGTGGACCAGCAGGGCCTGGCCACCAACCGCTTCGCCCTGGCATGGTACTGGTCCAACCAGCTTTCTGCCCTGAGCAAGGCGTCCGGCCAGGCATTGGAGATCCACCGTCCGCCGAGCACGGACGGCTCAGCCGCGGATGCCCAGCAGTACTACAAGTCATCGCAGTTCTGGTCCGCGAGTTCCCGCACCAAGCACCCGGCCGAAGTGCAGAAGTTCATCAACTTCCTCTCCAACAGCGTAGAAGCGGGCGAAATTGCCTTGGCTGATCGTGGCATCCCCGGCAACTCCGAAGTCCGGGCCGCAGTGACTCCCAAGCTCACGCCGGAAGACGCCGCCACCGCCAAGTTCATCGACGAGATATCCTCCGAACTGGGCGACGCCGTTCCCGTGCCGCCCGCCGGTTCAAGCTCGGTGATGGAAGTGCTGGGCCGCTACGGCATGGAGGTCCACTTTAACCGCCTCTCGCCTGAAGAAGCAGCCAAGAAGGCCTACCCGGAGGCGAAGAGCCAGCTGCGCAGCTGAACTCCTCCGCGAGATGGCATTTGATGGCAGTCCCCGCCGTGAACATTGTCATTAAGTGCCATCTCGCGGAACGATTACCTCAACCTTCACACCAGCAGGCGCCGAATAATCCAGCTCCAAGCCGTCGGGGGTGCGGCGCCACGACACCCGGACCGGTCCGCGCTCCGTAGGGATGGTGCCCTCGGCCCATTCCAGCCGGCATACCGGAGGTTGGATCACGACGGCGGCTGCCCCCGCCGCGGTGATGCGGACACCGAGGAGGTACTCAAAGATCTCCCGCACCACCGATGCCGACCACGCATGCGACTGGCTGTAGTCTGTGCCCTCCACGAGATCCCACGCCTCCCACGTGAAAGAGGCTCCGGCCTCCAGTTGCCTCGCCCACCCCGGCTGCGTGGCATCCGTGAGGAGGTCCAGGACAGCGTCCACCCGTCCCTCCGCCAGCAGCGCACGGAACAAGCGATGAACAGTCATGGGACCCTGCCGCATGCCCATTCCAGCCAGCCGTTCGGCGTCTTTGGCAGAGTGCTCGGCAGGGGTAAGGCCCAATGACAAGGGAAATGACGTGGCGTGTTGGGAAGCGTTCAGGCTTGGCCTGCCGTCGGCGTGCAGGCCGTCCACCATGACCCCGTCCACCCGAAGGGCGTCATTGAACCGAGCCCCAAGCGCGGCTGCCGCGGCAGCGAACCTGGCCGAGTCCCCGGACCGTCCAGCGGAGGCGCACAAGCGGCTGACGACGTCGAGCACTGACCAGGCCTGCGCATTTACCGTTGTTCGCGCGGCGCAGTCCATGTCATAACCGAAGCGTCCCGGCGCCGGCCAGTCGACGATCCCGTGCAGGTACGGTCCGGACCCTCCGCCAACGTTCGTGACCAGGCCGGCGGTCGGACCGTCGTCGGGGATGTGCCGGAGTACGTACTCTGCGGTGTCGATGAGGCAGGGGAGCAGTTCGTCCACCAGCGCCTTATCGCCGCTGTGGCGGTGGTAGTCCTCCACCCACTCGGGCATCATGAGAGAGAAATCCGGGATATCGCGCTTGCCATCGCCGTTCGGGTAGACCGCGTTGTAGCGCCCTCGCTCCTCCGGGGAGCCCCAATAACGGCCCGCCGACGCCGCGAACTCCCGCAGGGCCTTGGCAGTGAAGTGGCGCTCGCCGAACAGGGCCATAGTGGCGTAGGAAATGTTCGCAGCGTCGGCCAGGAACTGTCCCTTCTCCCGGGTAGGAGTGTCCACGAACTGCTCCTGCACGCCGTAGAGCGCCGAGTCCTTCAGTAAGGCGAACACTTGGTTCAGGACCGGATCCGAACTGCTGAAGGTTGCCTCGTCCGGGTGCCCGGCATGGATAACGACGGCGGCCACCTGCTCAAGGTCCGAGGCGTCCAGGCCGGGGAACTCCAGGTAGCGGAACCCCAGATGGACGGCAGCCTCGTAGCGCTGGGGGCCTTCAGTTTGGGTGTAGGGAAAAGCCATGTCCGTGTTTTGGCTGGCCGTCTTTCCGTGGTCCACCCGGCCGTCCTCCAGCAGCGTGTAGCCTGCCCGCATCATGATGGTCCGGCCACGTACACCGCTCCCGAATTCCACCACTGGACGTCCCGGCAGGACTCTGCCGAAGTCCGCCACGGGCGTGCCGTCAGCCGCCGTGCGGATCCCGACGGCGGACACCTGGTTCCGGACAACCGTCGCGTAGTTGGGGTGCAGCACCGGAAAGTCCGGGACAGGGTGCTGCCCCAGCGACAGCGCGGGGGACCAGTCCTCCGGTGCGGGCCAGGACGTGGCGTCGTGATGCTCGATCGGATCGCCTTCGTCGTTGCGGTACCCCGCTTGCCCGTAAGGGCCTTCGGCGAGCAGCCACTCGGGGCCTGTTCCAAACACCTCCCGGGTGCCGTCGTCGTACTCAACGCTCACTTGGGCCAGCAACCCCGGGCGGCCGGCAGCCCGTCCCTGGCCGGGTCCGTACCAGTGGGCCAGCGCCTCTATGATGGCCGAGTCAGTGTCCTGCAGCGCGTCGGTGACATCAACGGCGTCGTAGAACTGCTCACCGGGATAGCCGAAACTGGTGGTTTCCAGGCAGGGCACACCGTTGATCGAGAATCGCGCATGATGGCAGGCCGCAGCGTAAAGGCGGGCCCGGACCACCCTGCCGGACAGTCGCCGGGTGGTCTTGGCCAGCGTCCACTCGTCCGGTTGCCGGTGGGGCGTACTTGTTTGCCAGGTGTCCAGTGCGTCCGGTGACGTGAAGTCTGCCTCCAGCACGGTGGTGCCCGCAGCATGCACCGTCAGTGAACGGTACTCTGCCTGGCTGCGGGGTCCTTGGTGGAAGGCGATGCCGGTTCCTTGACCGGCATGGCGGGGTGCGCGCGCGGCCAGCACCTGCTTTCCGTCAATGACGACCACGATCCCCTCGCCGTCGTCGGTCACGGTGAGGTCCTGCCAGCCGTCGGCGGGAGTCGTTCCCGCCCGCGACGCTGCTGCGGCTTCGAAACCCTGGGTCTCGGCCACCGGTTCCGTGGAAGGCGCGGCGGCGGCTCCGATCTCCCAGCCCGGTGCCTGCCTGAGCAGTGCAGCGCCTTGGGGCTTGAGCTCAAGGAGCAGGCCGTTCCCCGCGCTATCGCTGCGGAGGAGGATCCCCGCCGTACCCAATCGGAGGCGGAACCGCGCCTCGACGGTGGCCGGTCCCTCGGCTTGGACGGGCCACGGAGCGTGCGGACTGCCTGCTACGCGCAGGAAGCCGTCCATGAGTTGCATCGGGGCGCGGCCACCGGGAGCGCGGTGGATCCAGTGGGCAGACCAGCCTTCTCCGGTGGCGCCGAGGCCCGTGCTGAAGGCGGCCGGGGGAGAGGCGGCACCCGTGACGCCCCCGGCATCCGTTAACTGCACGGTCCAGGTGTAGTCGGAGTCCGGAGCCAGGTCCTGCCCTGTGTAGGGGATGTGGTGTTGTTGTCCGGACAGGACCTGACCGGAATCCCAGACCGTGCTGCCCCGGTTGTCCATGACCTTGATGCGGTAGCCGGTTTGGACTGCGTCCGGTGACGCTGCCGCCAGCCGCCAGGCAAACGTCGGCGTGGCTGGGGCGGTGAGGCAGCGGGTGAGGCCCTGGACTGTGGGGCGGGTGGCCGTGAGTACTTGGGCCGAAAACGCGTTCACCGTGTTGCCACCAGGGCCTGTATTTCTGCAGTTTCCAAGGATCCGTCGCTGATCCACACAGGGATGGTCCGGCTCAGCGTTTGGCCTGCTTTGAGTTCCACGGGTGAGTCCCAGGCAAGGGCCGAGCCTACGGCCGGGTACCCGTCCTGCCGTACGAACCACGGATCAGCCGACTCTTGTGGCGCCCCGAAAACCAAGGTGACAGGTCCGCCGTCGAACGCTCCAGCCCACGCCAGCCACGGCGAAACGGATCCGTGCACGGCCACTTCGCCCTCGGCTGTGGAGGAAAAGACGCGCGGCTGGCCGTTGACGGGAAGCCGCCAAAAGAATCCACCGTAGCCACTGCCGGCGGCACCATGGGAGCCCGGGCTTCCCAACGTGGCATCAACGACGGCGGTCAGCTCGGTCCGGATGTCCAGCCGCCACGTGCGGTGGTCAACGACGGAACGCTCGTAGGTGCGCTTCTCGGTGAGGAGGGTGGTGCCGTCCGTGCCAATCCACTCAAGATCAAGGACCGCGTTGTCCTGGTGGCGAACGCTGCGTCGGACTTCGATCCGACCGTGGTCCTCGAGGTCCACGTACCGTCCTGCCGTCCGCCGGTAGCTGCGGCCGCCCCAGAAGTTGGTGCCGTTGACGTCCTGCAGGGCGAAGCCCGCTCCCAGGTGCCAGGCGTGGTCCAGCGGCAGGTGGTCGGTCACCACGATGCCGGACTGCGTGGTGACGGGGTGCAGGTAGGGGCGTGGAGACAGGCCGCTGTCCAGGGCGGTCCCGGTCCGCAGCGTAGTGACTGCATTCTTTGCTGTCTGGAACAGGGGTTCGGTGCCGGCTTGGTCACGGGTGGCCCAGGGGAGACCCAGTTCTGAGAACGTGGCATTTGCGATTGCGGCGCGTTCCAGGATCCCCTCGATGCCCGGGATCACTGCATGCGCTTGCTCGCCCGTTCCTACCCACTCAATATGCGATGCGGGAATGGCCGTGGGTGCCTCAGCCGTGCGGATGGCTTCGAGGACCCGCATGAAGGCGCCGCTGTGGTCCAACGGACTCAGCAAGGGCGTTCCCTTGGACAGGTGCTGGAGCAGGTTTTCCGTGAGGTCGTCGCGGCCGAAGGTGTGGGTGGTCGCACCGGCGCCCGTCGTCACGGTGACACGATCCTCGGTGTAGTGGAAAACGGCCGTCCCTTCACTGCCGTGCAGCGTGATGTACGGTTCAACGGACTCGGTGGCACAGAGCGTGAGGGCGCAGGTGATGGTCAGACCGTTCGAGGTGCGGAGCCGGATCACGGACGTATCGTCCGACTCGATCTCGTTGGCGCGGTAGAGGTCCGTGTCCACCGAAGCCAAGTCTTCGGCCTCACGGGCGCCGGCGATCCGGAGCGCAGTGGCGATCGCGTGGGCCAGCGGGTTGGTGGCCACGCCGTCCACCACGTCAACACCGTCAATGCTGCGCTTCCCGGCCCAGCGCGAGCGCTTGTAATAGGCGCGGTCCCTTACCCAACGGCCCGTCGCGGAAATGCTCTTGAGCCTGCCAATAGCCGGAAGCTCGGGCGAAGCTTCGCCCCGTGCCAGGCACGCCAGCGCTGCGAGGGCATGCGATCCAAGGCTTTGGAATCCGATCTGGACGCTGCGTCCGTAGTCGCGGGCGGCCTGCTGCAGGCTGATGAAGTCCTTCATGGACGCAACGGGCGGCTTCTCCAGGTAGAGATCTGCCGAGGATGCCAGCACCGACAATGCCAGCGGAGCGTGGGTCTGGATGGGCGTAGCCACTATGATGACGTCCGGGCTGTGGTTGCCGGCGAGCAGCGAATCGAGGTCCGAGTGCACGGCGGTGGTCTCCGGGAGCGCCCCGGGAGCCGGCGGATTCGGATCAGCCACGGCCACCAGTTCCACCAGTCCCTGCGCCGAAAGCCTGTTCAGGTTGCCCAGGTGGTGGAGGCCGAACCCATGGACGCCAACCAAGGCAATCCTGGCCGGGGCCGTCGTCAACACTGGTGCGGCCTTCGACCCTGGTGCGGCCTGCGACCCTGGTGCGGCGGTCGACCCTGGTGCGGCGGCGCTCAGTTTGGTGGATGGGGTGTCCATGGGGCTCCTCTGGTGCATGCTGCGATCTGGGGCGGCAACGAGGGCGCTGACGCCTTCGTCACAGTATTTCCGTTAGTGGGATGTTCGGCCAAGGGGTGGGCACACATTTGGCGGCAAGCGCTTTCCCGAATGTGCTCAAGCCAGTGTAACGCGGACTTCACGCAAATGTAACGATTCAATGCAACCTCTTGACTCCTTCGCCGACCGCAGCCTAAGTTGCTGGGAAAGCGTTTACTTCAGAAGTTGGCCCATCCCCGGCCTACCCCAACTGACTGGCACTTGTGGTTGCTCTGAGCCCTAAAACAACAACAACTGCGAGTTACTTGGGCCTGTTCTGCAACGATGGAGAAAGGGGGAGTCCCATGGCGTCAGGTGCGTTTGGCTTTCGGGCCTACACGTTCTTCGACACACTCCTGTGGATCGCCTGCCTCAACGTCCTCTGGATCGCCTTCACCCTTCTGGGTGGCGTGGTTCTGGGAATCGGGCCAAGTACGGCGGCAGCCCACATCCTGGTCCGAGACAAGGTCCGCGGCAATTCAGTGCCACTGTTCCGTCGCTTCGCGCGGGAGTACTTCAAGAACTTCGCCAAGGGGAACGCGCTCGGCCTGCCGGTGTTGCTGGTGGCGGCGGCGCTCGTCCTGAACTGGGGCTACTTCTCCGGCGGCCGGGATCTCGGCTCGCAACTTGCCTCCATCGCGGTCCTTCTGGCCATGCTGTTGGCCGCGGGTGCGGTCTGCCACCTCTTCCCGATGTATGCCCGCTACGAGTTGCCGTTGCCGCAGTACTTCCTTATGGCTTCCCGTTTCACCATGCGCCACCTTGCCGGGACTGCCATCCTCCTGTTCGTGACCGCCGCCGCAGTCTTTGCCTGCCGTGCGGTGCCCGGATTGCTGCCCTTCTTCGGAATCGGCGCCTGGCTGTACGTCACGGGTTGGCTCTGCGACCGCTTCTTTACCGCCAATGACGATTCCGTGGCGGCTGCCGGCAGTGAAGCGCCCAGCGTGGCGGCGGATAACCCTGCCAAGGAGGCCAGCCTTGCGTGACGCCAGCTCCCCTAAGAACCATGTCCTGCACCGTTCCCTCGACATCCAGGGGCACTCCGGCATTTCGATGGACCCCCTTGGCGCGGGCATGAATGAAACGTATCAAGACGAACATGGGCACCACCTGTGGACCATCAAGAGGTTCCATGGCGAGGCCCCAACAGACCCGACGGACACCAACCCCGAAGAAGTGGAAAAGGAACATCATGAACCGTAGAAAACCAACGCTCGCAGCCGCCGTCGTTGTTTCCGCAGCGCTGGCCCTTACAGCGTGTGGCGGAGGCGAAGCGCCTGCAGCCGACCTGAAAAGTGTCAGCATCATGGCGCCGTTCCTCGAAGCCCAGCCACCGTCGGCCGATGGCGCGGTGCAGAAGAAGCTCGAGGAATTGACCGGCAAGGACGTCAACATCACGTGGACGCCAAACTCCTCGTATGAAGACAAGATGAACATCACCCTGGCGTCGTCGGAGATCCCGCAGGTGCTGGTGGTACAAAGCAAGTCGCCGGGCTTCGTGAAGAACGCCGAAGCCGGAGCGTTCTGGGACCTCACGGACAAGCTCAAGGATTACCCGAACCTCAAGACCACCTTCCCGGAAGTCGAGCAGAACGCCAGCGTCAACGGCAAGGTGTATGGCGTGTTCCGTGCCCGCAACCCGATCCGTGCGGCCGTCATGTTCCGCCAGGACTGGCTGGACAAGCTGGGCCTCAAGGCACCTGAGACCGTGGAAGACCTCTACAAGGTGGCCAAGGCCTTCACCGAGCAGGATCCTGACGGCAACGGCCAGAACGACACCTACGGCATCACCATCCCCAAGTGGGGCGCTCTGGGCACCAACAGCCCCTACGACATGATCGAAACGTGGTTCGGGGCGGGCAACCGCTGGACCGAACGTGACGGCAAGCTGGTTCCGAGCTTCGAAACGGACGAGTTCCTGGAAGCTGACCGCTTCATCAAGAAGATGGTGGACGAGAAGCTCATCAACCCGGACTTCGCCACCTTTGACGGCACCAAGTGGAACGAGCCGTTCTTCAACGGCAAGGGCGGCATCATTGTGGACGTCGACTCCCGGGTCAGCGTGCTGATCAACCTCTTCAAGCAGGCAAACCCCAATGATTTCCAGAACAAGGTGGGCTTCGTTGGCAGCCTCAAAGGTCCGGACGGGGAGCTGCACGCCCACCCCACCGACGGCTATTCCGGCTTCCTGGCCATCCCCAAGTCGAGCGTCCGCACCGAAGGCGAGCTGAAAAACGTCCTGCAGTTTCTGGACAAGATGAACAGCAAGGAAGTCGCCGTGCTGCTGAACAACGGCATCGAAGGCGTCAACTTCGCCGTCGAGGGCAACCTGGCCGCGACCATCAAGCCTGAAACGCCCGAAGGCAAGGTGGTCAACACTGACATCAAGAGCTACGCGCAGCTGGGCACCAACGTCACGGGCAACAACTTCTACGCCATCAAGCAGCCTTCCGAGTACGAACAGAAGGTGTTCGATGACCGCGTGAAGGTCATGGCCGAGGACGTCAAGAGCGCCGTGTACAACCCGGCCGCTGCCTTCGTTTCGCCCACTTACGTTGCCAAGGGTGCGCAGTTGGACAACATCGTGGCCGATGCCCGGATCAAGTACCTCGCCGGCCAGATCGACGAGCAGGGCCTGAAGGACGCCATCAAGCTGTGGAACACCAGCGGCGGTGACAAGGTCAAGGAAGAAATCAACAAGCTCTGGCAGGACAACAAGAAGTGACAGCGCCCGTCGTTGAGACCAAAGCTCCGGGGCAGGCGGCCACACAGCCGCCCGCCCCGGCGCGGCGGCGTGGCTTCGCTGTCCACTTTGCGCACTACAAGTGGCTCTACCTGCTCCTGCTGCCGGGAGTGCTGTATTTCGCGATCTTCCGCTACGGGCCCATGTACGGGGTCTCGATCGCGTTCAAGGATTACGTTCCGTTCCTGGGAGTCAACGGCAGCCCGTGGGTGGGGTTCACCAACTTCACGGATTTCTTTGCCAATCCGGACTTCCCCAGGCTTCTGGCCAATACCCTGATCCTGGCCTTCCTGAACCTCGGCATCGCGTTCCCGCTGACCATCGTTCTGGCTTTGCTGCTCAACGAAGTCCGGCTTTCGATCCTCAAACGCACCGTCCAGACCCTCGTGTACATTCCGCACTTCCTGTCCTGGACCATCGTGGCCTCGCTGAGCTTCCTGCTCTTCGCCTTGGACATCGGCCCGTTGTTCCAGTTCGTCAATGGCCTTTTCGGGACCAACGTGGATATCCTCTCCGACCCCAACTGGTTCCGCCCCCTGATCGTGCTTCAGGAAATCTGGAAGAACACGGGTTGGGGAACCATCATCTTCCTTGCTGCATTGGCCACCGTTGACCAGGACCAGTACGAAGCCGCCGTCATCGACGGTGCCGGCAGGTTCCGCCGGGTCTGGCACATCACGCTGCCCGGAATCCGGTCCACGATCATCGTGATGCTCATCCTGGCGATCGGCCAGATGCTGAACACGGGCTTCGAGCAGATCTACCTCATGACCAACGCACTCAACCGCAGCGTGGCCGACGTCTTCGATACCTACGTTTACTTCGTGGGCATCACCCAAGGCGCGTACAGCTACAGCACCGCCGTCGGGCTCTTCAAATCCCTGGTGGGCATCGTGCTGATCTTCGGCACCAACTGGCTGTCCAAGCGGTTCAACCAGAGCGGACTGTTCTAATGAAGATTCACAACACCCGCGGCGGCCGGGTCTTCGATGCTGCCAACTATGTGTTCCTTAGCTTGATCGGGATCATCACCCTGCTGCCGTTCGTGTATGTCATGGCAGGCTCGTTCGCGACGGAAGCCGAAATCACGCGGCGTGCGTTCTTCGTGTGGCCCGAGCAGTTCACGCTCGGTTCCTACGAATACATCTTTTCCACACCCGCGTTCACCAAGGCCCTGCTCACCACTGTCCTGGTGACACTGGTGGGCACGCTGATCCAACTGCTGCTCACGGTGACCATGGCATACCCCTTGGCCAAGCGCGGGCTGCGGGGCCGGAAACTGATCCTTTCCCTGGTGGTTTTCGCCATGGTGTTCTCGGGCGGCATGATCCCCACCTTCCTGCTGGTGAAGGACCTCGGCCTGCTGAACACGTATTGGGCCCTCATCCTTCCGGCAGCGATCAACCCCTTCAGCCTGATCATCATCAAGAACTTCTTCCAGGAGCTCCCGGCGGAGCTGGAGGAATCGGCCAAGATGGACGGGGCCACGGAGATCGGCATTCTTTGGCGCATCCTCCTGCCGCTGTCCAAGCCGGTGCTGGCAACCTTCGCCCTGTTCTACGCCGTGGGTATCTGGAACGACTTCATGTCACCCCTGCTCTACCTCAGCGACAACAACATGTGGACCCTGCAGATGTACCTGCGCCAGGTGACCGCGGCCTCGGACCTGCTGGGCACGGGCAACGTGGATCCCACGTACATCCCGCCCGAACAAGGCGTGAAGTTCGCGGTGATCGTCGTGGCCACCCTGCCCATCCTCATCTTCTACCCCTTCCTCCAGAAGCACTTCGCCAAGGGCATGCTGATCGGCTCGGTCAAGGGCTAAGACTCAACCAAAGGAAACCATGAAGATCCTCCTCGCCGGCGACTCCACTGTTGCCGCGTGCCCCAGCTTCGAGTATCCGATGAGCGGCTGGGGTGCCCACCTTGCGCCCGAAACCTACTGGTGGGCGGCCGTGCACAATTACGCCAAGGGCGGCGCCACCACCGAATCGTTCCGGGAAGAAGGCCTGTGGCACCAATTGCTGCACCAGGCCGTCCAGGGAGATCTGGTACTGATCCAGTTTGGGCACAACGACCAGAAGCGTGCCCACCTCGCCGCCCGTACCGGCTACGCGGAGAATCTCCGGCGCATGGTTGCCGAAGTCCGCTCCAAAGGCGCCGTCCCGATGTTGTGCACATCGGTGGAACGCCGGCACTTTGAATCCGGAGTGCTGCAGGAGACGCTCGGCGAGTTCCCCGCCGTCGTGCGTGAACTCGGCGGCGAGCTGGGGCTGGAGGTGATCGACCTCAACGCCTGGACCCGCGCCCTGTACCAGGAGTTGGGGGAGGAGGGCTCCAAGGAGCTGTTCTTCCATTTCGCGCCGGGAGAGCACGCACACTGGGCCGGCGGGTTGGAGGACAACACCCACTTCCACCAGAAGGGCGCCCGCATGATCGCCGCCCACGTGGCCGGGCAGTTGGAGTCGCTGGGCTATGGCTTGGCTTCTTCGGTCCGTTCGGGGGCTTCGGCTTGAACGTGTTGTACCGGAACCCCTTGCGGGGGCCGGAAGATGTGGCGGACTGGGTCGCTGAGGGACCGGTGGCGGCAGGAACGTACGACGGCGGCGGGCCGGGGGCGGCATCGGCGGTGGCCAGCGGTGCCGCTGAAGCAGCGGGCGCTGGCGTTGCAGCAGGGGGCAGCGCGTTGCTGCTCTCCGGCACGGTGGACGCGGACGAATTCGGCGACCACGCCCATTGGACACTGTGGTGCCCCCAGGAATTGCCGGACCGCGTCCGGATCAGCTGGGACTTCCTGCCGGTCGAGGAACCGGGCCTTGCCATGGTGTTTTTCTCCGCCCGGGGACATGGTGGCGAAGACCTGTTCTCCCCAAGGTTGTTACCGCGCACCGGCTACTACCCGCAGTACCACTCTGGAGACCTCGATGCGCTTCATGTCTCCTATTTCCGCCACAAGTACGCCTCCGAGCGGGCATTCCGGACGTGCAACCTGCGAAAGAGCGCCGGGTTCGAACTCGTTGCACAGGGGGCCGACCCACTCCCGCCCGCCGAGGACGCGGACGGGTTCTACCGGGTGGCCGTAACCAAGGACGGGCCCCGGGTGGCCTTCTCCATCAACGGGCTCTCGTTGTTCGACTGGGTTGATCCGTCCGCCGGGCACTTGTCGGGCGGGTACTTTGGAATCCGGCAGATGGCGCCCCTGGTGGCGGCTTACCGCAACTTGCTGGTTGAAGCTCTGTGACAGCCACCACCCTGCCATGACGTAGGATGTCCTCACCTTCCGCAATTCTTACCCTCTCCCTGGAACGGACCATGCCACTCTTTGACCTTCCCCTCGACCAACTCCGCGACTACACGTCCGGCGCCTTGCCGCCTGCCGACCTGGACAGCTTCTGGGACCGGACAATCTCTGAAGCCCGGCTGTTTCCGTTGGACGCCGTCTTTGAGCCCGTTGACAACTACCTCAGCGTCATTGACACCTTCGACGTCACGTTCTCCGGCTTCGGCGGAGACCGGATCAAGGGCTGGTTGCACGTCCCGGCGCACCGCGACGCCGGGGAGCGCCTTCCCGTGGTGGTCGAATACATCGGCTACTCCGGCGGCCGCGGACTGGTCAACCAGAACACCCGCTGGGCCCAGGCCGGCTACGCACACTTCATCATGGACACCCGGGGCCAGGGTTATGGCGGCGTTTCCGGAGACACCCCGGACCCGCACCCCTCTGCCGGTGGGGTGAACTATGCCGGCCTCATGACCCGCGGCTCCGGCCACCAGGATGAGTACTATTTCCGGCGCGTCTACACCGACGCCTTCCGGGCGGTTGAAGCGGCACAGCAGCATCCCGCCGTCGACCCTTCCACAGTGATCCTCACGGGCGTCAGCCAGGGCGGCGGCATTACGGTCGCCACTGCGGGGCTCACAGCCGGAAGGCTCGACGGCGTCATCGCCGCGCTGCCGGATGTCCCCTTCTTGCAGGACTTCCCACGTGCGATCGATATTGCGCCGCGGGGGCCATACCCGGAGATTGCCTCGTTCCTTGGGCGGCACCGCGACCGCTACGAATCCACGCTGGCGGTGCTGAACTATTTCGACGGCGTCCACCTGGGCCGTGCTGCCACCGTCCCGGCGCTGTTCTCTGCCGCGCAGATGGACGATATCTGCCCGCCGTCCACGGTGTTCGCCAGCTACAACAACTACGGCCTGGCCGGCGGATCCCCGGAGAAGGACATAGAGGTATACCGCTTCAACAACCACGAAGGCGGGCAGGAACACCACTGGATTAAGCAATTGCAGTTCCTGCGCAAACTCTTGTCATCATAACGGACACGATTTGCCGGGTTTGATCCCGCGCGGTTATGGTGTGGCTATGACTAACCGTTGGTATGCGTATTTTTCGTTGGCTCTGGAGGGGCCCGCGTCTAACTGACACGCATCCAACTTTCCTTCAGAGCCAACAGGGCAGAGATCATTCTCTGCCCTTCGCCATATCCGGCGGGTTCTGAAAAGGGGCCCGCTCCGCATCCCGGACAGGACCCAGAAAAATGACCAGCATCGCCCCGGAAACTTTGACCGCGGACAGTTCGCAGCCCGCCACCTCGAACCTTCGCGTCGCCCGCTTCGAGCCGCTTCCGGCACCGCAGGACCTCATCGCAGAGCTGCCGCTGGACGCCCGCTCAGCTGCCGTCGTCGACCGTGGCCGTGACGAAGTCCGCGCCATCATGGACGGCGTGGACGATCGCCTCCTGGTCATTGTGGGGCCATGCTCAATCCACGATCCCAAGGCCGGCCTCGAATACGCCCGCCGCTTGGTGAGCCAGGCCGAGAAGCACAAGGAAGACCTGCTGATCGTCATGCGCACGTACTTCGAGAAGCCGCGCACCACGGTTGGCTGGAAGGGCCTGATCAATGATCCGCACCTGGACGGCAGCCACGACATCGCCGCCGGCCTGCGGGCAGCCAGGGGCTTCCTGAAGCAGGTCACATCCTTGGGCTTGCCCACGGCCACCGAATTCCTTGAGCCCATCAGCCCGCAATACATGGCCGACCTCGTCTCCTGGGGCGCCATCGGCGCACGCACCACCGAAAGCCAGATCCACCGCCAGCTCGCCTCGGGGCTTTCGATGCCCATCGGTTTCAAGAACGGCACCGACGGCGACCTCCAGGTGGCCATCGACGCGTGCGGCGCCTCTGCTGCCGAGCAGGCCTTCCTCGGAATCGACGACGACGGCCGGGCAGCTTTGGTGGCGACGGCCGGAAATCCTGATACCCACGTGATCCTCCGGGGCGGACGCAAGGGGCCGAACTACTCCGAGGCCGACGTTGCAGCTGCTTCATCCAAGCTCGCGGGCAAGGGGCTGAACCCGCGGTTGATTGTCGACGCCAGCCACGCCAACAGCGGCAAGAGCCACCACCGCCAGGCCGAGGTTGCGCTGGAAATCGGCGCGCAGCTTGAGGCTGGTGCCTCTTCCCCCATTGCCGGGGTGATGCTGGAGAGCTTCCTTGTTGGTGGCGCGCAGAACCTTGACGTTGCCAAGCAGTTGGCGGGGGAGCAGGAGCTCGTCTACGGCCAAAGCGTCACGGATGCCTGCATGGAATGGGACGTTACGGCTTCCGTGCTGGAGCAGCTCGCAGCCTCGGCCAGGAAGCGCCGCCTGGCAACGGCGGAGTAAGCGTCCATTGGGGCCGCAGCAACGACGGTGGCCGTCAGGAATTGCTGACGGCCACCGCTCCCCTAGGGGATGTTGTGCCAGAACAGGCGGACAACATCAATCGCCAAGCGAATGATGTTGACTACCAGATTCATGGCGCCCCATGGCTCCTCCCGTTTCCGTTTGGATGACATGCCGGCACCCCCTCCCAGTGGGTGGGATGCGGCGCGCACACAGGCGGAGCAACCGACGTTGCGCCCGACGCGCGCAGGGCCATACACTCAAAGTGTGGCGTTTGAGGGTATGGCCTCTTACCGCATCAATGAGCGCACCGCGCTGAACAAGGACCCGATTGCCGTCGGGTCCATTGTTTTTAACGGCGCACGGGCGGCTGCCCGATGGCATCAAGCGTAGCGGTGGCCGCCTTCTACTTTGAGGTCCGGATTTCGGCCTGTGCATAAGGCCCCAGCAAGCGGGAAGTGTAGTCCCACTTTTCCAAACTGCTTTCACATTGGCCCCATCAGCCTCTAGAGTATCTAGCACATGGTTGTTTGATGGCTCAGCATCGGCACACCGCTCTACTGGGGGTGTCCTACTGTCTGAGAGCAAAGGAATATGGGAAATGTCCGCAGAGACTAACTTCTCGAACGCGCGTTTCATGACGGTGGCTGAAGTAGCCGACGTCTTGCGTGTTTCCAAAATGACTGTGTATCGACTGGTTCACTCAGGGGAAATGCCCGCCGTCAGGTTCGGCCGATCCTTCCGGGTTCCGGAAGAGGCCGTTGCCCAGTACCTCAAAGGTGCTGTTGTGGACGGGCAATCGGAGACCGCCTGAGTCCTGCCAAAGTCCGCTGGTTGGTCGATGGTCATTGGGTGCCCCTGTGAAGCGGTACCCTGTTAAGGAACGTTTTACGTCATTGTAAGAATCTGTCAGTTGTACCGTCTGCTGCTTTGTCCGCGGATCCGTTCCAACAGACAGGACCTTCATCTAGTTTGTAAGGAACTTTCGTGGGTTCAGTTATCAAGAAGCGCCGCAAGCGTATGGCCAAGAAGAAGCACCGCAAGCTGCTTCGCAAGACTCGCCACCAGCGCCGCAATAAGAAGTAGAGATACTTCATCAAGCGTGAATGCCCGTTGCCTGCAAAGGCGGCGGGCATTTCTGCACCCCCGGACGCTCTCTCACCGAATCCCCCCAAATTCCAAACCGTCGCTCACCGAACGCCCGTTTGGGGCGGACGCTCTCTCACCGAACGCCTGTTTGGGGCGGACGCTCTCTCACCGTCCGGACGCGAAACCGGATTCGACCGACGGATCCGTCCACCCGGTTCGGAGTGCCTTCTTGATTCCGACTATTGCCTTGGTGAAGCCGTCCGCCAGATCGTCCTTCCCGAAGACAAGCACTGTCCATCCCGCCGCTTCAAAGGCTCTATCCCGGCGTCGATCGCTAAAGATCTGCTCCTCCGAAAGGTGATGTCCGCCGTCGTACTGAATGGCCACGCGCCGTTCCCGAAAACCAAGGTCCGCAGACGGCGAGAATGGATCGTTCAGGCGAAGTCGCACCTGCAAGTCCGGCTCCGCGATGCCAGCATCGAGCATTGCCAGTCGAAGCAGGGACTCAGTAGCGGAGTCGGCTCCGACGCGCATCAGATCCAGGGCTTCACGGGCGCGCACCACTCCTTGAAGATTCTTATGCCGTGCTATCAGCGCGCGAAGGTCATTGATTGATGCAAATGGGGTGTCCCGGCCTTCGAACTCGGGCCGGGGAACGCGAATGAGCTGATCGCCGACGCAAACGAGTTCCCTCAGGGGCAATTGGCGTGCCAAGTCCAGCCAAGTTCGGGGCCTGGTGCTCATCCACATGCCGTGTTCGAACTCGATTTCAGAGTCGTCGACAACTACCGTGTGTCCGATAACACCTCGCCGACGAACTGACGGTAGTTTCCGGGGCTTGCTGAGGTGTAACTCATTCGAATCGGCCAGCCATGGCGGCAAGTAAAGGCCTTGGAGCCGCGCCGCTGTTATGTGCGAAATCCAGGCGCCCGGACTCGCGGACGACAGGGACCGAGCCGCGGAGGCTAAATCGAACTCCCAGTCCGAAGGCCTGAAGATTCCCTGACTGACCCCCTCGATCGAACTCCGTTTCCAAAGCTGCCGCTTCCCTACGCCGAACGCCTTGGCTTGGTTGAGGGTAAATGGCGCCGAAGCCAGTGCCTGAGGAAAGGTCGAGGGTTTTTGCATACGGGCATTCTTGCCCAGAAGGCACCCTGCCTGCAGAAGTTATCCACAGGCCGCCGGGCGTTGGCCTCCCGTGGTGAGAGAGGGTGCGGCCGGTGGGGTGGTTCGGTGAGAGAGCGTCGGTGGGGAGGGGGTGTTTGGTGAGAGAGCGTCGGTCGGGAGGGGGTGTTTGGTGAGAGAGGGTTTTAGCGGGGGCTGCGGAAGCGGCTGAATCCGCGCCACAGGCCGTAGATGGCGCCGCCCACGGTTGCTGCCTTCAGTCCGAGGGTGGCTGCGCGGCGGCCCGAACGGAAGTCGTACACCGGCCAGTTGTTCTCGCGGGCGTGCCGGCGCAGGCGGGCATCCGGGTTGATGACCACGGGGTGGCCAACCAAAGTGAGCAAAGGGATGTCGTTGGCGGAGTCGCTGTAAGCCCAGCAGTGGTCCAGGTCCAGGCCCTCACGGTCCGCAACGAGCTGGACGGCCACAGCCTTCGCCGGGCCGTGCAGGATGTCGCCCACGAGCCTGCCCGTGTAGGTGCCGTTCTCGATCTCGCCGACGGTTCCCAGCGCGCCAGTCAAACCAAGCCGCGTGGAGATGACGGTAGCCACTTCGATGGGAGTGGCTGTGACGAGCCAGACTTTGCGGCCAACCCGCAAGTGCTGTTCGGCCAGTGCCTTGGTGCCGGGCCAGATCCGCGACTCGATCATCTCGTCGTAGACCTCTTCGCCCAGCGCTTTGATGTCGTCCACCGAAATGCCCGCAGCCAAGGTCAGCGCTGAGTCACGGACCGCATGGACATCTTCCATGTTCTCGCCACGCATCACGAACTTGAACTGCTTCCACGCGAAGCCCGCGGCCTGCGACAGCGTGAAGGCCTTGCGTTCGTACATTTTGCGGGCCACGTGGAAGAGGCTGGCGCCCTTCATCAGGGTGTTGTCGACGTCGAAGAAAGCAGCCTCGCCGGTGTGCTGCGGCACTTTGGCATCTGCGAGCACAGCGGCGTCCTTCTCGTCGGGCATGCCTTGAGTCTAGTCAATTGCAGGTGCCTCGCGCTTCGCGCGTCATGGTCGGCCGCCGCGTGGGTGCTGCCGCCGCAGCCGGTAACGTTGAGTCATGCCTATTCCCGACGTCGTCCTCCTCACCAAAGCCGACTGCCACCTATGCACCGCGGCGCGTGCCGCCGTCGAACGCGTTACCTCGGGCCTCGGCGTGCAGTGGAGCGAAACCTCGATCGACGGCGACGCCGCGCTCCGCGAGCGGTACGCCGAGGAGATTCCGGTGCTGTTGGTGGACGGTGTACAGCGCGACTTCTGGACCATCGATGAGCAGCGACTCACCCGTCTTTTGAAGAAAGCGCTGGAGGGCTAAGGGGCGCTGCCCACGCAAGGAAATGGCTTTTTGTTGAGCCCGGTCAAGAGCCATAGAGTGGAACAACAAGCGACGCAATGGAGAATACCGTGACTGCGCTGGAACCGTCACCGGAAGCAACAACCGGGGACAACGAACCTGCCGCCAAGCAGATCCCGCCCGCGGCTGTGGCCCGGATGACCCTCTATTTGCGTGCGCTCAACTCCCTCCTAGCCGAAGGCGTGGAACGCGTTTCCTCGGATGCGCTGGCTGAGGCCTCGGGCGTCAGCTCATCGACGCTCCGGAAGGACCTTTCCTACGTCGGCTCGTACGGAACCCGCGGAGTAGGGTACGAGGTCCAGTACTTGAGCCGGCACATCGCCGCTGCCCTCGGGCTGACACACGACTGGAAAGTGGCAATCGTCGGCGCCGGTAACCTCGGCAAGGCGCTGGCCCGGTACGGCGGCTTCGAATCCCGGGGCTTCGACGTGGTGGCCATTTTCGATGCCGACCCCATGGTGATCGGCAACGAGGTTGGCTGGCTCAGGGTCAGCGACTCCGCAGAACTTGAACGGGTCCTGGAGCGCACCCACACCAACATGGTGGTTTTGGCCCTCCCGGCGACGGTGGCCCAGGAAGTATGTGATCGCGTGATCGGGGCCGGAATCCGCAGCATCCTCAGCTTCGCCCCCGTGCTCCTCCAGGTACCCCCGCATGTCAACCTCCGCAAGGTGGACATGGCCACGGAACTACAGATCCTTGCCTACCACGCACAACGGGCGCAGACACCGGGCCAGGCCGTTTAGCCTTCGCCGGGTCCGCGCCCGTTGACGTTCTGTTTGGGTTTAGCGGCCGTACGGGTTGCCGAACGGCTGCTGCTTGCGGAAGTACGGTGCCGACGCCGGCAGGTACAGCATGACGATTGCCGCGACTCCCAGCAGGATCACCAGCAGCTGCAGGATGCCGTACGTGGCGCCGAACTGGAACAGGCCGGTCAGGCCAAGGACCGAGATGGCGGCGAAGACGGTACCGAGGATACGGGCCCAGTTCTTGCCCTTGCGGACAGGGAATGCCACCAGCGCATAAAGGCCGAGGGACACGATGGCGCCGATGATGGCACCAACGGTGATGACGCCCCTCATTCCTTCGAGGGAGCCCTCAGGGAACTCGGTGCCTTGGGCTGCTGCCTGCTGGACCATGGAGTTGATGAAGGCGTCCGAACCCGTAGTTGCCAGGAGCAGCGAGCTGATGGCCGAGAGGATTCCGGCGGCCACGATCATCCAGAAAGCGATGTTGACCATCTGGGGGACCGTGCTGGGGCCCGGCTGCTGGCTGGGCCAGTTGGTGTCCTGGCCGTACTGGGGTGCGGCCTGGCCGTAAGGCGATCCGGGCTGCTGGCCGTAGGGAGAGGGCTGTTGGCCGTACTGGGGAGCCTGCTGGCCGTATTGCGGCGCGGACTGCTGCCCGTACTGGGGAGCGTTCGGAGCCTGCTGGCCGTATTGCGGCGCGGACGGCTGGCCGTACTGCGGAGCATTGGGTTCGGACTGCTGTCCGTACTGTGGTGCCGAAGGCTGGGATCCCTGCTGCTCCGGAGTGGAGTCGCCCGGGTTTGACGGCGGGTAGGGAGGGTTGCTCATGGCATTCCTTTGCTTGGTCGACGGCTGATACTGCTGGGGTCAACAAGAACAAAGTGCCCCCACCATGGTTCTGAATCCACCGTACCCCCAGCCTCCCGGTGGTACGGAGGATCACACGCAGGAATTTCCCGCGTGTGGAGAAATCATCACGCAGGCGTACATGGCCGTACTCCTGCATGATGAAGGCCGCGGCCTCCGTTGGGAAGTCCGCGGCCTTCATCACCGCTGGTCTTAGTGCACGGCGTCTTAGTGCACGACGGCGGTACCCGGGTTCCGCGTCAGGCGGTGCCCTTGACTGCCTTGAACCAGAGCTGCGAGTTCGGGAGCCACATAAGGACGACGGCGACGGCGCTGACCAGGAAGCTGAACAGGTTGCCGCCGAGGCCCGAGCCGGCTGAACCCATGTTTGCCGCACCGAAAATGGCCAGTAGCAGGGAAACGCCGGCAATGATGGTCAGGGCCAGTCGGGCCCATTCCTTGCCCTCTTTCATCTTCATTGCCAGGACCACCTGGGCGGCCGCCACTGCAAGGGAGATGATCAGGAGGACCATGCCGATTGCCGCAATTCCCGGAGCGAAAGCGAACGCAGCGATCAGGGCGAAGAACCCAATCAGCCCGAACAGCAGGCCGAGCAGTCCCGAAATCACCCAGATGAAGTAGGACACCTTCAGTTCCGTAGGCAGCCCCTGGACTTTGAAGATGCCCGAGAAGCCGCCCTGGGGGAGGACATCGTTGAAGTTGCGCGGTCCGTCGGTGGGCATTTCGAAGTGGAAACCACCCTGCTGGCCCTGTCCAGGCTGGCCGGGACCCGGCTGCTGGTATCCCGGCTGCTGGTATGGGGGCTGCTGGTTTTGGCCTGGCTGCTGGTACTGGCCGGGCTGCTGGTATTGGCCCGGCTGCGACGGCGGCTGGTAGCCCTGGGATGGTTGGTAGCCCTGCGGAGGCTGGTAACCCGCAGGAGGAACGTTGCCGGGCTGCTGTGGCTCGGAGCCGGGCTGCTGAGGCTGTGGTGCTTCGTCTGGGTTACTCATGGCATCACTGTAGACCGCGGGTTGAAGGTTGCATAGGAAATTTGGGGCCAACTCGCAGCCAAATACCGGGTCGGTGCCGAACAATGGACGGGTGATTTCCGAGCATGCGAAATGGCGCCCCCGCACACCGAAGATGGGCGGGGGCGCCGTCGGGCAGGGTCCAGCGAAAAGGCTAGGCGGCAGCCGGTGCGATGAAGGCGAGTTCAAGGTTGATGACAACCTTGTCGCTGACCAGGACGCCGCCGGCTTCCAGGACGGCGTTCCAGGTAAGGCCGAACTCCTTGCGGCTGATGGTGGTTTCACCGGAGACGCCTGCGCGCGTGTTGCCGAACGGGTCCACTGCCACGCCGTTGAACTCGGTTTCGATGGCAACTTCCTTGGTGACGCCCTTGATGGTGAGATCGCCCACCAGGTCGAAGCTGTCGCCGTTGGCCTTGACGTGACGGGAGACGAACGTGATCTCCGGGAACTTCTCCACGTCGAAGAAGTCCTCGCCCTTGACGTGGCCGTCGCGGTTGACGTCGCCCGAGTCGAAGCTGGCGGTCTGGATGGAAGCGGTCACCTTGGAATCGGTCAGGGTCTCGCCAACTTCCAGCGTGGCTTCGGCTTCCTTGAACTGGCCGCGGACCTTGCTGATGCCAGCGTGGCGCACAGTAAAGGCGATCTCGCTGTGGGAGTTGTCCAGGGTCCAGGTGCCGGTGGAGACGTTGGCGGGAAGGGTCATCATGGTGTTGCTCCTAGGTGTAGGGATGGATCGTTGGGCTTACCCGGTTGAACTGATCGAGCTGTTTACTTGAAGCGTCAACCGAGCTTCGTGTCTAGTATAAACATGCATATGCATCTTTTATTCCAACTCCCCGGAACATTTTGGGAAAACTTTGAGTTCTACTAGCGGTAGAAGATTTCAGATCGCCCCGCATCTTTGAGAAACTGGTAAACATGCCCCAAGCAACTGTCCATCTGCTTCGCCATGGCGAGGTCCATAACCCCGATGGCGTCCTGTATGGTCGGCTGCCTGAATTCCACCTCTCCGAGCGCGGCCGGGAGATGGCCCGCATGCTGGCCGAGCACTTTGTGGTGCGCGCAGACCAAGGCGCCAGGATTGTCCATTTGGTGGCCTCGCCGCTGACGCGTGCCCAGGAAACCGCCATGCCCACGTCCGAGGCTTTGGGGCTGCCCATCACCACGGATCCGCGGATCATCGAAGCGGAAAACCACTTTGAAGGCCTGCACCCCACGCGGAGCGAGTTCCTGAAGCCCAAGCACTGGTACTACTTCCGCAATCCGCTACGGCCCTCCTGGGGCGAGCCCTACAAGGAGCAGGCAGCGCGCGTCATCGCCGCTGTGCAGGATGCCCGGCTCAAGGCTATCGAACTCGGCGGCGACGGAGCAGAAGCCATCATGGTCAGCCACCAGTTGCCCATCTGGGCCACCCGGCTATCAGCCGAAGGCCGCCGGCTGGCCCACGATCCGCGAAAGCGCGAGTGCACCCTGGCCTCGCTTACCTCCCTGGTTTTCGACGACGACGGCAAGGTAGCCCGCGTGGACTACAGCGAGCCGGCCGCTGTTCTCCTGCCCGGTGCCGCCAGCACCCCGGGAGCGTGAAAGGGAACCGTGGATAAGAAGAACATCTCGCGCCGCGGCGCGCTCTCGGCCGGTGGGGTCCTGCTTGCCGGGCTCACCATGGGACTATCGGCCTGCGCCCAGCCGGACTCCCTGGCAGACCAGGCCCGCAAAGGCGACAACAAGAATTACGTTGCAGGCGACGGATCGGTCACCGAGTTCGCGAAAGCGGACCGTAGCGCCCCCGTGGCCCTCAAGGGCACCCTTTTCAACGGAACAGCAGTGACCCCGGATGACCTCAAGGGCAAAGTCACCGTGTTGAACTTCTGGTTTGCTGCCTGTGCCCCTTGCCGTGTGGAAGCTCCTCAGTTGGAAGCCCTCCACCAGGAATTCAAGGACCAGGGCGTGCAGTTCTTCGGCGTCAACCTTCGTGATGAGAAGGCAACCGCCGAAGCTTTCGACAAGACCTTCAACCTGACGTACCCGAGCTTCAATGACAAGGATGGGGCAGTCCTCCTGTCGGTGTCCGGCATTGTTCCTCCGAACGCCGTTCCCACCACGCTGGTCCTCGACAAGGAAGGCAAGGTTGCCTCCCGCGTGCTCGGCGAGATTGAAAAGAGCACCCTCAAGGCCCTCATCACGTCCGCAGTGGCCGAGTAGTACGCATGAACAGTCCCTTTGCCGAGACCATCCTCAACGGATCATTGCTCCTGGCTGTGCCAGTGGCCTTGTTGGCGGGGCTCGTTTCCTTCCTCTCTCCGTGCGTCCTCCCGTTGGTGCCCGGTTATCTTGGCTACGTCACGGGGTTGAGCGGGGTTGACCTGCAGAAGCAGCGACGGGGCCGCATGCTGGTGGGCATTGGCCTGTTCGTGCTGGGTTTCTCGGTGATTTTCGTTTTGCTGGGCGGTGCCTTCGGCCAGTTGGGCACGCTGCTTACGGGACCGCAGAACGCCTGGATCACGCAGTTGCTGGGCGTCCTGGTGATCATCATGGGCATCGTCTTCATGGGCGGGTTCGCGTGGTTCCAACGCGACGCCAAGATCCACGCCAAACCGCCCGCCGGCCTGTGGGGCGCTCCGCTGCTGGGGCTGACGTTCGGGCTGGGCTGGGCGCCGTGCATTGGGCCGACGTACTCCGCAGTGCAATTGCTGAGCATGTCCGGGGGATCCTCGGCTGCGAAGGGCGCGCTGTTGGCGTTCGTGTACAGCCTGGGACTGGGGGTGCCCTTCCTGCTGATTGCCCTGGCCGTCCGCCGCGGCATGGGCGTGATGTCCTTCTTCCGTACGCACCGCCTGGCGATCCAGCGGGTAGGTGGCGGCATTTTGATTCTGCTCGGCATCCTGATGGCCACCGGCGTGTGGGGCCACTGGGTAACCGGGTTGCAGTACTGGTTCCAAACCGATGTGAAGTTGCCGATCTGATGAGCGAGTCCGTGAAATCCAAGAAGAACGCTGCCGAGGGCACTGACGCAGGCAACCCCGGCGAGGACAAGCTGAAAAAGGCCAAGTCCGATGCCGCGTTGCCCACCCTGGGCATCCTGGGCATGCTCCGGTGGGCCTGGACGCAGCTCACCAGCATGCGGACCGCGCTGTTCCTCCTGCTCCTGCTGGCCATTGCGGCAGTGCCGGGCTCGCTGTTTCCGCAGCGTCCTGCCAACCCGGTCACCGTCACGGACTGGATCAAGAACAACCCCACGTTCGGGCCTTTCCTTGATGCCCTCCAGATGTTCGACGTGTACTCGTCGGCCTGGTTCTCGGCCATCTACATCCTGCTTTTCATCTCGCTGATTGGCTGCGTCACTCCGCGTGCCATTGCGCATTACAAGGCGATGAAGTCCCAGCCGCCGCGCACGCCCAAGCGTTTGTCCCGGCTGCCGGAGTACGGCACCCTGGCGCTGCCCGCCGACGCCGGGATCCCGGCGTCGAAGGCCATCACCGATGCCGCCGGGCTGCTCAGGAAGCGCGGCTACCGCGTGGAGGTGCGGGACGCCGACGGCGCGCTGCCGAGCGTGGGTGCCGAGCGCGGCTTCATGAAGGAAGTCGGAAACCTGGTGTTCCACACCTCGCTGATCGGCGTGCTGGTCTCCGTGGCCATCGGCGGTCTGTTCGGCTACAGCGGCCAGCGGATCCTGGTGGAGGGCGAAACGTTCGTCAACACCTTGGTGGGTTACGACCAGTTCTCGCCGGGAACCAACTTCCAGAGTGCCTGGCTGCAGCCGTATTCAGTCCGTTTGGACAAGTTCCAGGCGACCTTCGACAGGGAGTCGCCCAACAAGACCGGCCAGCCGATCGACTACACGGCCGAGGTGACCACCAAGGAGAACCCTGATGCCCCCGAGCAGAAGGAAGTGCTGAAGGTCAACGACCCCATTTCCCTGGGCGGGACCAGCCTGTACCTCACGGGCAACGGCTATGCACCTGTGGTCACGGTCCGCGACGGTGACGGCAACATCGCCTTCCAAGGACCCGTAACCGCGAAGGTCCAGGGCGCCAACTACTACTCATCGGTGGTCATCAAGGTTCCGGACGGCAAGCCGGACCAGCTCGGCTTCAACGGCTTCTTCCTGCCTACGGCATTCGAGACGGATCAAGGGATTTCCTTCAGCGCCGACCCGGCCCTGGCCAACCCGCAGCTGAACCTGGACTCCTACTTTGGAGACCTGGGCCTGGACAACGGCACGCCCCAGAACGTTTTTGAACTGGACGTGAGCGATCTGACGCAGCTGAACGGCCGGAAGCTCGAGGCCGGTGGAATCGTCCTGGCGTTGGGCCAGACGGCCACACTGCCCGAGGGCAAGGGAAGCATCACTTTTGACAGCGTCAAGAAGTACGTGGGTGTTGACATCCACCACAACCCCGGCCAGTTGTACGCCCTGATCTTCGGCCTGCTGGCCGTGGGCGGCCTGGTCTTGTCCCTGTACGTGGGACGCCGCCGGGTCTGGGTCCGCACCGGAACCCACCAGGACGGCCGGACCATGGTTGAATACGGCCTGCTGGCACGCGGCGAGGACCACCGCCTTGCCGGGGAGGCTGCCGCGTTGCGCGAACTCTTCGCCCGGGAATGGCGGGTGGCCGACACCACCACCGAATCTTCCCACTCCGTCTCTTCCCCAACCCCGAAGGACCAGTAATGCCCGCTATCAACGAAACCCTGGGCCAGTACAGCGAGCTGTTCATGCTGCTGGCCGCCGGCACGTACACCGTGGCGTTCATTGCGTTTGCGTGGGACCTGGCGAAGAGCAGTAAAACGCTCCGGGCCGTCGACCTGAAGGCGGCCGCCAGCGCTACCGCCGGGAAGGTGGCCGTCGCCGCCGGACGGGTCGGCCTGGGTGCTTCGGACACCGCCGGGCCCGCAGACCGTGGCGAGCGTCCGACGTCGGGCACTACCGTTTCGGAAGCCACGGCGGCAGGCGACATGAAGTACGGCGGCGAACGCCGTGCACCCGCGCGCGTTGCCGTGGCCTTGACCATCCTCGGCGTGCTGATCCATGCCGCAGGCGTGGTGACGCGTGCACTCGGCGCGGGCCGCGTGCCGTGGGGCAACATGTACGAGTTCCTCACAACCGGAGCGTTCGTGGCCGTGGCCGTGTTCCTGATCGCACTGGTCCGGCGCGACCTGCGCTTCCTTGGTACGTTCGTGGTGGGCCTGGCCATCATCATGCTGGTTGCCGCTTCGGTGGCGTTCTGGACTCCCGTGGGCCACCTGGTGCCGGCGTTGCAGAGCTACTGGCTGATCATCCACGTCTCCATTGCCGTTTTGTCCTCGGCACTCTTTACCTTGACGTTCGCCATGTCGGCTCTGCAGCTGCTGCAGTCCTACAGGCAGAAGAACCTCGCCGCGGGCCGTCCGGACAACCTGGCTTTCATGCGGGTGGTCCCCAACGCCCTGAGCCTTGAGAACCTCTCCTACCGCATCAACACGGTGGCTTTCGTGGGTTGGACGTTCACGCTCATGTTTGGAGCCATCTGGGCCGAAAAGGCGTGGGGACGCTTCTGGGGCTGGGACCCCAAGGAGGTCTGGACGTTCGTGATCTGGGTTGTCTACGCCGGCTACCTGCACGCGCGCGCCACCCGCGGATGGACCGGAACCCGTGCGGCCTGGTTGTCGATTGTGGGCTACGCCTGCGTGATCATCAACTTCACACTGGTGAACACCGTCTTCAACGGTTTGCACTCCTACTCCGGGCTGTAGGCCTTCCGGGGGCCTGAACTGGGCTTTCTCCATCGAGTCGACTATCACTTGGAGAGAGCCCGGCAGGAACCCAAAATTAAGCTGTTGCCTGTCAAAGGCAAGTGTTACCTTATGTGGACCCCGCTTGTGATGAAGACCGCATGCGCCATGCCATGTTCTTTTTCGAGGTAACCATGAGCTATGTTCTCGCCATTGACGTCGGGACAAGTTTTACCGCGGCAGCCGTGCTCAGGCCCGGCCAGGGCTCCACGAGTGCGCCGGAAGTGCTCCCCCTTGGACTCCACGGAAGTGCCGTGCCCTCCGTCCTCTACTACGCGGAGGACGGCCGGGTTCTTGTGGGCGAAGCGGCCGAGCGCCGCGGACTGGACGATCCCCGGCGCATGGTCCGGGAGTTCAAACGGCGGATCGGCGACTCCGTTCCCCTGGCAGTGGGCGACGATTGGCTGGCGCCAGAGGATGTTTTCGCCGCCCTGGCCCAGTGGGTAGTAGCCAAGGCCGAAGAACGCGAGGGTGGTCCAGCTTCCTCGATTGTCATGACGCACCCGGCTTCCTGGGGCCAGCACCGGACTTCCGTGGTTCTGGCGGCGCTCAACCTGGCGGGCCTGGGGGACATCCGCCTCATCAGCGAGCCGGAGGCCGCGGCCCTCCATTACGCCTCGCAAACCCGGGTGGAGGACGGCAGCACCATCGCGGTGTACGACCTCGGCGGGGGCACCTTCGATACCGCGATTCTCCGCAAGGCCGGAGCCAATCGGTTTGAACTGATCGGCCATCCGGACGGCATTGAAACCTTGGGCGGCGCCGATTTCGACGCCGCTGTTTTGCGTCACGTGGTGGCCCATCTGGGAGATGCCGTCCAGGCCCTGGACGCGGACCATCCGGCAACCCTTTCGGCGTTGTCCCGGCTCAAGAGGGAATGCCGCGAAGCCAAGGAAGCGCTCTCCCTGGACAGCGAAACCAGCATTTCCGTTGCGCTTCCGGGCAGGCAGCAGGCCATCCGCCTGGTCCGTTCCGAGTTCGAGGCGATGATCGAGCCGCAGGTCCAGGACACCTTGGACGCCCTCGGGCGGAGCCTGGAGGCCGTCCATGTGGACCCCGAGGACCTGACGGCCGTTCTCTTGATCGGTGGATCGTCGCGTATTCCGTTGGTGGCCGAGTTGGTTTCGGCGGAACTTGAACGGCCCGTGGCGGTTGATGCCGATCCGAAGTCGTCGATTTGCCTGGGCGCGGCGATCTCGGCGAGCTCGGCGCTGGCGGCCAGCCCTGCCGTTTCCAGCGGCTCCGCGGCACCGACAGCTGATGGTCGGACAGCGGACAGTGAGGCCGCCGCCGTCGAGGCCGGTTTGACCGCCCTGGCTGGTCACCGCACCCGGGGCATGAGCCCGGTGGCGCGTCCCGGCGTCGGGCATGGACGAACGGCACTGTCCGCGCTCAAGCAGGCGGCAGCGGGTACGTCGAAAGCAGGCCGGCACGCGCCGCGCTCCCGGATGAGGATGACGGCCGCCGCTGCCGCTGCCGCTACCGTGCTGACGATCGTTACCGCCACGGCGGCCCAGACTCCCGAGGGAGCGGGGTTGTTGTCCGTGTTCGCGGCCCAGGGATCCGACGTGATGCGCGACGGCGGCACGAAGTCAGGCGGGGGACAGGCCGGTGCCGCCTCGGGAGCGAAAGCCGGGGAAGCGCCCGCCGCAGGCCAGACGGGGAAGGGCCTGGACGCTTCCGCGAGGACAGGCACGGCCCGGACCTCCACCGGGTCCGGGCAGAAGGGGGCTACCAAGGGCGCCCCGGCGGCCGGCAGCGGAGCGGCCCCAGCGGCCGGAAACGCCGCGGCCCCCGCCACTGGAAATGGCACGACCGCTCCGGCACAGGGCACGCCGGGGGCCACCACACCCGGGACACCCACGTCCGCACCAGCTCCAGGAACCGTCACGCCGACGCCGACCCCCACCGGGGGCGCTGCGAGCGGGCCGGCTCCGGAGCCCACCCCCACCCCGACCCAACCACCTGTGACCACTCCGGCCGACCCGCCACCCACCACCGTGCCGGACCCCGTCACTCCCACACCCGAGCCGACAACCCAAGCACCACCACCTCCGCCGCCCGTCACACAGGATCCGGTACCTTCGGACCCCGTCACGGAACAGGCTCCCCCGCCACCTCCAACCGAGACGAGCCCGGGCGAGACTCCTGCTCCCACCGCGGTGGCTTAGGCGATGACGGGACAGGACCCCGCTGAGGCACCCCCGGGGCACGGGTATGGGCTCGAAGGCACAACGGCGGCCGTCCGGGAATTGCTCCTGGCGTTGGCGGTCGGGTTTAGCTTGCCGGCTCCCTTGCCCGCTTCCCTGAAAGGGCGCGAAGACCTGGAAGAGCTCAGGGAGACTGCCACGGCAGCGGGGCTCTTGCTTCCGGACGGTTCCCTGGTGGGGACGGCGCGCCATGCCCTCCTGAACGGCACCCCGGAGGCCAGCATCCACGCGCTGCAGCGGGAGCTGGTGGACACCTACCGTGCTGCTGGCCGGCCGTTGGGCGGGTTGGCCCGGGAGCTTGCCCGGGCTGGGCTGCGCCACCCCCAGGTGGCAGCGGAACTCGAAGAAGCGGCCGAGGAAGCGCTCGAGTCCGATCCCGGTTTGGCCGCCACGCTGTTCGCGGAGTCCTTGCTGTCCGGAGCCAAGGAACTGCCCACGGCAGCGCGGCGTGCACAGGCAGCCGCGGCTACGGGAGACCTTGACGCCGCAGGCCGCTTGGTGGACCGGTTACTGGCCCTGCCCGAACCGCCGGAGCTTGCTTTGGGCGTGGACGTGGCTGCCGCCGTGTGGGCCGAGCGGGGAATGCTGTCCCGCAGTGCCGATACATACCGTTGGCTGGGGCCTGAACGGATTGGCGCCTCGGCGCCGCTGGCCGGATTGGCAATGATCGGCTCCGGGGACGTTGCTGGCGCGCACGGCGTCCTGACAGAGGGCCGCTCATTGGGGTCGCCCACGCTTTTGGCTGTGGCGTTGTCCCTCATGGGGGACGGCCTGCGCCGAACACTGGAATCCTCGCCGGAGCTGGGACTCTCTGAGCTGATCCGGGCTTCGGACATGATGAACGCTGCAGGAGTGGTTGCTCCGATGCCCGAGATCCCGGCCGTCCTGGCCGCACTGTGCGCCCTGCACAGCGGCGAGCCGGCGGTAGCGGACACCGTGGTGCGGGCCGCCCTGGCCGCATCCCAGGGTGGCGACACCGCCAGGCCGCGGTTATTCCTGCTGCAGGCGTGGTGCGCCATGCAACAGGACAACCCGGACGACGCCAGGTTGGCCATCAACGAGGCCGTCAAAGCCAATCCCTGGGACCTCGCGCCGAGGGACCGGTTCCTTCGTGCAGCCCTTGAGCTTGGCCTCGCGCGGCGAAGCGGCGAAGTCCATCAACTGGTCCTGGCCTGGGAGCACGCCCGCGAAGCCATGATGCACGTTTCCGTGGACCTCTACAGCCTGCTGCCGTGGGGCGAAGTACTCATCACCGCTGCCCGTCTGCGCGAAACGGGTCGCGTGGCCCACTACCTGCAGGGCGCCTGGGAGTTGCTGGACCGCCTGGAGAATCCGGTGCTGTGGTCAGTCCCGTTGCATTGGGCTGCAGTGCAGGCGGCGCTGCTGGGCGAGAACCCTGCTGAGTTGGCCCCGCACGCCGCGGCGCTGGTTCGCGCCTCCGGGCACAGCCATTACGCGGCCATGTTGGCAGCCGGCGGCAAAGCCTGGGTCTCGGTCCTCGCCGGGCGCTTCGTGGCGTCCGACGTCGAGACAGCGGCCCGCGGGCTGGCCGCCGTCGGGATGCCATGGGAAGGCGCCCGGCTGGCAGGCCACGCAGCCGCGCGGGCCGATGAGCGCCGGGACATGGTGAAGCTGCTGGCGTGTGCCCGGGACATCCACCCCCAGGGAAGCGTCGCGCAGCCGGAAACCCAGCAGGACCAAGCTGCGGGCATAGGGGCCCCCGAAAAGGCCGAGCCTTCCGGACTGAGCGCCCGCGAAAAGGAAGTTGCCAGGCTGGTGCTGGAGGGCAAAACCTACCGGGAAATCGGCGATGCCATCTACATTTCACCCCGCACGGCCGAACACCATGTGGCCCGCATGAGGCGCCGTCTGGGAGCGGAGAACCGCTCGGAACTCCTGGTCCGGCTGCGCTTGGCCTTGGGCGACGCGCACCCACCCCACGCATGACACCCCTCCGCCCCCTAACGTTCGGGCACCGGATCCCCTAACGCGGGCGCCGCCGGTAGGGGGACCGCCCCCGATGCCCCGGCCGTCCCCCGGGCCATAGTTTGTAGTCAAGCCCGGCAAAGGCGCCGGGCGTTCTCCACCCAACACAGAATGTGAGGGAGCGTTCCAATGCCAACACTTGCACAACAGCTCGTACAGTTCCTGATGAGCCTGTTCAACAACCCGGAAGCCGCAGAGGACTTTGTCCGCGACCCGGAAGCAGCCCTTTCCGCCGCCGGTCTGGGGCATGTTTCCTCGGCCGATGTGGATGCCGTCCGGCCCGTGGTCCTGGACTACGCTCCGATCAACGCGCGTTCGTCGTTCGACCGTGAATACAACACCGGCGGCAACCACGCCACCACGGGTGGGGGCGGGGCATCCGGACATCCCGCTCCGCAGCACAACGGTGGCGGTGGCCGGGATGATCACGACGACGATCACGGCCACGGTGGTGGCGGTGGCGGTGGTTGGGATGATCACGACGATGACCACGGCCACGGTGGTGGCGGTGGCGGCGGTGGTGACTGGGACGACCACGCCCACGCCGTGCAGCAGCTGGTCCACGTGGTGAACAACTACTCCTACACCACCAACATCGATGACCGTGACACGATCAACGACCAGTCCGTCAACCAGAACATCTGGGCCAACGGCGATGTCAACCAGATGTTCAACCAGGAGGCCGTGATTGCCTCCGGCGACGGCGCGATTGCTGCCGGCGACGATGTGAAGGACTCGGGCAACACCACCACCACAACAACAACCACCACCACGACGAACACCGACAACTCGGATGACCACTCGCTGAACATCGTTTCGCAGGGTGAGGGCGACGTTGAGGTGGGCAACACGGACATCGACGTCAGGGATTCGTTCAACGACAACTCGGACCACTCGGTGACCAAGGATTCGTACAACACGGACGATTCCTACAACACCGATGTTGATGTTGACGTGGACATCGAGGATTCCTTCAACGAGACCACCACCAACAACACCGACAACTCCGTGGACAACTCGACGAACGATTCGTACAACGACAACTCGGACAACTCCGACAACTCGACGAACGATTCGTACAACGACAACTCGGATAATTCGGACAACTCGGATAACTCGGTCAACGACAACTCGGACAACTCGACGAACGTCGCCGATTCCTTCAACGGCAACGGTTCGGGTAATACGGACAACTCGGTGAACGACTCGCTCAACGGGAACACGGACAACTCGGTCAACGACTCGATCGTCGTGGCGGACAACGAACTCGACGTGGACTACACCAATATCGAGGACAACACCGTCATTGCGGACAACGAGCTCGACGTCGAATACAACGACATTGACGATTCGCTGGTAGTGGCCAAGAACGACGTGGACATCGACTGACAAAGGAGTTGATTGCGGCGTAAGTACAGACCGCAAGCAAGCCCCAGCAGTGCCCGGCAGGCGGGAAAGCACCTGCCGGGCACTTCGCCGGTTCTGATGATGAAGGTTCTGAAGACGAAGGTTCGGGAGCAGAGGAGCAACTGTGGCGGGAACGGAACGCATGGCCGCCCTGGTGGAACAGGGCATGGAACTGGCGGGGGAGAGGAACGACCTTCGCCGGCGCCTGGAGCAAACCCGCGGACGGTTGCGTGATCCCAGCGTCCGGGTGATCGTGGTTGGTGAGTTCAAGCAAGGCAAGAGCAAACTCATCAACGCCCTGGTCAATGCTCCGGTATGCCCGGTGGATGACGACATCGCCACTTCCGTTCCCACGGTTGTCAAGTACGGTGATCCCGCATCCGCTGCAGTCCTGGTCCCCAAGGACAGTCCCGGACAGGGAGAAGCGCCGTCAGTGGAAAGTGCTCCCGGTGATCCGCACCTGGAGCGCCGCCCGGTGGACATCAACCAGCTGGCAGCCTACGTCTCGGAGGCCGGGAATCCCGGGAATACCAAGAACCTGGTTGCGGCGGAGGTGGCGTTGCCCCGGCAGCTCCTCGCCGGTGGATTGACGATCGTGGACTCGCCGGGCGTGGGCGGGCTGGGATCCTCGCATACCCTCACCACCTTGACGGCCCTTCCCTCGGCCCACGCGGTGGTGTTCGTTTCCGATGCCTCCCAGGAATACACCGAGCCGGAAATCAGGTTCCTTCGCCAAGCCATGCGGGTCAGCCCGAACGTCCTGTGCGTCCTCTCGAAGACCGACCTCTACCCGGCCTGGCGGCAGATCGCAGAGCTTGACCGCCAGCATCTCTCCGACGTCGCACCGGAGATGACGCTGCTGCCCGTTTCTTCCGAATTGCGTCTCCAGGCCGCACGGCTGCAGGACAGGGAGCTGAACGAGGAGTCCGGGTTTCCCGCTTTGATCGCGTACCTGCGGGACACCATCGAAGGGCGGGCGGCCGCGATCCGGCAGAAATCCGTACAGCACGACCTCCTGTCCGTCACCGAGCACCTGCGGCTCTCCCTGCAATCCGAGCTCGCAGCCTTGGAAAACCCGGACGGCACGCCCCGCATGATCGCTGACCTGGAAACCGCAAAGCAGGAAGCCGACGCCCTGCGTAAGCGTTCGGCCCGCTGGCAGACCACCCTTAACGATGGCATCGGGGATCTCATCGCGGACATGGAGTACGACCTCCGGGACCGGTTGAGGCGTATCCAACGGGAGGCCGAAAACGCCATCGACCAAGGCGACCCGGGACCAGCCTGGGAACAGTTCTCCCTCTGGCTGGAACAAAGCGCCGCAGCAGCCATCTCCGACACCTTCGTTTGGACCAGCGAACGCGCCCAATGGCTTGCCGGCCAGGTAGCTGAACACTTCTCCGAGGAAGAAGTGGCCCTCCCGCTGACGCAGGTGGCCGATACCGGTGGAGTGCTGGATCCTGTGGGCGAGATGCCCACCATGGAGGACGGGAGGATGGCGCCGCTCCAGAAGCTGTTGATCGGGATGCGCGGCTCCTACGGCGGCGTGCTGATGTTCGGCCTCCTGACAGGCATCTTTGGCATGGCCCTGATCAATCCCCTGTCCGTCGGCGCCGGGCTGTTGCTGGGCCGCAAGGCGTACCGGGAAGAGAAGGAAGCGCGCCTCAAACGCCGCCAGGCAGAGGCCAAAGCGCTGGTCCGCAAACAGGTTGACGACGTCGTGTTCCAAGTGGGGAAGCAACTCAAGGACAGGCTGCGCCTGGTCCAGCGGGCCACCAGGGACCATTTCACCGAGATCGCGGACGAGCACCACCGTTCCCTGACGGATTCCGTGGCGGCCGCCCAGAAAGCCGCTGCGACGTTCGCCGTGGAACGGGACCTGCGCATCAAGGACATCCGGCTCCAGCTCAAAAAGGTGGACGCATTGGCCCAGGCTGCGGCTGCGCTCCAGGACGGGGCCACACCCAGCGCCCAACCGTCCGTTGCAAGGGCGGGATGAACGCCATGGAGGACTCCGGCATCGCCGATGCTGCCGGGCTCCTGGCACAAGCCCGGCAGGTCTTCCATGGCGATTCCGGCGCACTGGCCGTGTTGGACGAGCTCGATGAAAGGGTCTCCGGACCACTGCGCATCGCCGTGGCAGGGATGGTCAAAGCTGGAAAGTCCACCCTCCTCAATGCGATCATCGGCGAGGAAATCGCCCCAACGGATGCAGGAGAGTGCACCAGGATTGTCACGTGGTACCGGCACGGAGCCACACCGCGCGTCACCCTGTTCCCGGTGAACGGTGAACCGCGTCCATTGCCGGTTACCCGGGAGGACGGCCGTTTGGTGTTTCCGCTCGGCGGCATCAGGGCCGAGGACGTGGAGCGCCTGGTGGTGGACTGGCCGGCAGCGAGCCTGAAGGACCTGACCCTGATCGACACCCCCGGAATCGCGTCCCTCTCCCAGGATGTTTCCGGCCGGTCAACGGCTTTCCTGTTGCCCGAAAACGCGCCCTCAGCCGCGGACGCCGTCATCTACCTCATGCGCCACATGCATGCCTCGGATGTGCGGTTCCTGGAATCGTTCAGGGACAACGTGGCCGGGCAATCAGGGACTGTCAACGCGCTCGCCGTGCTGTCCAGGGCGGATGAGATCGGCGCCGGAAGGATCGACTCCCTGATTTCCGCCGCAGTGATCGCCGACCGCTACAGCCGCGACGAGAACCTGAAACCACTGGCCCTGGGCGTAGTGCCGGTTGCGGGGCTGCTGGCGCAGAGTTCCCGGACCATGCGGCAAACCGACTATGAGGCGTTGGTTGCCTTGGCGGGCCTTGGAAAGTCCGCGTGGGAACGGATCATGCTGTCCGCGGACCGCTTTGTCCGGGCCACCGAACCCGCTGGAATCGCAGCGGAAACCAGGGTTTCGCTCGTTGAACGCTTCGGCCTCTTCGGCATCAGGCTGGGCGTTGCCCTGGTCCGGGGCGGGCTCGACGATCCCACGGCACTGGCCCACGAGCTTGCTCGGCGGAGTGGTTTGGGCCAACTGCTTCAAAGCATCGCCTCGTTGTTCCAAACCCGCGCCGAGGCCCTCAAGGCGCGCGCCGCCGTCGTGGGTTTGGAAGCTTTGCTGCGAAGCACGGCACCGGAAGATGCAGCCTCACTGGTGACGGCGTTGGAGCGGCTCCAAGCCGGAGCGCACGAGTTCAGGGAACTCAGGCTGCTGGCTGCCCTCCGGACCAGCGGCGTGGGGCTCGCCCCGGATGCCGCGGCCGAGGCCGAGCGCCTGGTGGGTGGATCCGGGACGTCAGCCGCGCTGAGGCTGGGCCTCCCTGACGATTCAGGCGAAGACAGTGTCAGCGACGCTGCCCGGGCGTGCCTGGACCGCTGGCGTGCGATCGCGGAGAACCCGCTGACCGAACCGGCTGCCTTGGGCGCATGCCGTGTGGTGATCCGCAGTTGCGAAGGGATGCTCGCGGCAATTCCGGCCGGACGCTGAACGCGCCCGCCTAGCCGCGTCCTGCGGCGCGGGGTGTCACCGGCTGTGCCTTCCGTCCACGCCTGAGCCACGCCGATACCGACGGCAGGAACAACAGGATGAGGCCAGCAGCGGCCAGGATGTATTGCGCTGCGAGCAGGACGGTCGCCAGCACACCGTCAGCGCCGGGAGCGATGACGAAATCGGCAATCACCACCGTCACCACAGCGTGGAGCAGGACCACGGGAGCCAAGGCCCATCGCGCCCAATCGCGGTGCCGGAAGACTACTGCCAGCAGGACCGCTTCCATGGCCGTCACCAGCGCGAGCATGCCCAGGCTGCCGAGGAACACGACGGCGGTGGCACCGTCGAGTGCCTTGGCGTCCCCGTCCGGGACCATGCCACCGATGACGCCCTTGAGGCGTTCGAAATGCGCGTTGCGGCCCAGGAAATCCGTCAGGATGACGCCGAAGCCCGCCAGGAAGCTGGCCAGCCACAGGGTCCGGGCCCAACGGGCAGGGCCGGGCGGGCGTACTGCCGCCACGATCGGTGGCGGTGCGGATACGGAAACGCCTGGGCGTGGCGGTGGTGCTGGGGTGTTCAGAGGTGGCCCGCTGAGAGGCGTCCCGGCTTGTGCTTGGAGAGATCGCGATTCATCAGCTTGTTGGGCCATGTTCCCTACTTCAGTTCGTCTGTGTCAGGGCTTTGTGAATCCTTGAGCTTGCGCTCCTTGGCCTCGAGTTCGGCTTTGAGCTTCTTGAGCCGCTCTTCTTCGGCCTGGTTCCGACGGCGGTTTTCCAGGTTGCGGAGGAACTCGGGGTCGTCATCCGGAGCCGTGGGGTAGCTGCGGACAGGCTTGGCTGAGGGCCTCCCATAAGGGCGGCCGAAAATGAACCAAAGAATGGCGCCCAGCACCGGGAGAACGATCATCACCACGATCCAGGCCGGCTTGGAAATGCCGCGCGTGCTTCGGCTGTCAGTGCGAATGACATCGATAAGGGCGTACACGAACACAACAAGGACGACGACGACGCCAACAACGCGGAGCATGCACCAAGTCTAGTCGCCGAAAGCCCTTCGCTGGATCCCCCACAAAGGCCGTGATCAGAGTGCAACCATCAAGGCGGCTAAACTTGGATGGTGGCTTTCCTGAAGTATTCCCTGATCCGTTTGGCGCTCTTCGTGCCGTTGTTCGTGCTTTTCTACTTTTTGGGGACGGGCGCCATCCTGGCCGTGGTCTGTGCCGGTGTGATCGCCTTCGCCATCAGCTACCTCTTTTTCCAGAAACAGCGGGATGCCGCAACAGGGGCCATGCGTGAGCGTTTCTCCGGCCGGGCCAAACCGCTGCGTTCCGCCGGTGAAGTGGACGACGCCGCTGCCGAAGACTCCCTGGTGGAACAAAACCCGGACGTTGCCATCAACAATGACAAGCGCCCGGGTTCTGCCTAAGGAACTTCCGGCTGGATTCAGATCCGCGTCAGGATCAGTCCGAGCGAGAACAGCAGGCTGTAGCCGAGGTTGATCAGGCCAGTCTGCTTCAGGACCGGGATGAGGCTCTTGCGCTTCTTCCCGTTGACCATGAGCCAGGCCGGCATCAGGCACGCCGGGATCAGCAGCAGTACGATCAGCATCCACGGCTTGGTGGGTGCCAGCACCACCACCAGCAGGATGGCGACGCCGAGCATCAGCACGTAGCTTTCCCGGGCGTGCCTGTCGCCCAAACGCACGGCCAGGGTCCGCTTCCCGGCAGCTGTGTCCGTGGGGATGTCCCGGACGTTGTTGGCCATGAGCAGCGCGCAGGCGATGAGCCCGGTGCCGATCGCGCCGATCACCGCCGCCAAGCTGACCTGCCCTGCCTGTGTGTACGTGGTTCCCAGCGTTGCCACGAGCCCGAAGAACACGAAGACGAACACGTCGCCCAGCCCGAGGTAGCCGTACGGGTTCTTGCCACCGGTGTACCCCCACGCCGCCAGGACGCAGCCGATACCTACCAGGATGAGCCACCACGTCTGGGTGATGATCACCAGGATGAGGCCGCAAATCATGGCCAGGCCGAACAGGCCGAACGCAGCCCACTTCACGTGTTCCGGCTTGGCCACGCCGGAGCCCACCAGGCGCAGCGGCCCCACGCGGTCCTCATCGGTGCCGCGGATGCCATCGGAGTAGTCGTTGGCGTAGTTGACGCCGATCTGGAGCAACAGGGCCACGAGTGCCGCCAGGATCGCGTTGGGCAGCCGGAAAGCATGGAGTTCGAAGGCCGCAGCCGAGCCGATCAGGACCGGCGCAATCGCTGCGGGCAGTGTGCGGAGCCGGGCTCCTTGAATCCATTGTGCAGCTGTCGCCACGTGCAGTACCTCGTGTGTTGGGGGTTGATCTTCAGTCAGGTTCGTTAAGGCAGAACCTGTCTATTGTCCCTGATGCAGGGCTTCGAGCTGTTCGATCATGGCCAGCCTGTCCGGCTTTCCGTTGGGGAGCATGGGCAGTTCGCTGACCGCAAGCACCGTTTTCGGGGCCAAAACACCCAGTGCGGCCTCGCGCTTCGCAGTGAATCCGCGGATGCCCTCGCGTGTTGGATCCGCCACGGCCACGACCGCGGCCACTGCCTGGCCCCACTCGCGCGACGGGACGCCGGCTACGAAAGCCGCCGTGACGCCGTCGAGCCCTTCCAGTTTCTCCTGGATGTACGCGGCGGAAGCCTTGACCCCGCCGGTGATGATGACGTCGTCGGCGCGGCCCAGGACGGTGAGCTTGCCCTCCGGCGACATCTCGCCCAGATCACCGGTGACGTACCAGCGGGTGCCGTCGTATTCGAAGAAGGCCTCGGGGCCGTCCTCCAGGTAGCCGGCTGCGACAGTCGCACCGCCCAGCAGAATGCGTCCCTCAAGTTCGCCCTCGCCAAGGCGGATTTCGACGCCCTCCAGCGGCTCGCCGTCGTACACGCACCCGCCGCACGTCTCGGCTGAGCCGTACGTGGTGACGACCTTGAGCCCTTCCGCGTGTGCCGCGGCGAGGAGTTCGGGCGATGCAGGCGCGCCACCCAACAGGATTGCGTTGAACCGGCGCAGGACCGCGAGGGTTTCGGGGGCGGGGGAGTCCAGGAGCCGCTGCAGCTGGGTGGGCACCAGGGAGGTGAAGCGGATCTTGTCCGTGAGTTCTTCCGCGGCGGCAGTGAACGCTTCCGGGGTGAAACCCTTCGACTGGTCCATCACCCACGGCCGGGTTCCGGCGTACAGGGACCGGACCAGTACCTGGACACCCGCAACATACTGCAGGGGGAGGGCCAGCAGCCACTGCCCCTCGCCCCGCAGGGCCACGGCCGTTCCCACCGACGACGCCGCCAGGGCATCAATGGTGAGGACGGTTGCCTTGGGAGTACCTGTGGAACCGGAGGTGCGAACCACCACTGCGGCGTCCTCCACACCGGTTTCCACGGGAACAGCGCTTGGCCGGCCCTCTGCGTCAGTGACGATTTCGACGGCGGGACCCTCGCCTTGCAGGGCGGCAGCCAGGGCCTTGAGGATGGGATCGATGTCCACGGCGGGTCCTAGAAGTAGTAGGGGAAGTTGGACCAGTCTGGGTCGCGTTTCTGGAGGAACGCTTCCTTGCCCTCCACGGCCTCGTCCGTCATATAGGCCAGGCGGGTCGCTTCGCCGGCGAAGACCTGCTGGCCGGCCAGTCCGTCGTCCGCGAGGTTGAAGGCGAACTTGAGCATGCGGATGGCCTGGGGAGATTGGCGGGCAATGTCCGCGGCGTATTCCAGCGCGACTTCTTCCAGGCGCCCGTGGTCCACGGCCTCGTTGACCGCGCCCATCCGGACCATGTCCTCGGCGGAGTATTCGCGGGCCAGGAAGAAGATCTCGCGGGCAGCCTTCTGCCCGATCTGGCGGGCCAGCAGCGCGGAGCCATAGCCGGCGTCGAAACTTCCCACCGTGGCGTCCGTCTGCTTGAACTTGCCGTGCTCACGGGAGGCGATGGTGAGGTCGCTGACCACGTGCAGCGAGTGGCCGCCACCTGCCGCCCAGCCGTTGACGACGGCGATGACCACCTTGGGCATGGTCCGCATGAGTCGCTGGACCTCCAGGATGTGGAGGCGGCCGGCCCGGGCAGGATCGATGGTTTCCTGGGTGTCCCCTTCTGCGTAACGGTAGCCGTCCCGGCCTCGGATGCGCTGGTCACCGCCGGAGCAGAAGGAATGCCCGCCGTCCTTCTCGGAGGGACCGTTGCCGGTGAGCAGCACGGTGGCCACATCCGGGGTCATGCGCGCGTGGTCCATGGCACGGTAGAGCTCATCCACGGTGCCCGGGCGGAAGGCGTTACGGACCTCGGGCCTGTTGAAGGCGATGCGGACCGTGGGGAGGTCTTTGACTCCGTCAGCCGTGCGCTCAACCTGCCGGTGGTACGTCATGTCCTTGAAGTCATCGAAGCCGGAAACGGTGCGCCAGCGCGTGGGGTCAAAGACGTCGGAAACCTTGGCAGGGAGTTGGTTGTTCACAGTCCGAGTCTAGTAATGGCCCCGGCCGCCCACCCAACTGCGTCGCAGTTGGGGTCGTTCCCAGCGCTGGGAACGACGTCATCTGCGACCCAGCGTGTGAGCGCCTTCGGCGCGCCGTGGGGCCGGGAAAGTATGCGGGGTGGCTCGCCAGGGCTCTGGCGGGCTCTGGCCTTCCGG
>NZ_JBIRZS010000016.1:85470-110343 GCF_044391085.1 Paenarthrobacter sp. NPDC018779 | reverse complement strand
CTGCGACACCCTCTACGCCATGCTCCGCGACGGCACCCTCTACCAAGCCCAAACACCCAAAACCGCTTGACGAAAAACATAGGGACACTCTCACCAAACACCCCCATCCCACCGACGCTCTCTCACCAAACACCCCCATCCCACCGACGCTCTCTCACCAAACACCCCTTAAACGGAAACGCTCCTCCACCCCGGGGGGGTGGAGGAGCGCCAACGCGGAACAGGCCTACTTGCGGAACACCTGGACGATCGCCGGACGCGGTGCTCGCACGGAGCCGGCAGCCGGGCGGGATCCGGCGCCGACGTAGTCCGGGAAGTACGAGTGCGGAGCCTCGAACGTGCCTTCTTCACCCGGGTGCTGGACGGCGACGAAGACCGTGCGCTCCTCGTCGTGGATGATCGGGCCACAGGTCTCGGCGTCACGCGGAACGGCAAGGAACTGCTCCACCTTGCCACGCTCCGGACCTTCCAGGGTGACCTTGAAGAGACCGTCGTTGTAGCCGATGGTGGACGGGGCACCGTCGGTGGAGATCCAGAGGTTGCCCACGGAGTCGAAGGCCACGTTGTCCGGGCAGGAGATCGGGGAGACCTTGTCCGCCGGGAAGCCGGAGAAGTAGGTGGAGGTGTTCTTGGCGGGGTCGCCGGCCACCAGCAGGAGGGTCCAGTTGAACTTGGTACCGGTCTGGCCCGGAGCCTCGGTGATCTCCACAATGTGGCCGTCACGGTTCAGGGTACGGGGGTTGACCTCCGTGGCGCCTTCCTTGCCGGCCTTGCCACGATCGGAGTTGTTGGTGCAGGCCACGTAGACCTTGCCGGTGCGCAGGTTCGGCTCGACGTCTTCACAGCGGTCCATCTTGGTGGGGCCAACTTTGTCGGCTGCCAGGCGGGTGTAGACCAGGACGTCGGCTACGGACATGCCAGGGACCGCGGACTTGCCATTTACCACCAAGGGCAGCCATTCGCCTGAGCCGTCGAACGCGCCGTCAGCCGGGAGCTTGCCGGTGCCATCGATCTCGGCGGCCGGGGAATCGCCGGTGAAGCGGGCAACGTACAGGTCGCCTTCCGAGAGAAGGTTCATGTTGTTCCTGCGGGCAGCGGCGGAGTCGCCGGCCTGGTACTTGCCCTTGGAGACGAACTTGTAGAGGTAGTCGAAGCGCTCGTCGTCGCCCATGTAGGCCACAACGCGGCCGTTGGGAGCGACGATAACGTTGGCGCCCTCGTGCTTGAAGCGACCCATGGCGGAGTGCTTCTTCGGGGTGGACGTGGGATCGAACGGGTCTACCTCCACAATCCAGCCGAAACGGTTGGACTCGTTGGCATAGCCGGAGTTGCGGGTGTCGAAGCGGGGCTCGTCGAGTTCCCACTGGCGCGTGGTTGCCTTGGCGGACAGGCCGTAGCGCTTGTCGCCGTCGCTGGTGCCCGGCGCGGCAAAGTAGCCGTTGAAGTTCTCTTCGCCGGAGAGGATAGTGCCCCACGGGGTGGTACCGCCGGAGCAGTTGCCCAGGGTGCCCTTGATCCAACGGCCGGCGGGATCGTCGATGGTCTTCACCAGGTTGGTACCGGCGGCGGGACCGGTCAGCTCGTAGACGGTGTCCGTCAGGAAGCGGCGGTTGAGGGATGCGCCCTGGACGTAGCTCCACGGCTTGTTCTTGTTCTTGCGCTCAAGTTCCACCACAGCCAGACCGTGGGCGGCACGGCCGATGGCGCGGGCCTCGGCGGCATCGAAGCCCACCGGCAGCATGATGTTCTCGTTGGTGTACTCGTGGTTGGTGAAGAGCAGCGCGCGGCGATCCTTGGAGTTCGGGATCGGCAGGATGTCCGTGTAGTCGTTGTTGTAACCGAACTGGCGGGCCTGGGCTGCGGCGGTCTGGTTGTTCAGGTCGAACGCCGGCGAGTCCTTGAACAGCGGGTCACCCCAGCGGATGATCGGGTTCCAGTCGAAGCCTTCGGGAACCGTGAACGCGTCAACCGCGGAGTCAACGGGCTTGATGGCGGTGAACTTCAGCTTGGACTTGTCGAAGCCCTTCTTGGCGGCATCGGAGAGGCCATTGCCGGAGTCGGCAACAGCAGAATCAGTGCCGGTGACAGCACCACCGAGAACGACGGCGAGCGCACCTGCGGCGCCCAGGCCCAGGGCGGCGCGGCGGGACATGGCCGTGGAGGCGATATCGCGGAAGTAGCCGTTGGCACTGGTGTTGCAGACATCGCCTGAGCAGGCATTGTCGCACTTGAGTGCACAGGTCACCGCACTGCGCTTGCCCTTGGTGTGGCCAAGCATGGGGAGCAGCGGGAACGTGCGTCCGGTGGTTTCAGACATGGGGGGACCTTCCAGAAGGGTTACGAGGTTCCCGCCGAGCCTGTCAGCGTAATTCGAAGCCGAGAGGACGCTCTGGTTACGGAAGGGTGAACAAACCGCGTCACGCAGAGGCCAAGACGGCGTGAACCCGGGCCAGCCGCTCCAACCACCAGTCGCGCCGGTCGGCGGGTGCCGCATACCGCTCAAGAAGTTCCGGATCGGCCGCTGCCTCACGAAGCGGGATGGCGCCGTCGTCCGCGACCAACGGGTCCCGCGTGATGTCTGCGGCAAAAAGCGAGACGGTTCCGAGGCCGCAGGCGTAAGGCAGCGTGGGCAATGCGGCAGCGAGCGCCAATCCGGCGCGGATTCCCACGGACGTGTCCAAGGCTGAACTGACGATGGCGGGAAGGCCGGCTTGGGCCACGATGTCCAGGGCGCGCGCCACTCCCCCAAGCGGCGCGACTTTCACCACCAGGAGGTCGGCTGCGCCAGCACGGGCCACGCGAAGGGGATCATCTTCTTTACGAACGCTCTCGTCCGCCGCGATCAGCACGGGTGTGCCAGCAGCCGAGAGCCGCCGCCGCACTTCTGCCAGTCCCTCAATGGTGGGCACGGGTTGCTCGGCGTACTCAAGTCCCACCGCGGAGAGCTTGCCCAGTGCCTGGACGGCCTGCTCCACGTCCCATCCTCCGTTGGCGTCCACCCGGATGGCGGCGTCCGGCAAGGCTTCCCGAACGGCAACCACACGAGCTACGTCGTCGATCAATTCCTGGCCCCGCTCAGCGACCTTGATCTTGACCGCATCAACGCGTCCAAACCGCTCGAGCACATCGGGCACCCGATCCGCGGCGACGGCTGGGACGGTGGCGTTCACGGGAATGCTGTCCCTGAGCGGAACCGGGAAGCCTTGCCAGCCCGCTTCCAACGTGGCGGCCAACCAACGGGACGATTCGTCGTCGTCGTACTCCGGAAACGGACAGAACTCGCCCCAACCAAGTGGGCCCTTCAGAAGCAGCGTTTCGCGCTGCATGATGCCGCGGAATTTGACCCGCATGGGCAGGGAAACGACGTAAGCAGAGTCCTGTAGTTCTTCAAGGGAAGGGAGCATAGTGCCACTGTACCGGCGGCATTTCAGGCGCGGATGGGGCCAACCTCGCTATGTGGAAATCTATTCCACCCAGAACTTCCTGGCTGCCCGGGCTGCGTCGGCGAACAACTCGACGGGCAGCGGGACGGAACTCTCGGGCATCCCCAGGCCATCCCATCTGGCCACCAGGACGGTTTCTCCGTCCAGCGGCAGCGGCCATAACCAGTACCGTGACGTGCCCTGCAGGAATTCGTCGTTCCCGCCGGACCCGCCGCCACCCAGCGGCGTGAGGACCGGCCCTGTCACATCGCCGTCCATTCCGTCTCCCAGACTGGGCTCCACCAGTCCAGCGAAAACCTTCCGGCCGTTCGGATATCCCACCCCCACCAACAATCCGTCCAGCCCTTGTTGGAAAGGACCGCGGGGTGTGAGTGCTTTGTCCATTGCTTCGCGCCATTCACCTGCAGTTTGGTCTCCGCGCCGGACTGTCCAGACCAGGTCCAAAACACAACCGGTGGAGTAGACGTCAACGGATTTCAGTGCCAGCGCCATGCGGTTGCTGCTGTGCACGAACCCACTGACCGGCACCACTCCGGGCAATTCATCCGTTGGCGGCCCCACCCAGGCAGGCGGTATGGGCTGCGTATGTCGTGGACGTTCTGGCGGTACAGGAAGGTCCTCGAAGAAGGTCATGTTCCATGCATACACCGACTTCACCCCGATGGGGAGGACTGCTTGCTAAGAGAGAGGCCACAACCGCGATATCCTCTGATTCGACACTCATTCAGGGGGACTCATGACTCAGGGCTACAGCGGTTCAACGACGCCTCCGGGCTGGTATCCGGACCCTTCCAATCCGCAGCAGATGCGTTGGTGGGACGGCGTGCAATGGACGCCGCACCTGGCCCCCGCGCACCCTCAGTTCATGCCGCTGCAACGCGTACTAATCAGCAACCAGACGCCGGTCTACAACCCGTTCATCTGGGCAATCGTGCTCATTCCCTTGGTGTCCGTCCTTCTCCTCCTGACGTGGCAGCCGGAGTTCCGCCTCATCACCACCCGCTCGGGCGCAACGACGCTCGACCCCTCGTCCATCTACTCCCCCGGCTACTTCCTCCTCCAGATCTCAAGTTTCGTCATCTGGGCCGTGACCATCCTGTGCGCCTTCCTCGACTATCAGCGGCTCACCAAATCAGGGGTGATCCGTCCCTTCCACTGGGCCTGGTGCTTCCTGAGCCCCTTGGTCTACGTGATTGGCCGGACCGTGATCGTCCGGAAAGTGGCGCCGGACCGCGGCCTGGCACCCATCTGGGTCATGATCGGGACCATCGTGGTGTCGTTCATCGTGTTTGGCATCTGGATGGCGAACTTCTTCAACCAGATCTACTCCCAAATCGGCTACTCGATCAACGCCTAGCGGCGGCCACCGATGACCAACACTCCGGCGCCGGATCACCTGCCGCAGCCAAGCACGACGGCGGCTCCCGGCTGGTATGCCGACCCTGCGGATCCGCGGTACAACAGGTGGTGGGACGGTTCCGCGTGGACAGCGCACGTGGGCCCGCCAGCCTCACAATTGCTGGCCCAGCGCCCGCTCATCGGTCCGGACGCCCCGGTGTACAACGTCTTCATCTGGCTCATGGCAGTGTTGCCGTTGCTTCCTGCAATCGCCTTATTGACGTGGAATCCGGACCTGCGTTTCTACACCACCAGCCGTGGTGGCCTCGCTCCGGATCCGGCTTCCATTTTCACAGTGGGCTACTTCCTCGCCGCGGGCTCCTTGGTGTTGGTCTACGTCGTCTCGGTTGTCCTGGCCTTCTTCGACCACCGGCGCTTGCTGCGCGCAGGAGTCGTCCGGCCCTTCCACTGGGCATGGGCGTTCATATACATGGGAGGCGTGGTGTACGTGATCGGCCGCGCGATCATCGTCAACAAGGTGGCCAGGGGCCGTGGCTGGTGGCCGCTGGGTGTGCTCGCCGCGGGATGGCTCCTGTACATCGTGGGCGGTTACGTCAAAGGCATCCTGTGGATGCAAAGCATCGTGTCCGGTATTGGCTACGGTTCCTAGGCGCCACGTGCCGCACCCAGTCCTCACACGCGTTAGGTAGACTGCTGCCTAGCCGCAGGAAAGGACCACCATGAACCGCAAGGCCACCGCACTCGATGTCGCAAAACGGGCAGGGGTTTCCCGTAGCGCCGTTTCGCTGGTCCTCAACGGGCGCGGTGACGGCAATGTGGCCAAGGAGAGCCAGGACCGCATCCGGCTGGCAGCGCAGGAGCTGAACTACTCCCCCAACGCCATCGCACTCAGCCTCCGGAACCAGCGCTCCCGCGTCATTGGGATCGTGTCCGACGAAGTGGTGGTCAGCCCCTTCGACGGCAACATCATCGGCGGCGCGGACGATGTTGCCCGCAGCCACGGCTTCGTCACGGTGGTCATGGATACCGAACGCGATGCCGCCCGGGATGCGAGCGCCATTGAGACGCTGCTGGACCGCCAAGTGGACGGACTCATGTACGTCACGGTGGGCCTCAAGCCTCTCGATGTCCCTCCGGGCATGCAGCGTGTTCCTTCTGTGCTGGCCAATTGCTACGACAGCCGGACCGAGCCGCAGATCCACCACGTCATCCCGGATGAGGTCACCGGCGGACGCGAAGCCACAGAACACTTGCTGGAACTCGGCCACCGGGACATTGCCTTGCTGGCTGGCGCGGAAGTGGATCCGGCGGCTCCCCTGCGTGTCCAGGGCTACCGGGACGCCTTCGTCGGAGCCAGCCTCGGCGTCAGGGAGGACCTCATCACCCATGCCGGCTGGGACATCAACGACGGCTTCAACTGGGCCATGCGCCTCCTCGATGGCAAGAAACCCGATGAGCGCCCCACGGCCATCATGTGCGCCAACGACCGCTTGGCCGTCGGCGTAGCCCTGGCCGCCGCCCGCCTGGGTTTGAGCATTCCACGTGACCTCTCAGTCATGGGCTACGACGACGAACACCGCATCGCCAGCACCATGGTCCCCGCCCTCACCACCATGGCACTCCCCTTGCGCGAAATTGGCCGGGCGGCCATGTCGGCCCTGTTGGGTGCCATCGAGGGAAGCGAAAGTACGACGGCGGCGCCCACCTTGGAGACGATGGTCCCCTGCCGCTTGGTGTTGCGCGAGTCGACAGGCCCAGCACCCCGCTAACCCCACGTTGCGCGGCCCGCTCTGCATCCCCACCGCCACCCTAGCCTCGCAAGCTCGGCCAGGGAACCCGGGCGGCGTGGCCCCTACCAAGGAATAGCGCGCAGAGCAGGCCCCACAACGGGAGGGAATTAGCGCGGAAGGGCCAACTCCCAGACGTCGGCCGTTACGCCGGCGGGAAGTACCAGGCTCCAGGATTCACCGGGCGCCGGGTAGGCCCGCAGCGTGGTGGCCACGGACTTGGACGAGTAGACCTCCACGAGCGAGGCATCCACGAAGATCCGGAACTCCTCCCCCGCGGCGAGCTCTCCCCGATAAACCACCTGCTCCGCAGAACCGGAGCCAAGGACAAGCTCAACTGTCCCGGCAGCGCCGGCCACCAGTACCTCGGCAAATGCAGGAACGGCAACCGAGCCCGAGGCCTCGGATGCCACCAAGGACCCTCGGTATGCGGATACCTCCGGGGCAGGTGAAACAACCAAAGCCCCGTCAACCACGGACAAAAGGCGAGGATGCGTCAGCACACCCGACCACCCGGCGTCGTCGATTTCATCCTGGGTGCGGCCCCGCCGACCGTCACGGCCGGGACCTTCGTTGGCCCAGCCCCAGAGCAGAGCCGCAGGCGCAGAGCCTGACGAAAGCTGCACGATCTGCGGTGCGTAAAAGTCGCGGCCCAGATCCGATTTCCCACCGGAAACGGCGGTAAAGACAGGCAGCCCGGTTTCGGGATCCGCGGTGAGCGAACCGATCAGGTGGCCTACGCCGTTGGCGTGTTCGTGGTCATCGCCGGAGAGCCAGAGCGAGAACATCATTACCCAGGACGAACCCGACGATGAAGGCACTTCCACCAGCTGCGGGCACTCCCAGATCTCGGCGGGCGTGTGAACAGCGGCGACGGGGTCGGCCGACGTCAGCCAAATGCCCTGGTACTTCCAGTCATCCAGCGAGTCCACGGTGTACAGCAGCAGCGCTGCCCGTCCATCTGCGAGTCCGGCGCCCTGGATGGCGTAGCGGGATCCATTGAACGTAAAGATGAAAGGATCGCGCACGGCGGTCACGGACGAATCAGCGGGCATCGACGCGGCAACGTGCCCATCCTGCGTCCAGGTCACCAGGTCCGAGGAGCCCCGGGCAATAACAACCTGCGAATGCCCGCCGTGGTCCTGAACACCGGAGTAGGCCGCAGTCGGAACGTCACCATCAAGGGTGACAACCCCCGTCCAGCACCCGGCGGAGTCGGGCCCGCCCGCCTGCGGTGCGAGGGCAGCGGGATGCTCTTCCCAGTTCACCAGGTCAGCAGTGCTCACGTGGCCCCAGTGGATCTGGGTGTGCCGCGCAGAGGACGGGTTGTACTGGAAGAACACGTGGTACCGGCCATTGATGTAGCTGATGCCGTTGGGATCGTTGATCCAGCCTTGGGCAGGCCGCGGGTGGAAGCGCGGGAACGCGGGATCCGGGTGCGTAGCGGCCTGGGCCAGGGATGAAACAACTGCAAGGTCCGTCATTGGAAATGCCTTTCGAAGTGGGAAGGGAAACTACTTGCCCGTACCGGCGGTGAGCCCGTCCTGCAGGGCACGCTGCCCGAACATGAACACCACCAGCGCGGGAATCATGGAGAGGACAACGCCGGCCAGGACCACGGAGATGCTTCCGGTGCCGAGGTTGCCTTGGAGGGAGACCAGGCCCAGGGGCAGTGTGAAGTTCTGCTCCGAGATGGTCATGATGAGTGGCCTGAAGAACTCGTTCCAGTGGAAGTTGAACGCCAGGATGCCCACGATTGCCAGGCCGGGCATGGCCAGCGGCGCATACACAGAGCGGAAGGTCCGCCAGGGCGAGGCGCCGTCGATCGCGGCCGCTTCAGCGAGCTCACCCGGGAGCCCCATGAAGTATTGCCGCATCAGGAAGGTGCCGAACGCCGTCGGGATGGCCGGGAGGATCAACGCCAGCAGCGTGTCGGAGAGTCCAACGCCGCGGATGAGCATGAACACGGGAACGATCGTCACCTGGGCCGGCACCATCATGGTGGCCAGCACGATGGAGAAAAGCGCTCCGCGGCCCCGGAACTTCAGGTGCGCAAAGGCGTAGCCTGCCAACGCTGCGGTGATCATCTGGCCCACGGCGATCAGGCCGGTCACCAGGGCACTGTTCACCACCAGTCCAATGATGTTGAGCTGTTTGAACACTTGGCCGTAGGAGGTGAAGTCCGGGTTCAGCGGTAGGAACGACGGCGGCAGTTTGAAGGATTCCGACGGCGGCCGCAGCGAGGTGGACAGCGTCCAGAGAACGGGCCCCAGGACAAAGACGGCGGCGATCAGCAGGGCCACGATCCGGGCGGCCACTGACCAGTCGCGCTTCTTCCGCGTTACTACGGGTGCCGTGGTTTTCACACGGTCAGAAATGGTGGTCATGGCGGGCCTTACTGGTAGAAGACGAATCGTTTGCTGAGCCGGAACTGCAGGGCCGTGATGGCCATGATGATGAGCGTCAGGATCACGCCGATCGCGGAGGCCTGCCCGAACTCGAGGCGCTGGAAGGCTGACTCGAAGATCACCATGACGGCGGTTCTGGTGGAGTCGCCCGGGCCGCCACGAGTGAGCACGTAGGGCTGGTCGAACACCTGGAGTGCGTTGATGATTGCCATGACCGAGGCCACCAGCGTGGTGGGGCTCAGGAGCGGCAGGGTGACGTACCAGTGCTTGCGCCATCCGGTGGCACCGTCGATCGACGCGGCCTCGTAAGTTTCCACTGGAATGGAGGCGAGGCCACCAATGAACAGCAGGAACGAGAACCCGAAGTTCTGCCACACATACACAAGAATCACGACGGCGGCGGACCCGGTTGGCGTGGTCAGCCACGGTACCGCTGGGATGCCTACGAGGGACAGCAGCCAGTTCACCACGCCGAACTGCTCGTTGAAGAGGTAGCGCATGAAGATGGATACCGAGGCCGCGGACAGGATCAGCGGGAAGAAGAACGCGGATCGGAAGAACACCCTGAGCCAGGAAGGGAGCTTCTCCTGGACCATGATGGCCAGTCCAAGGGCGAGACCCAGCTGGAGTGCCACAGCCACAATGACGAAGACGATGGTGTTCAGGAACGACACCCTGACCGTGGGATCCTGGACCACTTCGGCAAAGTTGTCGAACCCCACGAACGTCGGCGCCGAGATGATGTCCCAGCGGAAGAACGCGAGGGCCACGGACGCAACGATTGGCAACAGGGTGAAGATGCCCATGCCCACGATGGTGGGGGCCAGGAAAGCCCACGGGAGCCAACGCTGTTGAACGCGGCCGCGCGTGGACGCCGGACCACCCTTGTGGGACGGAGCACGGCCGGTGCCCGCTGGGGTACGGGTGACGGTACTCATGGCTGCCTCCTCAGGGCCAGTTCGAGGTCACGCTGCATGGAGTTGAGCGCATCTTTGAGTTGGCGTTCGTCGCCACTGACGGCAAGGGACACGTTCTTCATGAGCGCGGTTTCGACGGCGGCCTGCTGGGGAGGCGCCGGGATGGGCCCTGTGGTGGGGAACCTGTCCAGGGTGTCGTAGAAGACCTTCCAGTGACGTGGGCCGGTACCCGAGTAGAGCTGTTCGTTCACCATGGAACGTCGCGCGGGTGTGGTGTTCGGCGTGGGGAACACGATCTGCATGGCTTCGAGGCTTGAGCTGAACTTCACCCATTCCCAGGCAGCGTCCTTGTCCTTGGCAGTCTTCATGATCGCGTACCCGGCGGTGCCGAACTGGTGGCGCTGGGTCCGCCACTTGGGGAAGAACTGCACGTCGAACCCGTCTTCAGTCATCCCCGCCTCGTGGAGGCCTTGTACCCAATAGCCGCCGGCCGGCGTCGTACCTATCCGGTTGGAGGCGAAGAGGCCGATCAGCGAGCTGCCGCCGCCTTCCTCGGGGCGTACGCCCAGCCCGTCCTTGACCAGTCCGCGGAGGTAGTCGAAGGATTCGAAGACCCGCGGGTCGTCGGCGTTGGGTTCCAGCCACTGGTACCCGCCGGAGCGAAGGCCACGGGAGGGGTCGTTTGCGTAGAAGCCGTCCCACAGCCATTCGCCACCGCCGGACTTGGTTTCCTTGAGGAAGCTGGTGTCATTCGCGTAGAGCCACGGCACAACTCCACCGAAGAGGCGGTTGGTCCAGTAATAGGGCGTGAAGTCCTTGGGGTTGGCCTTCTTCATCGCCGAGAGCGTGGCGCGGAAGTCGGTGTGCGTCCAGTTGTCGGCCGGCCGCTCCAGGCCTGCCTGCCGCAGTGACGTGGCGTTGTAGTACATGTTGGCGGCGTTCCAGTCGATGGGGAGCTGGAACAGGCTGCCTTTGTACATGAACGCTTCCACCAGGCTCGGGTGGACGTCCTGGAAGTACTCCTTCATGTCCTCGGCGTCCCGGCGGAGGTACTCGTCCAGCGGGTGGGCGAGCTTCTCGGCGAAGAGCTGCGCGCCCTCGGTAGCCACGTAGACCACGTCCGGCGGCGTGCCTGCTGCCACCATGGTGAGGATCTTGGTGAAGAAGTCCTTCCAGTCCACGGCCTGGATGGCCTGGACCTTCACTTTGATTTCGGGGTGGACCTTGGCGAAGGCGTCCACTACCTTTTGGCGGGCTGCGGCGTCTGCGGCGGTGCCCATGATGGCGATGCTGAGGCTGTTGTCTCCCCGGCCTGGAATGTCTGTTCCGGTCAGTCGCGGCCACGACGCCGCCGTTACTCCGACGATCCCAGCACCGAGGGCTGTGAGGGCGGTTCTGCGTGTGAATTGACGCAAAGCCCCGTTGGTTCCCGGCATTGTAGATTTCCTTCCCTAACACGTGTTAGGAACACTAGACCTGTCACCTAACACGTGTCAAGCGTCACAGGAATGTTGCGTGGATCTCACTTTCGGGACTCGCGGGCACAGCGGACTCACATGAGGCATCCAGCGAATTGTGGCAGGGTAGAGAGAATGAGTTCCCAGCAATTCCGCGTCAGCGGGAGGTCGAGCAAACGGCCACGTCAGGAGCGCCCAGCAGGCGCCGGTACGGGCTTCTTGTTTTGCCTCATCACCCTCGCCTGCATGGTTGGCTTGGCAGCGACGTACTACTTCTTCGTCCGCACCACCGCCGGCCAGTTCATTGACGAGTCCGCCCTTGTTGAAGCCACCGAACTCAGCGGCACGGCAGGCAAAGCCTCCACGGGATTCCTGGACGTCCTGCCAGTCACCTCCTTGATCATCGCCACGCTCGTGGTGCTGTTCGTGACCATTGCGCGCCGACGCTGGACAGCCGCGGGCATCGCCGTCGTCGCTTGCGTCGCCGCCAACATCGCCACGCAAGTCCTCAAACTCCTCATCCCGGACCGTCCGGACCGCGGCGTCCAGACCCTGGAGATGAACTCACTCCCGTCCGGCCACACCACCCTGGCAGCCTCCGCGGCGGCCGCAGTGTTCCTGATGGTTTCGCCGCGTTGGCGGCCCCTCGCGGGCTTCCTAGGCAGTACCTTCGCCGTCGCCACAGGCGTGTCCACGCTTATCAACCAGTGGCACCGCCCTGCCGACGTGGTTGCCGCCTTCCTCGTCGTCGGCATCGTGATGCTCCCTGCCGGATGGCTGATTCTGCGCTCCGGCAACAGTTGGAACGTGTGGCGCGGCTACGGCGAGCACTGGGCCTCGTCCAGGCTGTGGGCCTTCCTTACACTCGCTGCCTTACTGGCGGCCGGCGCCGTGGCTGCCTACTCCCTGCTCCAGGTGATGCCGGGCCTTAGCGCGGACAGCACAACAGACTACTTCTGGGCCGGGACCGCTTTCATAGTGATCGCCGGCTACCTCTCCGCATTGGGCGGGATGTGGCTCTTCGGGCTGGCGGCCAGGAAGCGTTAACGCACGACGCCGGGTGGCCGCCTTGCGCGGTTGGCGCGGCTGGGCATGCGAACCTCATGAGGTCCTTCCCGAACTGGTCTACCGACACAATTCGCTGATCAGGCGCAAGCTCGGAAACGTCGACCTGCACCTTCAGGAGAACAAGGCCGTCAGCCTGGGAATCGCGGCACCGCTGGTCAACTCTGTGGTCATCCGGCCCGGCGAGACGTTCTCTTTCTGGAAGCTGGTTGGCAGTTGCACGGAAGCCAAGGGCTACCGCGAAGGCCTGGTCATTAACCACGGAAGGCCCGACTCGGGCATCGGTGGCGGCCTGTGCCAGTTCACCAACCTTCTTCATTGGATGGTTCTGCACAGTGAACTGACCGTGGTGGAACACCATCATCATGGCGACCTGGACCTCTTTCCGGACTTCAACCGCCAGATCCCCTTCGGTTCAGGTACCTCGATCATCTACAACTACCTGGACTACAGGGTCCGCAATGACACCGACCAGGCCTACCAATTCCTGGTCAGCACCACCGACGAACACCTGCGTGGTGAACTCCGCGCAGAACGTGCCCCCGACAAAAAGTTCCACATCCGCGAAGAAGACGCGTACTTCCACGAAGCGAACGGGAACGTCTACCGCCACAACAAAGTGGTTCGCCTGACCCGCGACAAGCGGACGGGACTCGTGACCTCCAAGGAACAGATCATCGAGAACAACGCCTTGGTGGCCTATGACCGCTCGCTCATCAACGCGCCCATCCTCAAAGCCGCCCCGACGCAGGAAAGCGACGAAGTCCTGGCCGCAGCCACGGCCTGACAGGCGCCCGCACCCAAATCAATCGTTACAACTGCCCATGGCGGGCGGTCTCCTCTTCGATTACGATTAATCCATTCGCTGGATTAATCGTCAGGAGAGACCCATGCCTTCAGCCCAGACCGGCCGCGGCACAACCAGCTTGGCAGCGGTTCCCGCCTCACGTGACCTCGTGGTGGACTTCATCCGCGTCGCCTGCATGTTTGCCGTGGTCGCAGTCCACCTGCTCATGATGGGCATCAGCGTAGGCCCTGCCGGCATTGGTGTGGAGAACCCCCTGACGTCGCTGAGTTGGTTTGCCCAGGGAACCTGGTTCGGGCAGGTCATGCCCCTGTTCTTCGTTGTTGGCGGCTTCGCATCCCTCACGTCGTGGCGCAGCCTGCAGCGCAAGGGAGGAGATGCTGGCGACTATCTCCGCACCCGCGTGCTTCGTTTGGTCCGGCCAACGGTCGCCCTGTACGCCTTCCTCACCTTGGCGCTATGGATTGCGACGGCGGTGGGCGTCCCAGGCGACTTGCTGAAAGTTATCGCCGCCGGGGCTGGGGTGCAGCTCTGGTTCCTTGCCGCGTACCTGATCTGCCAGGCCATGGTCCCGACGATGGCGCGATTCCACAAGGTTGCGCCGTATCGAACCGTCGCCGCATTGGCGACGGGCGCCGTCGTCGTCGATGTCCTGCGACTCGGGCTGGAACGCAACCCGTGGGGCTTCGACTCGAACCCGATCGGGCTGCTGAACATGGTGTTCGTGTGGGGCTTGCTGCAACAGGTGGGGTTCTTCTATGCGGACGGCGTCTTTGATCGGTTTGCGCGGTGGAAGCTGATTGCGGCGGCGGCTGCGTGCTACCTCGCCTTGATGGCGCTCACGCACGACGGACTGTACCCGGTAGACATGCTGACGAACCAGAACCCTCCGATGTTCCCGCTGGTGCTGGTGGGCTTGGCGCACGTTCTGTTGGTGAAGGCTGCGTACCCTTGGCTGCAGCGTACGGTTCAGCAGGGGTGGGTCCAGAAGGTCATGTTTGTTGTGGGGAGCCGGGCCATGACCATCTACTTGTGGCACTTGCCGTTGATCATCGCGATGTTCGGGCTGGCCCTTGTGCTGCGGCTTCCATTCCCCGAACCTGCGAGCACAGAATGGTGGCTGAGCCGGCCGGCCTTCTATGTGGCAGCTTGGGCCCTGGTGCTTTTGGTATCCGCACCCCTCGTCCGCTTTGAACTCGCGGGCACGGCACTGGCACCGGGGGCTTCCCGTCCGGCCCTGTGGCGCATTGGCCTCGCCACGGTACTGGCGATCATTCCGCCGTTCGTAGTAATGCGGGGCGCGCTGGATGTTTGGAATGCGTCGTGGGGGTTGGTGTTGTTGACACTCGCCGTGGCGCTGGTTACGGGGCGTACCGGTGACCGCAAATGGAAGTCGCCGGTGGTGCTGGAGCGCAGGGCGGGGTAGTTGCCACCGAACATACCGTGGTGAAAGCTCCTCACCGCAGGAAAACAGGACTCATGGAGACCGAGGAGCCCCGTCATCCGTCGAATATGAAGGCGAATTGCCGAGGTTCGTGAACGCCCCCACAACGGACAAAGAAGTGTTGACTATTGGCCACGGACGCTCGGATATTTGAGAGAAACCCTCGACAGAAAGGGCCCTTTCTATCAACAGAGTTGTTATGTGTCAAGTCAAATTACACGAAACGTTGTAGCTACAGGTATTTTGACCGAATGGTCTCCAATGAACATGAAGAAAACGGGCAGCCAACGGCAGCCTTGGCCGCCGTCGCACTCGCCGTCGGAGCCAACGTAGACGACGCCTGGGACATCGCAGTCGAAGCGGCCCGGCTGCCCACTGCTGAGGCGGCGTACCGCGAGGCCTTTCGCCTGGCGGGAGAAGTCGCCTACAGAAAGTTCGGACAAGTTTGATTCCGCAGGCTACCCATACTTAGGCCAGAAGGGTCTTGGCGCTACCCGGCCGTTGCTGGAGCCGTCTCCATGACACGACGCTTAACGTCAGGCCGAGTGGTTTCAGTTTGGAATCCGGCCGCGGCCAACCCTGAGGGCCAATCGCCTCGGCATTGGGCCAGCGCTTCGAAGCATTCCCGCAGAAGCTCCTTGGGCGGAGGGGTGTGCCCGTCCCCCGTGTCGGGTCCCCACCTATCCATCAACATGAAGAGGTTTTCCGCGTCGCCCACCGCGTCCAGGAAAGGCAGTTGATGGTTCTGGATGTGGAACCAGTCTTTGGCATTCTGGATAAGGGCAACCGTATGGCTGAAGCCCGCCGCGTAGACTGGCACCAAATCATGGGCAACTGTCCCAGGAAGTTCCCCCATGTCACAGCCAGGCATGTCCCATCCGTGCATCATGTACCGTTCGACGGCGCCCGGATAGAAGCGCGAAATAGATGTTTGTGGGTTGACGGCGAGCGCAAGCGATGTGGGGAAGAACCTGGAAAGCGCAAGGCTGGCATAACCGCCACCGGAACTCCCAAAGAACACCACGTTGTATCCTCCGGTTGCCCTGACGATTCGTCGAATAATGTCTGCCAGGGCCTCCTGTAAATCAGGCTGATTCCTTGATCCCGCGTACCATGCGAGATTGAGATCCTGCGATCTCCGCAAGCTTGGATCGGAGAGGAAGATTCGGTTGACAGGGAGATCCGACGTAACACCCTTCCCCACAAACCATGGCAACCGCACATCCTTCTCAGCAGCACCGTGAAGGCAAACGATGGTCGTAGTTGACTCCCCGGGAAGGTTCAAAATCTCCAGGGGCAGCCCTTGGTACTCGACCTCAATCAGCCCAGCTGGAACCTCTTCGGTTGAAAGAAATTCGTCCAGATTCGTGTACTTGGACGACACTGGGATATTGGATGCTTTGCTTTCCGACACCCCGGTATTCTAGCTGGGGCCAGCAGCCGCCCACGCACCATGGCGTTCCCCCCTCGCAGTGCGATGAGTGCCAGGGGGTGGGAAGTGACTAGGGCAAGCTATCCGGATCCTGGAGCACCTGCGGCGCTTTGCTCGTGGGCGTTTCCCTCAACATCGGCATTGGTCGAGGCTCGAACCTCGATGCCTGCGCTTACACCAATGACTGTGTTATCGCGCACGACTGGGGAGACCGTCCAGTTCAAGTAGATACCTACCGCGGACTTTTCATCGGATTCCCGCAAGACATTGCCACGTACTTCTATGCCGCGGAGCGGTGCGCTGGAAATCCCATTGACGGCAATGCCGCCGCCGGTGAGGTCAGGGTCCAACTGGTTATCCAAGACTTTGACGTTCTCAGAGCGAATGACGTCGATCGCAGCGCTAGGGTTCGTCGGCTCGGTGTCAGCATCTGTATGGAGCCTGTTGCCTTCGACAACGACTGACGACGCCTGCACCTTGATGAAACGTCGCGAAACGTTACGGACCTCGTTGTCGCTTATCCGTACGTTTCCCGCATTGAATGGACTTGAGTTCCCGTCGTTGAAGAGAACGTGGATGGCGTCGCCTTCTTCACCGGTGATATTTTCCAAGCGGTTGTTCGTAATGAATGAGCTTGCCCGTGCATCAGCTGTCGAGTTGAGTGCGATGCCGCGAGAAGCACCTGAGTTGTTTCCTCCGATGCCGTCTCCGACGCTGACGACATTGCGAATGATGTTGTTTCTAATGACAACGCCGTCACTCGTGGTTGCGTCTATCCCGCGAGCGGATTGCGTCTTCGACCAGAAATTCTCATAAATACCATCCTCGACAGTGGCGCTGGCCCCGGTAACCTTCAGGCCGTAGGCAGCGCGGTTACGACCATCGATATGCACGCCAACCTTGGCATTCTTGCCGGTGACGGTGAGCACGGTGATGTCATTCGAACCGGCCACGATGACGGCGTTATCGGTCACTAAGGTTCTGTTGTCACCACTGAGAACAAGACCTTTGGTGACCCGGAATGTTCCACTCGAAAGACGATCTCCGCCAGCGTTCAACCATGATTGAATTGCCGCTGTGTCGTCTGTTACACCGTCACCTTTGGCCGTACTTGGGACTATAGGTTTGTGATCCAGATTAGATGGAACGGATGCTTCACGCTTCGGGTCTTCGCTGGCCGGGGTGCGCGCGGGCTGGCAACTTGTCATAAACAGGCACGCACAGGCCACGAGCAACGCAAAAACCAACGTCCCATGACGAGCCCGCTGTGCCCTTACCATTGCGCCCCCATCCCCACATAGATCCCAACCGATCCCATGCTAGCCCGCACCTCAGGTCATAATGAACCTGCGGCCGCCCAGTCAGGCATCGCCTGGCATTTTTAGTAGTTCCGCCGATGCTTCAGCCGAGGAATGGCAATCGCAAACACAACGGCAGCGGCGAACCCTAAAACAGCTGTAGCCCAAACACCTGCCGCAAGGGAGATGGCGGCGGTTAGCCCTGAGAGCAGCACCGGTCCCCCGGTGGCACCGGAATCAGCAATGAACCGCCAAATTCCCAGGAAGTGGCTCCTTCCGTTGTCAGGGGAGAAATCCGCACCCAACGTCATGATCAGGCCGGAGCTGATGCCATTGCCAAAACCGATTAACAACGCGGCGAGCAGCAACGTCGTGAAGCCACCAGTGAGCGGAATCAATGCCAGGGCCACACCCATGGTCAGCGTGGAGGGAACCGCCACCCATTGCCGGCCTTTCCGATCCATCAGCTTGCCCGCTGGGTAGAACACCAGCATGTCTATCGCTCCAGATAAGCCATAGATCAGCGAGGCGTGGGTAGCGTCCATGCCCAGATTGTCCGCCCACAGGGGGATAACCACCTGGCGGGATGCCCGTAACGCGCTCAGCAGGAGGATGCCGAATCCCACGGAAAGGAACACACCCGCATGGGAGGCCGCTACCTGTCGCAGCGTGGAAGCAGCAGGTGCCACGCCGCCGTCGGAGGTGTCCGGCGCAACTAAATCCGGAATAGTGAGCGACAACGCGGCTGCGCCCATCATTCCCACGAACCCCACCCAGTAAGCGCCACTGATCCCGGCAAACTGCATTGCGGCAGCACCGATAAAAGGACCGATGAAAATGCCGATCCTGGTCACACCGCCGAGTGTCGACAGTGCCCGCGCACGAAACATGACCGGCACCGCTTCCGTCAGGTACTTCTGCCTTGCCAGGTTGAAGACGCTCGAGCTCATGCCCACGATCGTCATGGCAGCAGCCAACAGCCAAATGCCGTGTTCCAGGCTGGGCGCAAACGCAGCTGCGCCCAGCGCCATGGCACCCGCCGCTCCCGCACCCACGATTGCCCACCGCTCACCAAATCTGATGGTGATGATCGATGCCGGTATGTTGAAAAGCCACGAGCCCACCCCAATCAGCGTGACGATCAACGCCGAGACGGCCACCGATGCACCGAGGTCGCGGGCCGAGAGGGCAATGACCGGCAGGACCGCTCCTTCACCGACACAAAACAGCAATGCCGGTCCAAAGGCGGGTAAGGCAATGCTGCGGAGGCTGAAGGCTTGGTCTGCTTGGGTGCTTGTCATCCCCTTCATCCTAGAACTGCGACCACCATGGAGGGCTTCGTCACGTGTAGGCAGTTTCCTTATGGTTCAACTAGAGTCCGGGGCATGACCAACTCGAAGCGCCGCGACGTATCACGCTATCCTCGGACGCAGACCGTGTTCCCGTCCTTTGAGGACTTCCTTGATGCAGAACATCTGCCAACGGAAATCATCACCATTGACGGAGCAGAGCCACTCGATATTTTCTATCTCCCGACCGGCAGCGAAACTACAGTGGTGTCTTTCCACGCCGCCATTGCCAGCCACGACGCCACACTGCCGATGTTCTCCGGTTTCAAGGTCACGCAAGACCACTCGCCCAATCAAATCTTCGTGTCCGACCCGGGCCTGCTCGCCAGTGACGAGCTTACGATTGGCTGGTTTTCGGGTACCCAGGAACTTCCCCTTCAGTCTCTTCTGCCAAAAGTCCTCGGTAAATTGATCGACCACGCTGGCGGGAATCGAACGCTCTTTTGGGGACCTTCGGCGGGTGGATTCGCAGCACTGTTCTATTCGAGGTACTTCCCCGGTTCACTGGCCGTCCCCGTGAATCCGCAGACGATTCTTTCCAATTTCAATGAGATCCATCAGCGCCGCTACACAGAAGCGGCATTCGGGGCAGAATCCGACGAGTCACATATCGAAGTATTCTCGAACACGATTTGCACTGACCTCCGCCAGCACTATCGGGGAGAGACTCCAAACTACATCTTGTATGTCCAAAACGAGACTGATCCCCATGTCCAACTGCACATGGACCCATTCCTGGATTCGTTGGAGTCCATGGACCGCGTGGACACAATCATGGGCAACTGGGGTGATGGCCATATTGCACCATCATCAGAGGAACTAAGAGAAATCATGAGTTCTATGACCGACCCAGGCTTAGATTGGGACACCCATTTCTGTCGACGGGACAAGTCCACTCGCTGATACATTCAAGTGAAACCCTGCGTACTCCGGGGCACGAACCCCGGAGTAGGCTTGCGGTTCCTAGTCAGCGCATTGCTTGGATTTACCTTCCCCGGTCGCCAGCCCGGGCGGAGCAGAACCATGCGCCAGGTCACCGGAGCATACTTAGAGAACGCGACCGGCAAGGAGCCGTGGTGAGGAGGAATAGGATCATGGCAGTTACTCGACCTCGATCAAAGACCGACAAACCAGATAAGCAGCCCGTGTCGAATAGGGCCTTCCCCCTTGGCAGCCCAGTCAAGGTCCCGTTCGGAAAGCGCACCTTCGACGCAAAAGTCGTTGAGAATCACAAGGGCAGAGTGACCGTTGAAATAACGATCGAGGGTGCCAGCGAGCCCTTGGTCACGTCGTACAGGTCGGACGAAATCAAGGAACCCTAACAACCCGAGGCGCCGGCATTTGGCACTTATTGAGCAGTCTCGCTGAGACTTATCAAGTCCGGCATCGAATTGGCCAAGTCATTGCGGTTCCGGAGATCGGAACCGCAATGACTATTCCGTAGCCGCCTCAGCCGCGGGTTGCGGCTGGCTGACGGCGGCTGCCAACTCCCAGAATCACACCCAGCAAAGCCAAGCCGACTGCCCAGAAAACAAGGCTCTCGTTCAGTCCCGTGCTGGCCAAGGAAGCCGAGCTTCCAACTGCGGTAGTAGACCCTGCAGCGACAGCTCCCTGCGTGCCGCCAGCGGCTGCCCAGGCGTTGCCCATTTGAGCGCCGTTCACACCGACCTGGACACCGGTGTTTCCGATTCCAGTGCCGGGAGCGGTGATGCCTGTTTCCACTTCACCGGTGCTAGGACCGCCGGTCATCGGCGGGGTGACGACAGGCGGGTTCACAACCGGAGGAGTCACCACAGGTGGGTTGACGACAGGCGGGTTCACAACCGGAGGGTTCACAACCGGAGGGTTCACAACCGGAGGGGTAACCGAGCCTACAGAGCCTTCACCGATGCCGACGGAAGTCGAACCGATCGTGACCGGAGCTGTAATAGGAACGATCAATTGAGTTCCGGAGAGAAGTCCACCGTCACCGGAAGTCGCTCCGCCGGCGGGTGTGCCTGTAGTGCCTGTGCCCGTCGAAGTACCAGGAGTCGTGGCGACGGAATCCCCAAGCACACCACCCGAAACAGCACCCACATTCACCGGAGCCGTAATCGGAGCAACAACCTGCGTTCCCGACGCGACACCATCAGAACCACTCGTGCTGGCACCAGCCGGCGAACCAGCAACGGGACCACCAGCGGAAGTGCCACCGGTCGCCGCCGCCGAATCACCAAGCACACCGGCCGAAACAGCACCCACATTCACCGGAGCCGTAATCGGGGCAACAACCTGCGTCCCGGAAGCCACACCATCAGAACCCGAAGTACCAGCAGCCGGAGCCCCAGCACCCGAACCGCCAGGAACAGTGCCCGCCGTCGAGCCCGTTGTCGCCGCCGAATCACCAAGCACACCGCCCGAAACAGCACCCACATTCACCGGAGCCGTAATCGGAGCAACAACCTGCGTCCCGGACGCAACACCATCCGAGCCCGAAGTACCAGCAGCCGGAGCCCCAGCACTCGAACCGGTGGCAGCGGGAGCCGCGGAAGCAGAGGTCGAATCTCCCCCAACTCCCGCGGCAGTGGCTCCGATGTTAACAGGGACCGAAATCGGAGCCACTACCTGAGCGCCGGATGCGATGCTTTCTCCCCCCGACGTTATTGCCTGCGCGGGCTGTTGGGCCGGCGCAGTCGTAGTTGCAGCTGGCGCGGATGACGCCGATGAGTCCCCCAACAGACCCGCCGATGTGGAACCAACAGTCACGGGGACTGTCACCGGTGCAACCACTTGGGTACCGGACGCGACTCCGTCCGACCCACTGGTACTTGCCGCAGGAGCTGCCGATGAAGCTGCAGCAGGTGCGGCAGAATTGGCTGGGCCCGTCGCAGTGGAGCCCCCCAGCAGACCCACTGAGGACGAGCCCAGGTTTATCGGCGCCGAAACTGGTGCGACTACTTGCGTTCCGGACCCGACGGCGTTCGAGCCGCTGGTACCGGAGGTAGTCGGCCGAGCTGCAACCGGGGTGGCCGCGGGCGCCGTTGAACTTGCGGCAGAGTCTCCCACGACGCCCAACGATGTGGAGCCTAGGGTGACTGGTGCTGTAACTGGAGCAACCACTTGCGTCCCGGACAACAGGCCGTCCTTACCGCTGGTGGTGCCTGCGGCGTTGGCCGCCGTCGCGCCGAGGGCAAGCAGCCCACCGGCAAAGCATGTGCCGAGAAGGCACTTGCGTACTGTTGAATTCATGATGATCTTCTCCTGAAGGTCTTGTTCCCAGTGACGTCCGGGGTACGGAGCGTCCAATGACCGTCTGCCGCAGATGGTGTTGCGGCGAAGGTGGGAAATTAATCAGGAGATGAGCCGGGATCGAATGACACCGGCTTTGGATGTTGTTCAGTGCTGACTGATGCGAGGCCAGAGATGGAGCCTGATGGAATGACTACTTCGCCGCCCAAGTAGGCAGCCGAGGGGCTCGGCGGACCGTTCTGTGAGCTTCCGGATCCGCTTCCGGTCGAATTCAGCGGGGCGCCCTCAGGGTCACCCGGAAGTTCGATGGGAGTCTCGTCATCCGTGTTGGTGGTGGTACCCGCAACGGTGCCCACGGTGCGGCTTAGTTGAGCCGCGTTCAGTTGCAACAGCCCGGAAGGCAGAAACGCGGAAGTAACCTCCGCATTAATCCATGATTCTTCTGCCTTCTCCACCGACGCAACAGGAGTGGCGGCTTCCGGCGAGCTCGCGACGTCGAACGGCGGCAAGGTGCCGGCGTCCGGCTCCGCGGGGACTACCGGGGCTTCTCCCCCTGGCAGTGAGGGCACTCCCGAGCCGGGGTCTGCTACGGGAGGCACCACTCCAAGCACCGGAGGAAGGATGGGGTCGACGACATCGACGATGGGCTGCACGATCGGCCCAATGATGTCTGTGACAGGTTCCAAGGCGACGGGCTTGATAGCCTCGTTCACCGGAGGGACTACCGTCTCGGCTGTGTGGTCTACAGTTTCAGCGACCGGCGTCGCGACTGCGTCCACAACTCCGCCCAGTGTGCCGGTTGGAGCAACTTCAGCAACAACCGGGACTGTGGAAACTACCTTGTCAGTGGAAGCCGCAACTTGCTGGATAACCGGTGTAACCGCCGGAACATCCACCCTGACGGTCGGCGCGGGCACGATCGCTTTGACTGGCGCAGGAAGCGGAACCTCCGGTAACGGAATCCGAACAGTGGCGGCGGGAGCCTTCGGCGTCACCACTTTCGTAACGGTGGCTCGGGTTTCCCTAACTGCCTCGGAGGTAGCGCCCAGCGTCGAATTGGTCTGGGCCGTCAGCGAGCCGCCGGTGGAAGCAACAGAACTTGTTATTCCACCCAGCAACGAGTGGTTGTCCTGGTTGCCGGAATCTGCAGTGGCGGCTGCCGCCGAGAGCGCCATCCAAACTGCGGTACCAGCCCCTGCGATCATGACGGAGCGGAGAATCCGAGTAGCGCGCGGAAACACGCGTATGGCCTTCATCTCGACACCCCCCAGGTAGTCGCAAACCGATGGTCGCTTTCATCCTAGGACTGGACTAACGCAATAGTCCATGGTTTGGAGGGGTCGAGATGAACTTTCTATAAGGACCCTTGGTTTTATGAGGGGTAGAAGCCGGTCTTCTCGGGTCCAAGGTCCGGCACACCCAAGGACGCGCCCGCAGTCTTGCCCTGCTGCGCCTGCGTCTCCTGAAGTCGCTTAATGAACCAGCGCGATTGCTCCGGCCCGTAAGGCAGCACAGGGATAGCCTTCGTGGCGTCCGCTGGCATGTCGCGGATGGACTGCGTGGCTTGCCGGACGGCTGTGGTCATGGTGTTCGCCATGGTCTTGACGAACTCGTCACTGGCAGGTTTGCCATGGCCGGGAACAAGGTGCTCGTACCGGTGGCGCAGTGCCGAGATGTGGCGGAGAACGTCTGCCCATTCCTCCGGATACGAGTCCTCGAAGGAAGGGTGAGCTCCCTGTTCAACCAAGTCACCAACGAACAGCGTGGAGTTGGTACCCACCAGGAGGTCACCGTCGGTGTGCGCACGGCCCAAGTAGAACAAGGTAGCGGTGACGCCACCCAGGTCCACGAGAACGGGCTGATCCCGCACGATCGCGTTCGGGACAACGATTTCGACGGCGTCGCCCTCCCCCGCTGTCATCTCCGGTTCGTTGGTGGTGACGAAGCGACGCTGCAGGTCACCGTCCTTCTCGATGGTTTCGGCGCAGTTGGCGTGCGCCCAAAACTCCGTGACGCCGTCGTCCGCGAAGACAGCGTTTCCGAAGAAGTGGTCGTAATGCGCGTGGGTGTTGACCACCACCAGCGGAAGCTGGGTTTTCTCGCGGACGGCAGCGAGGATCTCGCGGCCTTGGCGCGGACCGCACCCAGTGTCGATAACCATGGCGAGCTCAGTGCCCACTACAAGTCCGGTGTTGAGTAAGGAACCCTCGGTTTCAAGGACGTAGTGGTCCGGACCAAGTTCTAGCCATGCTGACAATGAGTTCTCCGTATCCAGTGCAATCCGGCGATGTTCAGGCCTCGATTCTACCCACGGAAAGCTGGGAGGCAGCGGAACGGATGGTGTGGCGCTGCTGCTGGCGCATGCAGAAACGTGTGGCCCGGAAGTTGAAGTTCCGAGCCACACGTACAGGCTGCGTTGGGTAGCGGATTTACAGGATGATGCTCATGGCGTTCCAGCCCGAGCCCACCTGCCGGGCCGCGAGGAAGCCGCCCGAGCCGTTACCCGGGTACAACATCAAGGCACCCCCGCTGGTCCGGCTCAGGACATCCATCTGGCCGTTTCCGTCGAAGTCACCGGGGCCCTCGATGGCGGTCATGCCGCCCCAGCCCCAACCGATCTGCTTCGCTGCCAGCCAACCTCCAGCACCGTTGCCTGGGTAAAGCATCAGCCCTCCGGAGGAGGTCCGTGCCAGGATGTCGGCTTTTCCGTCGCCGTCAAAGTCACCGGGACCGTCGATGGCGGTCATGCCACCCCATCCCCAACCGATCTGCTTGGCCGTCAGCCAGCCTCCGGAGCCATTACCGGGATACAGCCACAAACCACCGTTACCATCGCGGGCAACGACGTCCGCCTTGCCGTCGCCATTGAAATCACCAGGGG
>NZ_JBIRZS010000016.1:0-85372 GCF_044391085.1 Paenarthrobacter sp. NPDC018779 | reverse complement strand
GGCTTCGATGGACGTCATGACATTCCAGCCCGAACCGATTTGCTTGGCCGTCAGCCAACCGCCGGAGCCATTACCGGGGTACAGCCACAAAACGCCTTTGCCATCGCGGGCAATGACGTCCGCCTTGCCGTCGCCATTGAAATCACCAGGGGCTTCGATGGACGTCATGACATTCCAGCCCGAACCGATTTGCTTGGCCGTCAGCCAACCGCCGGAGCCATTACCGGGGTACAGCCACAAAACGCCATTGGTGTCCCGGGCCAGGACATCCGAATTGCCGTCGCCGTTGAAGTCCGTGATCTTGATGCGGGCAGACGAGAACGCGTGGCTCCAGGAAGTAGTAGCCCCCACTGCGAGGACATAATCCTTGGCGGCGCGAGCGGTCACGGTGACGGTCCCGTTGGCACGGTAAACGCCGGCAGGAACAACGACGCTACCGACTAAGTATTCAACGCCCTTGACCGCGGGGATCTGGAACGTGTCCTTTGCCGTCCCGTCGAGGTCTTTGAAGACCACAGGGGACGGCGCCACAGGCAAGTTGCCGCCGTAAGCAATCAGCGCAGCCGTTGCATCGACGAGGCCGGCTCCACAACCGGGAGCGCAGCCGGCCGGCAGGGGACGGGAGCTGTCCTTGAGTTGTTGTTCCAAAGTAGCCGGAGTCAGCGAGCCACCTTCGGCGGCGAACAGGAGTGCCGCCAGTCCGGAGACATGCGGGGCGGCCATGGACGTTCCCTGCATGAAGTAGTAACCGGTTTCAGCCTGGGTGGTGGTTCCGGCGTTGTACGTGGACAGGATGCCGTTCAACGGATCCGAGCGCATGTCGCCACCGGGCGCCGTGACATCAACGGCGTCCCCGTAATTGGAATACGGCGCTTTCGCACCGGACCTGGTGCTGGCGGCCACGGTAATGACGTTCTGGCAGTTTGCCGGGCTGGCTTGGGATGCCGGTACGTTCGAGTTTCCTGCCGAGACCACGACGGCGGCACCCGCGTTGTGCGCGAAGTCGATGGCGTTTTGGTAGGTCGCCGAGCACGCCTTGATGCCGCCCAGGCTGAGGTTGATGACCTTGGCGGGGTTGGGGTTGGTTGGCACACCGCTAACGACGCCGCCTGCCGCCCAGACGATGGAGTCTGCAATCTCCGAGGTGTAGCCACCGCAAACACCCAGGGCCCGAACAGGCAGGATTTTTGCCCCAGGAGCGACGCCGCTGATGCCCCGGTTGTTGTTTCCGACGGCAGCGATGGTGCCGGCTACGTGCGTTCCATGCCAAGACGAATCTTCCGCGGGGCTACCGTCGGCACACTGGTTGGCCGAAACCCAGTCGCCCATATCGGTCGGATCAGGATCCCGGCCGTCGCCGTCCCGCGCGTCCGCCGCGTCGTCGATCATGTCGTAGCCGGGCAGGATGTTGGCGTCGAGGTCAGAGTGCCTGGTGATGCCTGTGTCCACCACGGCCACCACCACGCCCTCGCCACGGGTGTAATCCCAAGCACCGGTAGTGCGAAGGCCACCCTGGCTTTCCCACAGGTCCCACTGTTGATTGAAGTAGGTGTCGTTCGGCGCCGCCGCAATGTGCATAACCGTGTCAGGTTCGGCGTAGGCGACGTTCGGATCCAGGCGGAGAGATTCAGCGAACTTCTCGGCTTCGCTTGCACTCAGCGCCTCGTCGAGCTTGACCACGTGCCCGCCAGTGGCAACGTCGCGGACGGTTTGTGCAGATACTCCCAATTTTGAGGCGGCGTTGTCCGCTGCCTCCTCGACTGCCACGCGTGCCGCCTGGACCGAGTTGTCCTTAATACCAACAATGAACTGGTCAGTGCTGGATTCGGGCGTCGACCGCAGAGCTTGGGGCGCGCTGGGAAGTATGTTCCCGTCATCGGCCAGGGCTGGCTGGGCGGCAAACCCACCACCGATGAGGACAGCGGCTGTGGCGATGCCAACGAACCGTAAAGATTGCTGCGCGTATTTCTTGACCATGATTCGGTATCCCCCGGGAAAGCGCGAACGAACCATGGCGGGGTCGAGCGCGGGCAACTGGAGACCACCAGCTGACCCCCACGAGATTCTAAACCGAGACTTGACTTGCGTTGCAAGCGTCACCGGTTTATGACGAGTCTGTAGATTAAATGGATGGGTCCCGACCAAGCGGCCGGGACCCAGTTTCGCTGGTGCCTCACATATCCGCCAGCGCACCACCCGGATTTTCCATGCAGTCCGCAACATACCGAAGGAAGCCCGCCGCAGTTTCCCCATCGCAAACCCGGTGGTCGAAGGCCAACGTCAGCTCGGTGACCTTGCGGACCGCGAGCTCACCATCCACTACCCACGGCTTGTCGATGATGCGGCCAACGCCCAGCATCGCCACCTCGGGATAGTTGATGATCGCTGCTGAACCGTCGACGCCGAACACACCGTAGTTATTCAGTGTGAAGGTGCCCGAGCCCAGTTCGGCCGGGGTCGCCTTGCCATCGCGGGCGACGGCGGTCAGCCGCCGGATCTCTGCGTCCAGTTCGCGGGCGCTCAGCTGATGGGCGTTGCGCACCGACGGAACCACCAGGCCTCGGTCTGTTTGCGCCGCAAAACCGAGGTTGATTCCGTCGAAGCCGACGATCTCCTGCGAGCCGTCGGCCACCGTTTCGAAGCGTGTGTTGAGTGCCGAATATTTTTTTAACCCAGCCGTGACAAAACGAGCAATGAAGGCCATTAGACCGGGAGTGTCGTGTGGCGAGCGCCTTTTCAGTTCAGCCCGCATCTCAACCAATGCGGTTGCGTCAACATCCACCCATACAGTTGCTTCCGGGATCTCCGAACGGCTCTTGGTCATGTTCGCAGAAACGGCCTTACGGACGCCGCGAACGGGGGTGCGGGCCGACACGGCGAGACCTGTCCGCGAATCCATTTCCCCCTCCGCTGCGGGTGCAACCCGCTCGAGGGCAGGAGCAGGAGGAGCCGCTGGAGCGTCCGGTGTCGAGATTGCGGCCTCGACGTCCTTCCGCATGATCAACCCACTTGCGCCGGACCCCTCGATCGTGTCCAAGGAGACACCATGGTCGCGTGCCATCTTCCGCACGAGCGGCGAAATGACTGCACTGAGCTTTCCGGGGATCCTCGTGCCAGCCAGGCCGGGTTCCAGTGGAGCCGCCGGGGCCTCCTGAACAACGGAGTCGACGACGGCGACACTCGACTTCCGCGGGCGGGTCCGGCCGGTCGTTGCACCTCCCGGTGTCCCGTAACCGATGAGGACGTTACCGGAGCCAGCCTTCTCCTCTGTCCGGTAGGTTTCGGCGGCCGCCGAAACCTCGGGCGAAGCCGGCACGCCAGTCGTCACTGCGTCTTCGACGGCAGCGGGAGCTTCCGGCGCAACGGGAGCGGCACCCACGCGGGCGATCGAGATCAGCGGCTTGCCGACGTCGAGCGTTTCTCCTGCCTGGCCGTGCAACTCGGCAACTGTGCCCGCATAAGGTGAAGGCACCTCCACCATGGACTTGGCGGTCTCAACCTCGGCGATGGGCTGGTCAACTTTGATTTCATCGCCGACGGCGACGAGCCAGTTCACGAGTTCGGCCTCGGTGAGGCCTTCCCCCAGGTCCGGCAGAAGGAATACCTGCATATCTGAGCTCATGGTCAGTCCTCCCACTGAAGGTCGTCAACGGCGTCGAGGATACGGTCGACGCTGGGCAAGTAGTAGTGCTCCAACTTTGGAGACGGGAACGGCACATCGAAACCTGTGACCCGGCGAATCGGAGCTGCCAGGTAATGGAAGGAACGTTCCTGGACGCGGGCCACGATTTCCGAGGAGACGGAGGCAAAACCATGAGCTTCGGCAATCACGACGGCGCGTCCCGTCTTGCGAACGGACGCGCAGACGGTTTCGTCGTCGAAGGGGACGATGGTGCGAACGTCGATGACCTCAAGTGAGCGACCCTCCTCAGCGGCAGCGGCTGCGGCTGCGAGCGCGGTGGGAACGGACGGACCGTAGGCGATGAGCGTCGCGTCCGTGCCGGGACGCGCGACGGCGGCGCGGCCCTCGGTGAAGGTGCCGGCGTCGTGCTCTGCGCGCAACGCGGCCAGGTCCACCTGGTCCTTGGACCAGTAGAGTTTTTTGGGTTCCATGAACATGACCGGGTCATCGGAGTCGATGGCCTCGCGGAGCATGCGGTAGCCGTCGGCGACTGTGGCCGGAGTGTAGACCTTCAGGCCGGCGGTGTGGGCGTAGTAGGACTCGGAGGAATCGCAGTGGTGCTCCACTCCCCCGATGCCACCGGCGTAGGGAACACGGATGACCATGGGCATCTTAAGCTTGCCCTTGGTGCGGTTATGCATCTTGGCCACGTGGCTGACGATCTGCTCGAAGGCCGGGTAGGCGAAGGCGTCAAACTGCATCTCGATTACCGGACGCATTCCGTTGATGGCCATGCCAACGGCCATTCCCACGATGCCGGACTCAGCGAGCGGCGTGTCAAAGCAGCGCTGTTCGCCGAACTCGGCCATGAGTCCGTCGGTGATGCGGAAGACGCCGCCGAGCATTCCGACGTCTTCGCCGAAGACCAGCACCGAATCATCTGCCCGCATGGCATCTGACATTGCGGTGTTCAGTGCCTTGGCCATGGTGATGGACTGGGGCCCCGTGGCTTCTGCCGTTGCTGCGGCCGAAGCGGCCGCGCTGGCCGTCGCGGCGCTGACGTTGCCGTTAACGGAAGTGGTGACGGTCATTTTGCGCTTTCCTCACGTGCGAGTTCACCGGCGAGCAGTTCAGACTGCTCTTTCAGCTGCGGGGTCTGCTTGGCGAAGACGTATTTGAACAGGTTCTGCGGTTCCACCGGAACGTCCTCGCCCAGCCCTTCCCTGAGTTGGGTGGCCACGGCTTCAGCGTGGTCGGCGATCTTCGCGTTGGCTTCCTCGTTCAGGAGGCCCTTGTCCGTGAGGTACGCCTTCATGCGGGTCAGCGGATCCTTCGCCTGCCATTCGGCGACCTCGCTGTCCGGGCGGTAGCGGGTGGCGTCGTCAGCGTTGGTGTGCGCCTGCATGCGGTAGGTGTGGGCCTCGATCAGCAGGGGACCCGAACCTTCCCGGGCAAGTTTTACGGCGCGGTCCATGACCGCGAGCAGGGCTACAAGATCGTTGCCATCAACGCGCTCCCCTGCCATGCCATAGCCAACGGCCTTGTGGGCGAGCGAGGGCGCGACGGACTGGTGGCTGAGCGGTACGGAGATGGCGTACTTGTTGTTCTGCACAAAGAAGATGACGGGCAGGTGGAATACGGCCGCGAAGTTGAGTGCCTCGTGGAAGTCGCCTTCGCTGGTGGCGCCGTCACCGCACATGGCCATGACCACCGTATCTTCGCCCCGGAGCTTGGCGGCATGGGCGACGCCGACAGCGTGCAAAAGCTGCGTGGTCAACGGCGTGCACTGGATGCCGACGTTGTGCTCCCTGGGGTCGTAGCCGCCATGCCAGTCGCCTCGGAAGATGGTCATTACCTCAACAGGGTCAACGCCCCTGGTCATAACAGCTACGGCGTCACGGTATGTCGGGAAAAGCCAGTCTCCTTCGCGGAGGCACATGGCTGCCGCGACTTGGCAGGCTTCCTGGCCGTGGCTTGACGGATAGACAGCCATGCGGCCCTGACGGACCAGCGCGGAGTTCTGGTCATTGATGCGCCGTCCGATGACGAGTCGCTCGTAGGCGCTCAGAAGTTCCGCATCGCTTGGAGTGGGGTATTCATGGCCCGGTTCGGTGCCTTGCTTCTCCTTTGAGCGGAGGGTGCCGTCCGGGTTCACCATCTGGATTTGGTGACGGGCGGGCAGCATGTAGTCCTCTACGCTGATGCCGAATTTTCTCCGAACGTCAGCAGCCTGGTCCTCCGCTGCCGTTTCCGGCGCAGAGTGGTCCGCATGGATCGTCATTGGTCCGTCCTTCTCTAGCCACTATGTGCTTCCAGTATCTTCCCGGGAGATGTTTCGTATCCAGCATTGGGGAAAATCATGGAAGAGATTGTTGGTAAGGGCTATTCTGAGAGACGAATTGCCATTGTGAGCTGGGTAACTACCGGCGCTGTAGACGAATTGGAGCCTAGTGTGAGCGAGACCGAAGCCGAGCAGACCGCGGTCCCCCTGGACAGTGTTGACCGCGACATCATCCGCGAACTCACCACCGACGGCCGAATGTCCATCACCCAGGTGGCGGAGAACGTACACATCAGCCGTGCCCACGCCTATTCCCGCTTGGCTCGCCTGACCGGCGAAGGGGTGCTCACCAAATTCACCGCGTTGGTGGATCCGATCAAGGCCGGCCTTCGCTCTTCGGCCTACGTAACCCTGAAGGTTCAGCAGCACTCATGGCGGGAACTGAAGGAACAACTGCGCTCCATCCCCGAGGTCCACCACATCGCTTTGGTGGGCGGGGACTTCGACGTCATCCTGTTGGTGCGGGCTACTGACAACATCCATCTCCGCCGTGTGATCTTCGACCAACTTCAATCCATGGAAGGCGTGCTGGATACCCAGACTTTCCTTGTATTTGAGGATGTTGATACGCGGTAGTCAGCTTTGGTGCAGGGACCTTGTCCGGAACGTCCAGATTGGGACCATAAACTGTCTCCGTGCCCACCAAAACCGCCTTCATGACGCGCGTCGCTTTGCGGTCGCTCATTGCATGTGTGGCGGCATTTGCCGTGTGGGTTCTCCTGGCCATCCAGTTCTTCGCGCTTCCTCCCCAAGCCACACCGCACCACACCGACGCGATAGTGGTGCTCGGAGGAATGAGCCGCGAACGCCTTCCGGTCGCGCAGGACCTACAGAAGTCACTCGACATTCCGGTTCTGGTTGTCTCGACGACGGGGTTGTCCGGCAACGTTGAGGGTGACGCCCTGTGCAGCGAAAGTGGCGGCGACGACCCAGACATGATCTGTTTCCGTCCGGACCCTTTAAACACCCGCGGGGAAGCTGATGCGGTTGCTTCGCTGGCCGCCAAACATGGTTGGAAGTCCGTCACCGTAGTCACCTCGGATTACCACCTCATGCGGGCGGGAACTTTGATGCGGCAATGCACTTCAGTTGAGGTACAAATGGTCGGGTCCGAGCCGGAGCTCTCTGCAGGTGCTTGGCTGGACCGCTTCGCTGTTGAAACCGGCGGGTTGATCGATGTGTGGATGCGGCCGGAGTGCGGTTCCTAACCGATCCTCGTCGTGACAAAAATCGTAACTAAGTAACTAGTGGTGTCAGCCGAACTCCGAATTCTTGACCAACATTCCGGATCTCCTTTTGACGCTTGAAGGATTCCGTCAAGGGATTGAGTTTGCCACCGCCCCCGTGCATCATTTTTCCCATAGGTCCAAGGTCTCACCCTACGAGCCCAAGGATCACCCGTGGAAAGAATCGGTTCCAACTCAATCGACCCTCCTCGCCGCCGATTCAGGCATCTTTTATCCAGCTTGTTTGCTGCAACTCTGCTCATAGTTGGATTCCTTCAAGTACCCAGCGCTAGTGCCGCACCTGCCCCCGTTTACCCCATCAGTGGATACTTCATTTACGGCAGCACCAGTGACGGGGCAAATTCGCAGAAGCTGAGCGACATCAAATCCGTGGGTGGCGACACTGTCATTACCTTCGGTTCCAGACTGAAACCCGCTACGCTCTCCTCCATTCCTGCTGGTTGCACCATTTCCGGTGTCAACTGTGCCACTGCCGCCGCTTCCGGGGTCAAGGTCAAGCGCTATTTCACCTACTCCGACGGCAGTTCGTGGGGTGCGCCCGCGATCCTTTGCGCACGCGACAGAACGGTCACCAGCGGAAGCACTATCTACACGATCATGGTTCTGCCCTCAGAGGGAAGTGGTTGTACCTCTCCGAGCGGCAGCTACGACGTGGTGGTGATCAATGGAGGAACGGCTTCATCAATGTCGGCTTCACTGGGCAAGGCAGCCACCAACCTGGGAATGAAGTTCTACGCCGGGTTGCCGGCTCCGATCAACCGGACCGACATCACCTATCTCCCGGATCTCTCTTATCAAGCCACATTGTCAGTCTTCACGGCCCGCTTCTTGATCTACCAGGGCAAAGTGAACAACGTTTCAGGGCTGGCCGGCTTCTACCACCACACAGAGATGCCGCTCAGCGATGGGGCCGTTTGGGACCCGGTTTTGTCTCTTTACCGCATGCAGAATGACCGAATTGCCCAATATCAACCAAGTCGGGCAGCAGTGGTCAGCCCTTACATCGACTCCCGATCGGCATTCGGAGGCCGGGTCACGGTGGATCAAGCACGCAATGCTGTGGAAAAGATCGCTAAAACTGCCGGCAACGTGCACCTATCCATTGCCGTGCAAGACGGCATGGGCACCGGCAAGGGCGGGTCCTTCTTTGGTAGTGAGAGCAACAGCAACGTAGACGCTTATGCCGCGTCGATAGTTGGCAGCGGTACGTGGGGAAGCAAGTACCTCGCCCCCACGCGAGACTACTTCTATGCCATGGCTGAAGGCGTTGAAGGCACAGGAGCCGAGCTTTGGGCCAACCTAGAGGGCATGGCACCCGCAACCAGTCAGAACCCGTGCGATGGAAGCACGCGAGGCCAGTCAACCAAGGCACGAATCGACAAGCAATTACAGCAGTTGGGTAATACGAACACGAAGGTGATCTCGTTCATGTGGGATCCGTACTTCACCTGCGCGGGAACGTATCCCCCCATGATTGACCGCCTAAAGTCAATGAACATGACACCGGTCATCACGGACTCCATTTTCAACAATGGCAACGTCCTGGTCACTGGATTCAACCTCAGTGGTGGAACCGTGCAAGTAAAGTGGTCCGACACTTCGGGCCGGGTCTTCGACAAAACGGTTACGGCCACCAGTTACAACCCCAATTATGGGATGCAGCAAGGAATCAATCCTCGGATGGAGTCTGTTGTAGCCAATCTGGGCAGCACTTCCCTGGCATCAGGCAGGAACTATTTCATCGATGTGACGAACGGTTCCGGTATCAAGAACGACGCGCTCTACTCAGACCGCGGCTAGCACTGGATATACATGGGGTGGCCCTGTTGTCGGGGCCACCCTCCCGTGCGTCTGCGCTGAAGCAACAGCTTCGCAAGTGCCTCCACAGTGCGCAGCCTTGCCTCCATTTGCCGCCTCGAAATGTTGCGCTGTGCGGTTCAAATGCAAGAATTGGTTCGTGGCGATAGTTCATCTGGAGATAGCCGAGGAGGCAAGCGTGACCGACCCCGTGCGCCGACCACCGGCTTTGTCGCCAGCACCTCGCCATCTGCGCAAGCGGCGTTTCAGGGGTGAAACGCCCACCGGCCGCATGGCTGGGTATCAAGCCCAGACCGACGCCTCTTCGCTCCCTGAGACTGCCGACGCAGCCCGTGCGGGTGCCGAAACCATCGCATCGCCTCAAATTGTGGAACAAGCGCCCCGGGAGCTGTCTCTCCGTCAGAAACGGCGCGTCGCATTAGTATTCGTGATACTGGTCTCAGTCACAGTGCCGCTCCTGGCCCTGACGTTGATCTTTGTCCGCTAGGCGCTTCTTCAGCCGCTACACGATTGAGGGCCAACTGACGACGTGCGATAGCATCGGGAGGTCACTCACATAAACCCCCGGGGGAAATCCATGCCCAGCGTCATGCCCATCTTCGGCACACGTCCGGAAGCCATCAAGATGGCTCCGATTGTCAGCGCTTTCCAAGAATCGGCCGATTTCGACTGCGTCGTGACTGTCACTGGCCAGCACCGCGAGATGCTGGACCAGGTCAACGAACTTTTTGGCATCGAGCCAGACCACGATCTGAATATCCTGCAGCAGCGACAGTCGCTCTCCGCCATCATGACCCGGACCATCGATGGCTTGGACAAGTTGTTCGCTGAAAAGAAGCCCGACGCCGTGATCGTTCAAGGTGACACCACCACGTCCACGGCTGGTGCGATCGCCGCCTTCTACCACGGCATTCCTGTGGTGCACGTAGAAGCCGGGCTCCGCAGCGGGGACCTCTTCTCACCGTTCCCGGAAGAAGCAAACCGCAAAATCACCAGCCAGATCGCGAGCCTCCACTTGGCTCCCACCAGCACCAGCAAGGCCAATCTGCTGGCAGAAGGCATTGCTGAAGCTGACATCGTGGTGACTGGTAACTCTGTCATCGATGCCCTCCTGACCACCGTGGACAAGCAGTTGCCGTTCAGCGACCCCCAGCTGGAAGAACTCGCGTCCAGCGGACGGCGAATCCTGCTGGTCACCACGCACCGCCGCGAAAACCAAGGTGACGCCATGCGCGGAGTCGGCCGCGCCCTCGCCCGTATCGCTGAGGCTGAACCGGACCTGGTCATCGTGTTGCCGGCCCACAAGAACCCGGTTGTACGCGAAGCCGTCCTCCCAGCGCTCGAGGGTAAGCCTAACGTGGTAGTGACCGAGCCGCTGGCATACGGAGAATTCACGCGGATGCTCTCACTCGCACATATTGTCCTCACGGACTCGGGCGGAGTGCAGGAAGAAGCACCGAGCCTGGGCAAGCCTGTTCTCGTTATGCGCGACAACACAGAACGCCCAGAGGCCGTGACAGCCGGGACGGTCTCCCTGATCGGCACAGATGAAGAAACGATCGTCAAGGAAGTCGACCGGCTCCTGAACCAGCAGGACGCCTTCGACGCGATGGCCAACGCCGTCAATCCTTATGGTGATGGCAAGGCTGCAGAACGGACGGTAGCAGCAGTTGCTCAGCTGCTTGGGATAGGTGCTCGAGCCGATGAGTTCGATGTTGCTGGCCTAGGCCAGGTCTAGACGGGCCCGAGACCCCGCCCAAAAATCACAACGCAATAAGCGACACGAAAACAACGGCGCCGCCACTGGTCCAGTGGCGGCGCCGTTGCAGTTCAAAGGGCTGCTAGCATGAACTGGATCCGATAGAGAAGCATCAGCAAGGGGCGTACAAGGATTTGATCGACTTTCGAAGCACATTGATTGAGCCTGAAAACCTCAGACGAATCGTCACGCCCCTGATCGCCTATTTCGATTCACGTCGAGCTCCAATCGATGAATCAAATTCTTATATGATGATTGATCCTGATACAGGCCTCCCAGCCACATGCTGCACTCAAATTCAGGTTGCCGCATTGTATGCACTGGATCATCTTCTGAACGGCAACGACAACGACAGTGTAGCCCGGCTTCTCGCGGAAAATGTTCGTCAGCGCCAGAATCCAAACGGATCTTTCTCCAGCAGTTACAACCAGCCCGTTGACTCACCAGATCTCCAGGATATCGCCGAAATTGGGGCTTCAGCCAACGCGCTGTATTACGTTCATCAAATAACTGGCAGCACCGCCGCGAAGGACGCTCTCCTTGCCTGCGCCGAACACATCCTTACACAAGTTTCACTTGAGAACCCGGGTGCAATCTATAAGAGCGCACAGGCCAGACACGTTGATGTCTTGAACGGCGACGTCTACGGAGCACTGACCTTGTCGCGAGCATTCGAATTAACCGGCGACGACCGTCTGCTTCAACAGATTCAGCTTGTGATCAACCACATTCAATCCAGATTCGGAGTGTGGAGCGAAGGCTGGTGGCCGTACGCCGAGACGTGGGACGGCAAGGTGGCAGTGGGAGCGAGTCTTGCTTACCAAGCGACTATTATTGCCTTCGGCATGCCCATTGGTCGTGCGCTCGAACCCGGATCACGAGCCGAGTGGTCTGGGGTCCTGTCGGCAGCCCTGAAGACAGTCGCCAAAAATCTGCCGAAGGGTCCAACCGACGATTCTGAAGCACCCTCGTGGTCCCGCGATTGGGCAAACGTATGGGAAATCCCGCTGGCCTTCGCGCAATTCCCCTATTCACCCTATGCGCAGGACTACGTTCGCAAACGTCTGTTGGAAGTTGAACGCGGGATCGAACAAGCCGGCGTCGAGACACTAAGGCCAAGAGCTCTGCAAAACACCGGAAAGACGCCCGTGACGTCCCTCTACCGTAAAGCCGCTACATTTGCAGGCTTCCTGTCCGATATTCACTTGAATACCAGCCTGAGAGTTGCGAAGTCAACAGCAGAATCTAATCACTGAGCTTTCTGATGACTCTTGCCGGTACTCCGCCGGCCAAAGAGTTATCAGGAATATCAGCGGTAACTACGGCCCCAGCCGCAATGATGCAGCCTTTACCGATGTTGACGCCTCCCAGGATCGTGACACTGGCGCCAATCCAGGTTCCGTCACCAACGCTGATGGGCGGCCATTTATTTGCCCCACCGCGCTTTGAGGACGGGCCAATCTCATGGGAATCCGTCACAAACCGAGTAAACGGACCCACCATGACATTGTTCCCGAGCGTCGTGTTGCTTCGTATGTAGCCATCACGGTTAACCAAACAGCCGCTGCCAATGGTCACTGGCCCAGTAATTTCGGTCCCACGGTATATGTTTGTCCGATCGCCCACTCGAATTGGACGGTCCTCACCGGACATGAACTGAACCGTCGGGGCAATCGTGCAGTTGTCACCAACCGTGGTATCCGGCGGCAACCATGCGTCTTTTCTCGGTGCGATAGCTCGCATTTGCTTATGGAGCTCATCGAGTTGCCTCTTGAGACGGGATATCTCGAGTTCTAGTTCTTGCAATGTAGGAATCCCTTCATAGGGTGCGCCAGGAGAGATGCGAAGTGTCATCATTCCAAAAACCGCCGAGCGGCATGGGCCGACGAGGGCTAGTTGACGATTTGAAGTTCAAGACACTCGTCGAGCATCTGATTCACGCGCTCCTTGGCGGGGGCGGAATGCGAATCCGATTCGTGTTCAATGATGAACCGGGCACCGGGACGTTCGCCAGTAACTTCCCGAAACGGTGAATAATGGTGGTTCATATGATGAATATCACCGCTATTTTGAACGTATACAAAATTAGTCGAGATCTCTGGATCTGCGTATAAAGCGGTCAGACTCACCCGATGTGGAAAGGCTGCTTCCACTTCGTCAAATGAGCCATATTCCGGATAGAGTGCAGTCGAATAGGCTTCTGCAAAGAGCCCGTAGTAGCTTCCGATCGAGGCCTGCGGTGAGAAGGCAAGGGCGATCGATCCCGCAATGTGGGGGGCCATCGCCAGCGCAGCGAAGCCGCCGCCCGAAAAACCCAATAGCACCACGCGGGAAGCTCCACACTGCACGGCGACGCTTCGAACGAGAGCACTGTATCTCTCGGTAAGGTTGTCCGACGAGTCGCCCGTATACCAAGCCAGCTTCAAATCCGCGTGCGCTTTCAGAGGCGTATCGGAAAGAAAAAGGAGGCTTTCTGGACGGTCTTGGAGCGTCGCCATCCACTCGAATCGCGGGAGCGTGTAGACCTCCCTGTTGAGTGCGCCGTGCAGGGCCACTATGAGCACATCGGAGTCACGGGGCTCTACGAGACAATCCAAAGGATAGGTCTCCGATCCTGAGGGTTCCACAATGTGGCGTTGACGACCTTCAACGCGAAGCTGCTCCAAGGCGTTCCAACTGACAATTGGCGCCTTGTGGCGAGCGTCCCAGTTATCCATTCTTACTTCACTTTCTCATCGCCACAGAACTCATCCGAGTGGACCCTGCGTCTCCGAACGAGCAACTTGATCGACGAAGAATCTCAAGTAGCGGGTCAGTCGACTCGCCTCGCTGCAGTCGCACACGCAGACGAGGCAAGTCGACCAATCCTGTTGGTAAACCGGCTAGCTCGCGGCTATGCCGCTACCCTCCTGCCAGTCCGCAAGGATCTCTTCCAGTACGCGCACAGCCTGGACTGCGTTGCCGACCGCCGAACTGTAAGCCAGGGGCTTTGCACTCAAGGGGCTGCCCTCATCCAACAGGCCCCACACTGGCTGGCCACTACCCACGTAGTCAGAATACTTCGAGGGCAAGAATGGGTTGATCGCCATTTCCCCCGTACGTTCAACGTCATTGACCAGCAGTACGTCAAACTTCGTTGTGAGGTTCAGGAACTCAAGATAAGGACGGTAACCCTGTGCCTTGACGATTCCCATGAGTCCAAATTCCTGCACCTGACGAATGACATCATCGGGCTTATTTGTAAAGACGTGTAACCGCAGTTTCCGGCGGACAGCAGCAGAAGAATTGGCGAGGGCGGTAAGAACCTCCATGAGACCGCGATTCTCATAGAAAGCACCGAAGTAGCCAACGTTCACCACTGAATGCGCGAGCTCATATTTGGCAGGAAGAATTTCATAGCTCCTGCTTGGCGGCGTTGGATGAACCCGCACAGTGGATTTCGCTTGTATATGTTCTTTTAGCTTCGGATCGGAAACATAGCTCAACATGTAGGTAAGCTGATTTTCGTTGGTAAAAATGAGCTCATCCGCCAGGATATATGTCACATACTCGCACCACGTAAACAGGCTATTTGTTTCCAGTGATTCGAAACCTCTTGACACGACAACCTGTTCAAACTCCTCGAACAACTCATCTCGAATCAGGTCACCAGGCCGCAGCTTACCTTGAGCGTCAGTGCTCATAGGATCTGAGAACTCCGCTGTCCACACGACATTGGGGTTCTGAATCTTGAACTTTGCTGCAAGGAAGTGCGATCCGGGCCAAAGGACACGGCTATAAAGGGTTTCGTAACCGCCGACCAGCATGTCGCGTCTGTCGGCTATTGCCAAGCCCTTCTTCACAAACTCAGAGATCTGCTTCCAACCGGCAAACGAAGGTGGAGCATCGATCTCGAAAGCAGAGTCGATAAACCGACTCGCGATTGTCTCCAGGTTGGAATCTTTTCGGCGGACTGACCCCATATTGTTGTATATAACGTCAACTATATCCCCGCGTTCGACAATTGCCTTTGATGCAACTACCGCACTGGTGTCCGAGTAGGGAGCAAAGCAATAGCTCACGACCAAGCCACGAGCATTGCCAGCGTTGATGAGAGACCAAGGGAAGTCTTTAAGGTTAAAGGCGTCAACAGCCTCGGTAACCTGCTGTCTTTCGTTGGGGTGCTCATTCAGGTAGCGCTTGATGAAGTTTGCCTGCGATTTTATCAAACCATTCAGCACTCCATCGTTTGTCGATGAGTCCCAAGACTTGTGGGATTCGAGCTGCTGGATTACTTCAAGACGCTGTATAACTGCAAAGTCGAAATTCAGAGGTTGGCGAGAAATCGACTCGTCACGAAGGATCCTGAAATAAGAACCCGAGGCTTCGGTGGTCGCTACGACCGCCTCAAAATTATTCTCGACTGCAAGGCGCGCCATGAAACAGACGTCCTCACCGCTCCTGAGAAGTTCAGAATACTTGACCTTCTTGACGGCTTTTGTAGGGAGCAATTTGCAAGCATTGAGGCCGAGGAAGGTACTGACTGACTTGAAGCTGAACTTCTTGTTTCCTCGGGCTGATATCTGGACGTTGACGGGGTTTGACGCATTCAGGTTTCCCTGTGCATCAACGTTGACAATCGGAGAAATAGAGACACAAGTCGGCGACGCGGCGGCGAGTAGTCTCTCCAAGAACTTCGGACCGACATAGTCGTCATCATCAACAAATGTCAGATACTCAAACCTTGCCGCATCGATTCCCACGTTACGAGCGGCACCGGCACTAGGGTGAACCTGATAGAGAATTCTGAAGTGATGTCCAGGATTGGCATCTCGCAAGGTAGTCGCTATGCCGTATGTGCCATCGTCGGAGCCGTTAATTATCAGGATGATTTCGAACGATGCGGGGTTGAGTGTTTGCTCAAACAAAGACTGCAGGCAAACCGCGATCCGGTCGCTGCCCAAGTAGCTCGGAATAATTACGCTGATACCTGGTGAAAGGTCCGCCCCGGACTGGACCGCAGGCGTTTCAGACTCGATAAGTAAGCGACGTAGGGCCAGAATTTCTGCATCGCGGGCCGTATCGTCGACCACCATCGTGGAGCCGTAGTCGACGTCAACAGACCCCTCTTTCTGCTCTGCCATCTCTATGCCTCCGCCTTCGACTGCATCTCGTTTGCCTTGGGTGTTTTACGCTGCCACAGCCGAAGCGTGAGCTTACCGAGTCGGGAGTTCGCCAACGCATGGTACTTCTTTTCCAGCGCGGTGTACTTAACCTCCAAAGTCCGGTGCTCGTCCTCCAGGACTTGGTATTGGCCATCCAGTGCCCGGTGCTCGCCGTCCAAAGCCTGGTACCTGCCTTCCAAGGCCTGATGCTCGCTCTCTAAAGCGTCATAGCGCTCCTTCAGCAACAACAGCTCTTCCTCAAGTTTGAGCACCTCATCGGATGGCCCCTCGGGTGTCGGATCCTCCACTGTTGGCTGATCGGCGAGAGGTATCAGCACCTCCAGCAGACTAAGGTGTTTGCGTCGCAATTCATTCAGTTCCAGGAGACTTCCGTCACCTGCCCCCGGGTGATTCGTGCATCCATGGCCAAGAAGGCTGGCGTTGACTGCGAAGCCGGCTTTGAAGCTCTCAAGATCAAGCTGATCCGCTTCGCGTCCGGCCGCAGTACTGACGACGACCTCGTCAATGGTTCCGCTAATCCCATGGACAGAGATCCGCTTAGGCAACCCAAGCAAACCAAGTTGTTCAAGGGTTTCATTCAAGGGGGCTTGCAAACTCCAGGTTATCGGTGAGTCCGGGCTCAACTGGCCAAGCTCGATGAGCTCGGCGGCCAGTGGAAATCCGGATTCGGTGACCAAAAACGACTGTGTGTCAGAAGACCCGACGGATTGAAAGTCATCCAGGGAGCGGATAAAGATTGCATCCAACGGGACAAGAGAATATTCGGATTCCGTTGTCAGCACGCCCGTAATAACGGCTATACGGCGAGCTGGCTGAGCACCACCTGTTAGATCTGCCCCCGAGCTGAGACCTATTACCGCGTCCGCGCGTGCTTTCGGGCTTACGACAGCTGTCGTCATACCAGCAGCGCTCCGCGAGTGTCGATCAGCATTTTGCCAGCAAGCTCCTCCGGTGCCACCTCTTTGACTGCGTCGTGGTCAACAAGAACCAGGACCACGTCGGAGCGTTGGATCGATTCTTCGACTGACAGCAACTCAACGTTTCGACGGTTTGCCAGCTTCCCGGGCAATGCCTCAATGTGGGGCTCAGCAACGTTGAGTCGCCGATCCGGCAAAGCGTCTGCCAGCTGCGCTGCGATTTCGATTGCAGGAGACTCCCGCAGATCGTCAATGTTTGCCTTGAACGCCAGTCCGAGCACAGAGAGTTCGGCGGAATCAGGCAGCCCGGCAAGAGCGGACTTTGCTTGCTCGATGACCCATTCGGGCTTCGAGTCGTTGACCTCGCGTGCGGTGCGGATCAAACGGGACTCTTCCGGTGCTGCCGCCACGATGAACCACGGGTCAACAGCAATGCAGTGACCGCCAACGCCGGGGCCGGGCTGCAGGATGTTCACGCGCGGGTGGTGGTTCGCCAAGCGAATGAGTTCCCAGACGTCGATTCCGAGCTTATCGCTGATGATGGAAAGCTCATTCGCGAAAGCGATATTGACGTCACGGTACGAGTTTTCAACCAGTTTGGCCATCTCGGCCGTAACGGCGTCCGTAGTCAGGATCTCGCCCTGGCAGAAAACAGCGTAAAGGTTCTTTGCCGTCTCGGCGGCTTCGGCGGTCATGCCGCCAACAATCCTGTCATTCGTTACGAGTTCGATCATAACCCGCCCAGGGAGAACACGTTCAGGGCAGTGGGCCACAAGGATCGCCGGGCGTGAATCGGAGCCGTCAAGGCTCAGGTCAGGGCGGAGGTTCAGGATGTAGTTGGCCATGTGCTCGGTGGCCCCGGGAGGCGAGGTGGATTCAAGAATCAGCAGTTCGCCACCCTGGAGCTGAGGAGCGATGCCTCGGGCTGCTGCTTCGATGTAGCTCAGATCCGCGGAACGATCGGATTTGAAGGGCGTTGGAACAGCCACGATGTAAGCCTCAGCCTGCGGTGTGGATGTCGAAGCCCGCAGGTGCCCCTGGCTCACAGCGCCAGAAACGTGGACGCCAAGGTCGGGCTCTACAAAGGGCACTTGGCCGGCGTTTACGGCCTCAACAGTGCGTTCATTGACGTCGACACCGATAACCTCGATGCCGTTGGTGGCCAAAATTGCCGCGGTCGGAAGGCCAATGTAACCCAGGCCGATGACTGCTACGCGATTAATAGTGTTCAAAATGCTCCCCACATTTTCGTTTAGGTAGTTAGACAGTGACGTGTTCTGTGGGATTTCCCCAGAACTGAATATCTCCTGAAGCCAGGAGCTGGTCGTCAGAAGCGGTCCACGTGTGGCCCGTAGCGGATCTGTGAACGTAGTAGTTGTACCGGTCGGAAGCATAGATCTTGCCTCCGGCGTCGCTGACCGCACGCATGAACGCGGTGTCCTCTCCCCTTCCAAGCTCTTCGAAGGGATATTGTTCGAAAACCGATTTCCTGGCCATGATGGTTGCACCAATAACCATGTGGCTGAACCGATGCTCCATGTGATTGAACCTCAGCAATGCAGCATTCCGGCTTTCGATATACATAAAGTGCGCCAGCTTACCCACAACGTCGGCCCCGGAGTACATCAAGGCGTTGACCTGATCGCGAAGGTAGTTCGGACCGTAGTAGTCATCGTCATCCATCTTCGTGAGAACGGCACCCGTCGCAGCTGCAACACAGAGGTTCAGGCAACTGCCAAGACTCACCGTCCTGGGCTCATGAAGCAGCGTCACCTTGCGAACACCATATTTCCGTCGCAGACGCCAGATCTTCCACCAGCTGGCCTTGAACCCATGGGTCAGCAGGACCAACTCAACGTCGACCCCCTGCTGTGATCCAACTGTCCTGAAGACATGCTCAAGTTGGTGGGGGCGGATGGTGGATACCAATGCGCTTACCGATTCGGGCTGCACTGGGCGGACCCTGTGCGGCAACGCCAGCCCTACGACTTTTTCTGCCCTGTGCGCGTACGTGTGTTCTGCCCAGATCCGGCGTTGGGCCAGGTGAACGGAGCGGTCGTTGAGTTCAGGGCTCCTCATCAGCGCCCTCATGATGAACGCTGCATCCTCTTTGTTTGAGACGCTGTGGATTTCACCGTTGGGAAAGAACCTCGGCAGAGCCGGGCTGGGCGTTGTCACCACTGGCGTGCCGGAGGCAGTGATCTCGAAGATGCGGCGCGCGCACATACTGGGCGAATCGACTACCGAGTTGACGTTCAGAAAGACCTTGTAAGCCTTATAGGCGGTCAGCATTTGGTCATAGCTGAGGGATCCTACGACGTGCGAATCGTAAGGAGCCGGAAATTGATAGTCCGGATCGCTGCCCAGGTGTCTGGAGAAGATCTCCAGTCCGTGCTTGACGCGGTCCGAGCCTGCAATGGCCCCATCAAGCAGCAGCCGCATCTGTTCACGACGCTCGGGATACTTGTGCGCAAAGTACATACCGGCGAAGGCAACATCCCGCGAATGCCGTCCCGTTTTTGGCCTCACAGGGTTGTGGATAGCTGGCTGAGCTGCAAAGGGCAGCACATCGATTCGCTCGTGCCCCAGAGCATGCCTATAGTCAGGCAGCTTGTTCTCATCGGAGGTGAAGACAACGTCGAATTCCCGCGCAGCCGGCAGGAAGTCCTGGAAATGGGGTGGATCTTCCTTGTTCCAGAAGACTGTGGGGACGCCATTCTCCTTGCACCACCGCAGTAGTTTGAGGAACTCAGGCTTGGGGCCGCTGGCTCCTGCCAGCTGGTACCTCCAGGAACCGCCATTGCCTTCCCACGCGGACTCGACAAACAAGAAGTCCACGCGCTGCTCTTGCAGCTGCTGAAGCCACTGGTCCTTTTTTAGGAAAAGAAGGTTCCACTCAAAGGCATAGGCTTTGGCTGAGAAATCGTCCAGGATTACGGCCACCGTGAGATCGTCCCTGCGGGAAGGAATCGTCGGGTAGTCGAAAGCGGGGAACGTCAGTTGTCGATTGTCACTGCTGGTCTTTGGTGCCGCCTTGGCCCCGACATCCTTTACGGAGGTCTTGTTTACGGACAGTGCTCGTTGGCGCTTGCGCCATGCTTGTAGCTGTTTGACTCCCCCAGCACGGAAGTGCCAAGCGGCTTTCCTCAAGTTATCGACGGTGTAATTCACGCCCGGCTCCTACGCATCTTGCTTCTTGCCAATACTTCCGTTAGTTGCAGATTGGCACGTGCTTCATCGCGAATTCTCGCCGCTGTTATGCCGTTGCCCTTGGCCAGGTTGCCTGTAAAGTCCTGGTACGCCTTGACGGTTTCTGCGGGATCTCCGTCCATGATCATGTGGCCCATATCCAGCCATACGACGCGGCTGCACATGCTGGTGATGGTGTCCAGCGAGTGGCTCACAATGAACACGCAACCCGCCTGTTCACGCAGTTGGTCCATGCGGCGCTTGCTTCTATCCCCGAACTGGGCATCGCCAGTGTTCAGGGCTTCGTCCACCAGTAGAATTTCGGGATCAATACTCGCGGCGATCGCGAATCGAAGCCTGGATGCCATCCCCGATGAGTAAGACTTCATGGGCAGGTAGATCGAGTCCCTCAGCCCGGAAAGCTCAACGATGCTTGTGAACTTTTCCTTCACCTCACGGCGGCTCATGCCCATGGCCAGACATCCCAGGATGACATTTTGATGGCCCGAAAGGTCACCGACGAGGGCGGCGTTGACCCCCAGCATGATCGGCGTGCTGGAGGCGAAGACAGCGCCCGAGGAAGGCCTCACCTGTCCACAAATCAGCTTCATCAGAGTGCTCTTGCCGGAACCGTTTCGGCCAATGATGCCCACTGACTCCCCGCGCTCTACGACGAGGGACAACTCGTGCAGCGCGCGGACTGTCACCGTGTTGGGGCGCCGGGTCAGGCGTCGCAGCAGACCGGTCTCACGGCGCTCCTGCGCTACGGCGTCAGAGTCGGTGGTCACCACCCTGTACTCCATGGTTGCCCGGTCCACAACGACGCAGGGGTGGCCCTCAACCTCCAAAACCTGTTCAGCCGCGACCATAGGATTCCTCCCCCTGCCAGAAGAAGACCATTCCAACCAAAAGGGTTCCCAAGGCCCACACTCCCAGCGTCGCCCAGGACTGCCAGGTGGGGGGCTGTGCGTAGAGAACACAATTGCGGACGATGTCAATGACGTTGAACAGAGGATTCAGCTTCATGATTGCCAGGACATCCGGGTGAGTGACAAACCGTTCGTAAGAGTAAAAAATGGCGGAACCGTACATCCAGGCCCTCATGAAGAACGGAAGCAAGTGGGTTGCGTCGTGGACACGGGAGATAATGCGCGCAAGGATCAGGCCTACGCCCAAGTTGAACACCGCCTGCAGCAAGACCGCCGGAATGACCAATAGCCACAACCATGTGATCTTCTCGGCGGGCGGTACGAGCGTGATGATGAGCAGCATGGCAAGAATCAGCGGGACGTTCGACATCATTTCCCGAATGTTCACACCGATGGGCAGGGTGGCACGCGGGAAGTTGAAGGCCTGAACAACCGCTTTGTTGCTGTGAATCGATCTGGCGCCACTGGTAATGGCTCCCGACGTGCCTTGGAAGATGAAGATCCCAATGACGAGGTAGCCCACATAGTTGTCAATGCCGTGTCCGGTTTGCAGCAACAGACCGAAGATGACGTAATACGTGAGTCCGTTGAAGATCGGGTTGAGCAACAACCAAGCACTGCCCAAGCGGTCACGACGCGTCCCACTCTGCACCCGGGCCCGGGCGTCGTAGAAGATGAACTCCCGGAAGTCCCACAGCTGAACCAGGTAGTCCAAGAAGCTCGGACGCGCCCCTACGCGGGTCAGGCGACGCATGTCCACCGCCAATGGTTGCACCATGGCCGGATCTGGCAAGACTGCCCTCTTTGCCGACATCAGCTGGCCTTCCTTGTGTAGTTAGACACCAAAGTCTCGTAAGCCCGCGCGTACGCATCAGCGTTCGCTTTCCATGTCCTGGTGGCCAGTACGCCTTGCCTGCCCGCAGCTCCTAGACGCTCGCGCAAGCCCTCATCCTCCAGCAAATCCAACAACACCTCGGCCAGCCCCGTGGGATCCGACGGCTCGGCAACCCGGCCGTTGACGCCGTCGTGCACTATCTCGCACAGCGCCTCCAGGCGGCTGGCTACCACCGGGCGGGCGCACGCCAATGCCTCTACGGGTTTCAACGGGGTTACTGAGCGGGTGACGGACAGATCCTTGCGGGGCACTACAAAAACGTCCAGAGCTTGGTGGTAGAGACGGGCCTGCTCCGCAGGAACCCGTCCGGTAAAGATCACTCTTTCCGCGAGTCCCAAGCGTTGCACCTGGCTCCGGAGAGCAGGAGCAGCAGTTCCATCACCCACCACAACCAGCCTCAACTTTGGCAGCCGCGGAGCGAGCATTGCAAATGCTGTGACCAGATCGTCAAGCCCTTCGTAATCAACCAAGCTGCTCACCGTACCGATGTACAGTCCGTCTTGGGCGAGTCCCATTGCCTGCCGTGCGGCACCGTGGTGAATTGGCTCACGCAGGTATTCGCCGCCCACCGCGTTGGGGCTGATGAGTATCCGTTCCTCCGGAACCCCCGCGGCCAGGATGTTCTGTTTCATGGCTTCCCCGAGGGTCACCACCAAGTCCGCGCTCCGCATGATTTCTGCCTCGCGCTCCACGAACAGGCGGTAACGCTCGCTATTGCGCGCTTCTGGTCCCCTGGTGGACGCCCACGTATCAGCCAACTGTCCGCGAACCTCATAGACCCACGGAACGTCCAGGGCCTGGGCAACCTCCCGAACCACCAGCCCGTTCACGAAGTGCGTGGTGGTGTGCAGGACGCTTGGCCGGAAGTCACGGGCGATCCTCAGGAGCCCCTCGGATTGCTGCTGCAGCCGCCCATTCATGGACTTCGACAACTGGCTGGGCAGCAGCCTCTGGTAGCGCACGCCGTCCACCACGTCACTGTCGCGCGCGGTGAGGACACCTATCTGGACCGGGTAACCGAGCCTGGTCACCGCCAATGTGTCCCAACCAGCCGCCTGCTGGGCCGTGAGTATGGCGTGACTGCGGCGGGCGTATCCACTGGAGGTATGCGGCACGGAATTCGTCAGGAGGTGCAGGACGCGCTGCGGCTCCGACGAAATGTTCACCTTTGACAGGGAAGGACGCCATCCTTCGAACACCCGGAGTTCAGACTCCAGTCTGCGTCGCTGTTTAGAAAGCTTGCGGCACTGTCCGTCCAAAACCTCGACGGCGGCACTCATCTCGCCGTCGTACCATTGCCGTCGCGCTTTGGTGGCGGAGAGCTGTTGGCTGGCGGCTGCCTGGCTCAAGAATTTATCGGCCCACGCTGGCTGCCCTGCGGCCAGAGCGACCTCAGCCGCTTTGCGAACTCGCTCGGGAGAGCCTTGCTGCGCACTATCGAATCGGCGCAACAGACCAGAGTCGTCGCCGGCTGCAAAGCTGGCCAGCATAAGAACCGTACTGGCGGAGTCCGGTGCCGTACTCGAAAGCCTGCGGGCGATGGGGCGCACAAAAGCAGAGGGCATACGCCTCAGAACCTGGAGTGCCAAGACAACCGGAGCCTCAGTCATGTGGTCCGCGACCGTGTTGGCCGCCAAGGTGATGTTTCTCACGAGGGGAATCATGAGACTCTTTCCGTGCTGGGGACGGGCTTCCGGCGGCTGATCAGGCAGGCAATCTGGTCCATGTAGTGATGTGCCAGCTCCGCGTAGTCGGCGTGATCCCGGACCCACTCCCTGCCGCTTTGTCCGGCCGTTAGTCGTTTACGGTCGGTGGCGAGCTCCCGCCACAGCGAGGCAACCGCCTCCGGATTCGCTGGGACCACGTCGCCACCTTGGGCTTCTTCGATGATCCGTTTGGCTTCGCCTTTGACGATCGCCGTGACATGACGCCCCACGGCCAACACCTCGTAGGTCTTGGAAGGCACGGTGGTTTCAAAAGACTTCCAGTCGTCCCTTAGCGAAACGATGCAGGTGTCTGCTTCACGATACTTTTCGAGCACGGCAGATCCGTGAAGTGACGGGTAGAAGGACACCGGTGCCTTCAGTTCCCTGGCCAGTTTGACCAACTGTTGCCTGTTGGTTCCAGTCCCCACCAGCGTCAAGTGGAACCCGTCCCCCAACAGGGCACTCGCCCGGATCACGATGTCAAGACGCTGACTCTTGCCGTGATTACCCAAGTAGAGGGCATGGAACACATCCCGGTCCTCGGCAGGAGGATCCAGAAATGGCACTGACCTCAAGTCCAGGCCATTACTCACGGTTGCCACATTGCGGAGTCCCCTGCTTCGAAGGGTCTCGGCGAAGCCTTCGGTCACTGTGACAACCAAGTCGGCGCGGTGCTGGACGAAGTCCACCGCCCGCTCCACCACGCTCTTGACGCTGCCTTGAACCAGACGGGCATCCCGGGCAAGGTCCGGCCAGGCGTCACGCATCTCCACAATCAACGGCACTTTCCTCAGCCGTGAAAGCACGTAGCCCGTGGCCAGTGTGGGCAGGCTGGGTGCCGTCGCCAGGATTGCATCAGGCTTCTTGCCGCCCAAGCCGACAGGGACTGACAAGATTGCCGAGAAAAGCTGATCGATGAGCCGGGCCACGGGAGATTTACCCAGATGGCGGAGGTACGGAACCCTCCTGATCTTTTCTCCGTGCGGCCCGGTCTGAGTCCCAAACGCATAGCCCGCTTGACGCCGGGGAAGATCCCGACGCCCGTTCGGATAGTGGGCCACTGGGGTTACGACATCCACCTTCCAGCCCGCCCGCTGGAATTCGCGGGTCAGCGAAGACCACCTGCGCTGCGGCGGGCTGTGTTCAGGCCAATAGGAGTGTGTGAGCAACATGAGGCGCAACGGTTCGCGTGCCTGGTCCTTGTTCGCACTATCCCCGGGGAGGGAGGTGCTCATGAGCTACTTGCCATTGAGACGGGGTCGGCGGATCCCTTTGGAACGCAGAGCACGGAAGTATGCGGCGCCAAGGAGGAGGAGGACCAGAACGGTCAAGCCTTGGACAATGGGGTTGTTTTCGGCGACGGGAGCCAGCGCAGCCTTGAGCGGACCAGTTACATCGGCGCTGGCCACGACCGGGGCTTCGGCGGCTTTGGAGGGCGACGGCGTCGGTGCAGGCGAGGGCGCTGCGGGAGCAGAACTGGCTTCTTCAGCCGGAACTTCCGCCTGTTCTTCTCCCACGTAGTACTCGTTGGCCGGTGTAGTTGGCAACTGCTGCTCCACCACAGCGGGCGCCGACGGTACGGGGTCGCTGACCGGAGGCACTACCGGGGCTGGAACTGTCTCCACTGGTGGAGGCTCAACGGGAGCCGGAGGTGTCACCACGGGGTCTGTGGTGGGCAAAGGTTCAGGTTCTACAGGACCGGGACCCGGCAGCGTCGGAAGGACGATTTCGGGGAAGGAGGGTTGCGGTGATGGGCTCGGTGAATCTGTCGGCGCCGGTACCGGATCTGTTTCGGTAGCCAACGCAGGTTGGGTTCCGAGGAACCCGAGAATGCCGAGCATCAAAGCCAGTACCGCGGCTTGAACACGCCTGATTCCGGTGCCCAATGTTCCCCCTGTAGTAAAAGTTCAGATTGCTCCGGCGCCGACCGCTGCCTCGCCACCGCGGACAAAACGGCCTGAGAACCGTTCTACGCAGGGAAGCGCCGTGGGTTAGTTTATCGTATGGATAAGGGTCCGCCTGGGCTTCGGCCCACTGCCCGGCCATTGCTGGATACCTCCGCCAGCTCTTTCTTGCCTCTCAAATGTCAATTCCGCTGCCATCGCCACGAAGGACTCCATGCCGATCCCCAGCGAAATCCCGGGCTCTACGCATCGTTCACCCAAAATACGATTCGCCTTCCGGTTTGCGATCGCGTTGGTGGCCATAGCCACACTCTTGACGGCGTTGAACCATGGTCCCCGGGACAAGCTCCACTCCACGGACGGCACCCGTGCTCACGCCGAACTGCCTAAGTATCCGATCAGTGGCTATTTCGTTTCATCGAGTGCCACGGATGCCAAGAATCTGCAGAAACTGCAGGAAATCAAGGCCGCCGGCGGAGACACAGTCATCACCTTTGGAACATCCGTGGTGCCGATTGCTCCGGATTTGCTGCCTGAGGATTGCAAGATCAACGGCGAGAACTGCGCCACCGTTGCCGGCTCCGGGATCAAGATCAATCGGTACTTCACGTACTCGGACGGAGGCCAGTGGGGTAAAGCTGCGTTGAAGTGCCCCCGCGACCGCTACGTTGAGAATCAAGGAAAGTCCTACACAATCATGGTCTTTCCAAGCAACGACACCGGCTGTACAGCCAAAGACGGTACGTACGACATCATCGTGGCAGGCGGCAGCCCGCTTTCCGCCACGGACCGCACTGTTTCCTTGGCATCGGCAGCTACGAAACTGGGTCTGAAGTTCTACGCCGGCATGCCGGCCCCGGCAAAGCGAACTGATTTCGAGTACCTGCCGGACACCAGCTTCCTCAACACTTTCACGGCCTTCACGGACCGGTTCCTGCGCTATCAGGCCCAAGCCAACAACGCCGACGGGCTCACGGGGTTCTACCACCACCTCGAAATGCCCGTTACAGACAACCCGTTTTTTGAACCGGTGCTGTCTTTGTACAAGATGCAGAATCAGGCGATACATCGGATCCTGCCCGGTCGCTCAGCCATTGTGAGTCCTTACATTGAGGCTCGAAAAGACTCCGCAAATATCACCCCCGAGAACGCCAGGAATGGGATACGGAAGATCGCACAGACATCCGGAGGCCTTCACCTCTCCATCGCCATACAGGACGGCATGGGAACAGGAAAGGGTGCGGCCTACTCCGCCGCCGAAGCGGGAAGCCGAGTCGACGAGTTTGCGGCCAGCATTGTCGGCAACGGGACGTGGGCGGGGAAGTATGTGGCTCCCAACAGGGACTACTTCCGGGCCGCAGCACAGGGAATTGTGGGAACAGGTGCAGACCTGTGGGCCAATATGGAAGGCATGGCTCCGGCCACTAAGGATAACCCCTGCAACAAGAGTCTCAGGGGACAAACCACCGCCGACCGAATTGGCAGGCAGCTCCAGCAATTGGGCAGTGCCCAGAAAATCATCTCCTACATGTGGGATCCCTACTTCACCTGCAAGGGTGCGAACCCTCCACTCAGGGACACGCTGTTAACTGGACTGGGTTCGCCGCTCGTCACTGACTCCAGCTACGACGCGGCCACAGGCGAGCTGCGAGTTGAGGGATTCAACCTGTCGGGTAGTTCCTACACATTTGAGCTAACCAGTAATGGCGGAGCCGAACGACGGATTTCCGGTGAGCCCACGCGGATTGATGCTTCTTCGGGAGAACCTCAGACCCGAAATCCGCGTCTGGAATCAATCACCATCACAACGAATCTCAAGAAACAGACGACAGAGGATTCCTATGCAGTCTCAGTATCAAATAAGTGGGGCACTAGCAGCGACACAGGCCGCCCCAAGTCCAGATAACGCACCGCTGAACCGGTCCGCACCATCGAATTGATAGAATCGTCCCTGCTGACGCCGACACCTAGGAACCCATGACGCTGCCGACTGACACCGAATCTTCCTCGACCGAGTCCCGTCCCAGACGCCAAAAGAGTGGCAAGAAGACCGCCCGGAACGTACTCCTTGGCTTCGCTGCCGTGGTTGTTGTAGTCGGTCTGGTGTGCGGCCTCTACCTCTTCAACCTGGCCCAGACCTTCAACAACGGGTCCAGCAAAATTGACGCTGCCTTCCCCGAGGAGTCCACTCGTCCTCAGAAGGCGGAGCCGGTCAACGGCACTGCCGCCATGAACATTCTGGTCATGGGCAGCGACACCCGCGGAACCGACCAGGTGGACCTGGAAACCAATGCGGCCACGGACCAGCGTTCGGACACTTTGATGCTGGTGCACATTCCTGCCGACCGCAAGAACGTCTACGCCGTCTCGTTGATGCGTGACCTTTGGGTAGAAATCCCGGGCAAGGGCCAGTCCAAGATCAACTCAGCTCTTGCCTATGGAGGCGTGCCCCTGGTGGTCCAGACGGTCGAGTCGTTGTTCAAGCAACGCATTGACCACGTGGCCATGGTGGACTTTGAAGGCTTCAAGGGCCTCACCGATGCCCTCGGAGGTGTTGAAGTGGACGTCAAGATTCCCTTCGCTCCGGCATCCGGCCCAATGAAGGGCCACTACTACGCCGCAGGAAAGCAAACGCTCAATGGCGACGAGGCCCTTGCCTTTGTTCGCGAGCGAAAGTCCTTCAGCGACGGCGACTACCAGCGCGTGCGCAACCAGCAGGTCTATCTGAAGTCGATCATCAGCAAAGTCATCGCCCGTGACACCCTCACCAACCCGGTGACCGTCAACAACATGGTCTCCGCCGTTTCTCCGTTTGTGAGTGTCGATAAAGGATTCGACGCGACGGCTATCGGAACCTTGGCCGTCAGCCTCAAGGATCTCCGGGCCAACGACACCGTGATGTTCACTCTGCCTACACTCGGCACTGGCACATCGGCGGACGGCCAATCGATCGTAGTGGCGGACACTCAAGCCATCTCGGACATCGCAGCGGCACTATCCAAGGACCAGTTGGGTACGTACGTCACGGCGCATTCCCTGCAAAAGGGCAACTGAGGCCTGACCGAATATTCCATTCAACCCCGGCTCCCGCTGACTGCGGCAGCCGGGGTTTGACTTTAATTGCCGGCTTTTTGAGTTACCTCGCGTACAAAGGCCCACGCGTCAGCAGCCACGCGCTCAGGGCATTCCCACAAGATGAGGTGCCCTGTCCCCGGATAGATCGTGAACCGTGCGCCCGGAATCCGTGCAGCGAGGGTTTCTTGGTGGGAACGGGGCAGCAGGTGGTCGTGCGCGCCCCAAAGGATGAGTGTCGGTGCCGGGATTGAGCCAACATCCGTAGGAGGCACGGCTTCAAAAAGTCCCCTCATGGATGCCTTCCAGACAGCTGCCGGCATGGACAGTCCATCTTGGATGCGGTCTTCTATATAGTCCGGAGCTACGGCATGGAGCAGCCGGTACCAGGCCAGCGAGTCACGCACCCATTTCTCGGAGATTGGATCAGCCAACTGCTCAACCTCGTCAGCGAAGGCAGGACGCGTCTCCAAACTCAAGGGAGCACCCACCAACACCAGCGAGAGCACCAGGTCTGGATGCGTCACGGCCAACTGCTGGGCTACGTATCCCCCGCTTGAGGAGCCCAGGACATGGGCACGCTTCACCCCGAGGCCCTCACACAAGGCGGCCACGTCGTCAGCAACCTCAATGAGTGAATAACCCCCATCCGGCTTGTCGGCACCACCGTGCCCTCTCAGATCAGGGGCAACAATCACCGCCGAGGGAAGCGCGGCAATCAACCTCACGAAACTCCGCCAGGATTCGCCCCAGGCGTGCAACAAGAGCAGCGGCGCGGCACCGTCGTCGTCCGTTTTTCCTACCGACCCTTGCACGAAGCACGGCACGCTGACCCCCGTGCTCAAAGCCACAGTCCTGACCCCGGACTCCATGGAGCCACCCTACGCCGCCAACGGGCGCTTGCATCAGTGGTTCCCCGGCACAAGAAGCGGACCGGTGACACGGCTTGGTTGTCCTGCCGCACGATGCAGGCTCCGGTTTGCGCACCTTGCCTGCCAAAAAGGATAGGCATTACTACCCCATTGAGTAGGCGTGACAAGTTTATGCGCTATATTTTTGACAACCAAAAATGTTCTCCGTTTATCGGGTGTACGCTCATTGGCAGAACAAATAAGTAACCTGCAGAAAACTTGCTTTTCGCAGGGAAATATAGATGGGGGAAGCCGTTGGGGGCGGATGAGCTATCGGCACGACTGTGGCGCGAACGTAGGCAACTCGATTACTTGCTCTTCGTCCTGGAAACACAGCTACTGCATCTGGAAGCGGGAAATTGGCATCGCCTGAGTTTTACCGCCGCAGAACTCGAAAAAGTCATCGAGAACCTCAGGTTCGATTCACTGGCGCGGGGCATGGAGGCTTCTGCCCTGGTTTCCGAATGGACTGAACAGGAGCAGCAAATGCTCCCCTCGCTGGTCTCCATTGCCCCATCTGGACTTTGGCAAGAACTCCTGGAGGAGCATCGTCGCGCCATGTCTACACTCCTGAGCGGCATCGACATGGTTGCCGCGGCCAACAATTCCCTGCTGAAGGGTGGCGTTCCGACCGCTGCCGGGGCAAGTAGCGAGGCGTCCGACGTCGACCTCTCCGCCATCGCGCTTGCCGCCAACATCCAGCGTGCGACGGCCGCCGTCGCGAGCGCTTCGCTGCCCGCAGTCAGGGAATTCCTGGGGCGCTGAGGGGCACCCCGGTGCCGCTCGCCGCGCTTACTGGGCGGGGATCGGCATTCTAGGCGCCCCACTTATCAGCCAACTGACAATTGCGCGAATATTTTCAATCTGTGCACAAAATGGATCATGTAAGTTGACTTGCAATTGTGATGATACGCCAATACCTTTTTGCTCATCATCCAATCAGTGCGCTCAATTTGTAGCGCAACTAAAGTCCCTTTAGGATTGATGTTGAAGTGTCAAGTCAACTGCACGCAGTTGGACTTGTGCGATCAATTTACGTACGCCCTCTTGGGCGTCGGGGCAGTTATGGGGGCTGAATCGTGAATGTTTGCGTCTTGACTTTGAAGAACGCCTTGCAATGTCTGCGGCCTACAGCGCGCACATCAACCCGACATAAGTAGTAGTCGGCATGGCCACTTCGACTACCTCCTCAACGTCGACTGACTCCTCTGGCAGCACTCTCTGGCTTCGCTCACAAAGCACGCAGATGCGCGTCCTGGACCTGATCTGCGTGGTTCTTGCAGTTGGCGGTGCGCACGTTCTGCGCTTCGGGGCAGAGGACGCGTCGATCGCCGAGACGGAAGTCTCCTACGCGACAGTTTCTGTCCTGCTCGTCATCACCTGGCTGGGAGTGCTTGAGTTCAGCGGAACCAAGGACATGAAGGTCCTGGGCACAGGGACCGAAGAGTACAAGAGAGTAGCAGCCTCTTCCCTGTGGCTCTTCGGAGCACTCGCAGTAGTCTCCTACGTGTTCCAACTCCAGACGGCACGTGGTTACGTGTCGGTGGCGCTCCCACTGGGCATACTCCTGCTGTTGGCGAGCCGCTGGCTGCAACGGCAAGTACTCCATAGGGGACGGCGTGATGGACTCTACCTCCACCGCGTTCTGTTGATTGGAGCCGCCCACAGCGTCGACCACCTGTGGAAGAGACTGAACCAACACATCGTCTCGGGATATAAACCAGTCGCGGCGTTCCTCACCGATTCAGGCACAGTTGATCAAGCACTTCCGGTCCTGGGCACTAATCCCTCCGTTGACGATGTGCTCGACGCGATTGGGCAGCGGAAAGCTGACACCGTGGCTATATCCAGCGGAGCAGACCCAACGTTTCTACGCCATCTGGGCTGGGCTCTGTCAGCCCGCGATGTGGGCATGATCATGGCCCCGGCGTTGACTGATGTGTCCGGTCCAAGAATTCACATCCAGCCAGTTGCGGGGCTGCCGCTTGTCCATGTCACCACCCCAAAACTCGAAGGAATGCAGGCCATAGCCAAGCGGGCCTTCGACGTTGTAGCGTCCACTGCGCTCCTCGCCGTGTTGTGCGTTCCTATGGCCGTTGTGGCGCTCCTGATCAAACTCGACAGCCGCGGACCGGTGTTCTTCCTTCAAACGCGCATAGGCAAAGCCGGCGAAGCCTTCCACATGTATAAGTTCCGATCCATGCGCACCGATGCCGAGGTGCAATTGGAGGCGCTCAAGCAGCTCAGCCAAGGCAACGAAGTACTTTTCAAGCTGAAGAACGACCCCCGGGTAACGCGAGTGGGACGGTGGATCCGCCGGTATTCCGTGGACGAACTCCCCCAGCTCATTAACGTCCTCAAGGGCGACATGAGCCTGGTGGGCCCGCGTCCTCCCCTGCCACGCGAAGTTGCTGTCTACGAGCAGCACGAACACCGCCGTCTCATGGTGAAGCCCGGGATCACCGGCCTGTGGCAAGTGAGCGGCCGAAGCGATTTGTCCTGGGAAGAGTCAATCCGCCTGGACCTCTACTACGTGGAAAACTGGTCTCCAGCGCAGGATCTGATCATCCTTTTCCGGACCCTGCGCGCGGTCCTTGCCAGAGATGGGGCCTATTAGCCCCAGCGAGGCTCAGCGCAGCTTCACCCGCTCGACTTCGAGTTGTTCTCTCCGAGGCTCCATTCCCTCTGCGCTGCGGGCTTTGTCCGCCATGCCATTGAAAGCCGCGAGGATCAGCGCCATGGGTACATAGATCTGCGGTGCGGCCAGTACGTTGTCGAAGAAGGCGTAGAACGCCATGGACAGCCCGAGGGATGCGATCAGCACCTTCTCACGGCGTGCCGACTTCCTGGCCACATGGATGAACGTGGAAGCAATGAGAACGGTAAGCGCCAATGCCCCCACAAGGCCGAAATCAACGAGCAACTGAAGATAGGTATTGTGCGGGGCAATGAAGTACTCACGGACCAAGGCGATCGAAGACTCTTGGGAGAGTACAGCGTTGGCACCGGGTCCGTGACCAAACCACGGTTTCTCCTGAAAGCGTCCCCAAAAGTAGTCCCACGCGAGGTTTCGGCCAGACAGTCCATCGCCGTGGTACTCATCCTGACCAGTTGTTCTTTCAATCAGGACCGGCGCGATCTGCCAGCCTGCAAAACTGAGTCCGAGCAGCACGAAAGCACGCACCACTCCGGAAATGCGGGTTCTCGTCCTTCGTGTGAAAAGCAGCAGGCAGACGATAACGAAGAACGCAACAATGACAGGAGCCCTGGTGGCGCTTGCAGCCGTCACCAAGATGCCAAATATCAAGGTGAGCAGCGAACCCCGCTTGTGGTGAAGCCAAAGCCAGAATGAAGCAATGGCGCCGAAGGCGCCGGCGGCGCCCAAGTACGCCGGAGGGAGCGTACCTCCGAGTCGCGACATGTCAAAGTTCCCGGAAGTGAACAGCGGAATCACTCCTGCTGCGTCGAGCAGGAGACTCAGCACCAGAGCGATGACAGGGACGAGTGAAACTACTCGTAGTGGCACATCAGGCGACACTTTTCGCCAGTCAACGGCAAAGATCAGCCACGGCACCAGATAACCCGCCGTTGACGCCAGAAAGCCTGTGAGAGTCTGGGGCGGCTCGAGGTTCGTCAGGAGCGAATTGCCCAAAAGTACACCATAAAGCGCTATGACCATGAGCACGGTTGCTGGCGGACGCCGAACACCCGCCATCAAGCACGCAAGCACCGTGATGAGAATGAGCGAAAGCTTTTGGACCGTATTTCCCTGATCCTGAGCAATGAGAACCGCCAAGGCTTGCTCACCGATCAACAGTGGCACCAAATAGGCCCCGAACATGGCAGAGGGCTTCTGCCAAATCATCAAAGCAGCGGCGATGCCAACAACGGTCACAACAGCGACCCATGGAGCCGTAACTGCGAGGTAAGTGATGGGGAGCAACGACAGAACACAGAGGGCACCGATCACGGGTCCGCCCACATCACGAATGTTCATGCTTTCAACTCTCCGCGCTGCCGGAGCCGGGTCCTCAGCGTCAACAGAACAAACCGGGTGTTCCCAACGAGGTACCGCTTTAGCAAGCGCCTCGGCTCCTGGACGAACCTGTAGCACCACTCGAGGCCCAGCTTCTGGATCCACAATGGTGCCCGCTTCAAGCGCCCGGAAATGACGTCGAAGGATCCCCCCACACCGAAAGCCAAGCCTGCATTCAACTGCTCCTTGTGGCGGAGCACAAAGTGTTCCTTCCGGGGACTGGGCAACGCCAGGAAAAGCAAATCAGGTTCGGCGGCCGCGATGGCCTGGACAACGTCGCTCTCCTGATCCGGTGTCCAGTATCCGTCGCGATAGCCCACAACGTTGACTCCCCTGCCTGCGAAATCCTGGGCAACCGCCGCGACTACGTCTTCCCTGGCGCCCAGTAAGTACACCCGGTCGCCACGTTGTGGTGCCCTCTTGATCAGTTCCAGGAACAGATCAATGCCGGAGACGCGCTCCGGGGCAGGGACGCCAAGGATACGGCTGGCCCATACGATCGACTGGCCGTCAGCGTTGCTGATGGCGCTGGTCTCCACGTATTGCCTCAGCAGATCGTCTTCCAGGGCATCAAGGACAATCGAGGCGTTCAGGTCGGCACGCCAGTGACCCCGTTGGGCAAGAAGGTTATGGCAGAGCTCCACGGATTCCTCCATGGTCAACAGGTCAAGGGGAAGATCGAAGACGCGCTCTCTGCGGATCACCCGGTTGGCATCATTCATTTGCTTGTTCCCCCATCACCTTGGATCCACTCCGAAAGCCTCTTGAGCGCCGTGGTCTGTTCCCGGACCCTGCGGGTCCTGAGATCCACGATCAAACGCTCCAGTTCCGCCTGACGGCGCACGGCATTGTTGGCTGCCTCGGCGTAAAGCCCTGCTTCAGGCGGTACGGTCAAGGCCGCGGTACCGAAGAAATCCTTGAGGACGGCAGTGTCCGAGGTGATCAGCGCTTTGCCTGCGCACATGGCTTCGTAGCCAGCTCGCTGCATGGTGTCTTCTTCGGTTGTTGGCGCCACCAGGACGTTGGCGTGGCCCAAGAGCCGGAGATATTCCGCCCTTGAGACGAACCCCGGGAATACGGTGTTCCCGGGATTGCAGTCCGCCTTGAACGATTCCGGGGCCCTGCCCGTGAAGACCCACACCAGGTCCGGGGCCAAATGGGTGGCGGCGGCCAACTCCGCCAACGGTTCGTCGTACGAGTAGGTGATGGGGACCAGAACGTACTTCTTTGCCTGCAACGTGGCCAGGTTCAGGTCCTCAAATTCCCCCAGTTCGCCTACCTCGGGGTACGTCTCAATGAGGTCGTGAAGCACCAGCGCTTCGGCGCCGTTGTCCTGGGCTTGATCGGCCAAGGCCTGGTTGGTGACGATCGCCAGATTGGGAGCTCCGAGGAGCTTGGCCACGAGCTTGCTGGCCCACTTCCATTTGGGGTCGTAGAAAGTGCCGGTGTGCAGGTCACCGCAAATGCGGACATCCTTCCCGACGGCGGCCCTGACGGCCAGCAGTGCCACGACGGGCGGCTGCATAACGATGACCTCAGTGGGTTCGTATTGACGAAGAAACTTCCTGGTTGACAGCCACAACCGCAGGTAGCGCAACGGCAGCGGTCCGGACCCGCCGCCGTCGGACCATTCATCTATTCCCAAGCGGCGGGCAATTCCCTCACTGCGACCGTGGAAATCTATCCAACTGACAAAAACCGGCTTCTTCTGGGCAATGGCCGAGCCCGGCTGGAGCAAAGTGGTCATTAGCCTGCATCACTCTCATGAAATATGCAGGCACGATGGATCATTTGCATGTTTTAGTTCCCCCAGTGAGACGGTCAGGAAGAGCCGTCATGGTCTTCCTTTATATTCTATTCGTTGCGCCAGACCGGCCCGCTCCAAATCCAGGAGAAATGAAACAGTCTGGGTCCGGATGTCCTCGATCGCAATCCCAAAATCATCCGCCACGTTTCCGAGCACCTCATCTTCTGGTCGCGGATTGTCCGCACTTCCCAGAAACGACCAGATGAGGGCAGCTGGACCTTGAAGTGCGCGTGGACTCAGGTCCGCTTCCACATCCCGCAGATCCAGGACATAAACGGAATCACCGTGATATTCGAAGGCCACCCCCGGAGGCCTGTACCAGCTGTCCATTTAGTTGACCCTGTTCCTGAAGAGGTTTATCGAGGCCGCAGGTAACGTTCTAATTCCACGGGCCAGCCTCTTTGCACGTGTCCTCACCATTTCCAGATGGTTGGCATCCGCCATCCCCGGATCTTTCCGGAGCTCTTCATTGCTGGGATGCAGGGCCCTGAAGAAGATCCCGATCTTTGCCTTCCATCCAGCCGTCCTTATGGCGTACAGCCAACCACCTGTGGTGGCCTCGGCACTGGTCCGGTTGATCTCCCAGCGCGCCAGTTCAACAGAATCGAGGTCATCGAAGGGGCCGGCAACGCCGAGTTCCCGCAACTCCTTCTCCAGGACCCGCCTGATGCGACCAACATCAGCCAACCGGACGAGTGCCTGGAACTCCGCCGGTTCCATGTCCTGCTTCAACGCGGCCATGATCTCCGCATGCTGAACGTTGTCGTCGGCGGTAGGTGAGTTCCTCAGAACATGAAGAAGAGCGATAACTGCATTTGCCACACGGCTGGCTGTCGGGATGGGGACGTTGGCAAGTTCGCCTTCTATCCGTGTTTCCCACAGAAGCTCAAAGACCTCATCGGCCTTTCCAAAGAAACCGGGAAAATAGGAATGCACGTCTATATCGCTGGGCCAATTGGCGTGGATCAGGGTTCGCGAGTGGGGGTCCAGTATGCTTGGTGAAAAGCGCACGTCGCGGTCATTCCAACCGTATTTTTCCAGAATGGTGCACAATTCCGACATCCTGGACGGCTCCACGAGGATATCCGCATCGCTGGAGATTTTCTTGCTCCGAAGTCCCATCTTTTCGAGAAGGGGACCCTTGATGGCAAGTATGCGCACGGAATGCTCCACAGCTATGCGGGCCACCAATGCATATGCAAGGGGGGTAGCAGCGGCTATGGGCAAGGAGACCGCGGCCGAGTCTGCCTGTCTGCTCATTTGCGGCCCCCACCCAATTTTGATTTCTTTGCCCGTAAAAATATTACCCCGGGCATCAGCATCACCAGGTACGCAATGGAACCTGCAATTGCTGCACCCACTGCACCAAAGGGAGACAACACCACCATTCCACCTACGCTGAAAACAACCGCCGTGAGGGTGGCATAGGCCCGCATCCTCGCGTGTCCGGTCTTGACCAGGATTCCGTTGACCAGGAAGCCCAGCCCCTTGGCCCAGCCACCCAAAGCGAGGATCAGGGCCGGCAGAACGGCTCCCCGGAACTCCTCGCCAAAAACCAACGGAATGACGGCCCAGAGGCTCCCGGCACAAACCACCACTCCAACGGTCATCACCAGTGCGCACCATTTGATGACGCCGGTAAACTCTCCGGCCTTTCGCAATCCGTGCCCGCCAGCCATGGCTGCGTCCCTGAAGGGCTTGGCCGCGACGGTGAAGAGCTCTGCAACCAGCATGCCGATCGCGTAGTAACCGAGCTGCTCCGCGCCGATCAAGGGTCGAAGGACAATGGGATCCAGATTGACCAGGAGTACGCCGCCAAGGCCGCCTAGTACTGCCCAGTTGAGCGTCCTCAGCGGCCTTAAAGTCACCTTGCGCATGACCCGCGTAGTTGGGATGCCCACCACGCGTGGAACCCTGAAGGAAGCGAAGACAAGGTACAGGTAGCCCAAGGCCTGCGGGACAACCAGGGTCAAGACCGCCGTCTGCGGGTTCAGGAATCCTGAAGCGAAGAACCCAGCGGTCAAGCACAGCCGGGACACCGCCGTGATCCACTTTTCCACCGAGATGGCCAGGATCATGTTGCGGTTCAGGGCATCCCCGCGCTGGACCAAGGCCGCGGCGAACGTGAGAGCACCCAAGCCCAGGAGCATGCTCGAATCGGGGTGCAAGTAGCCGGCCCGCACAAAGATGAAACCCGCCACCGCCGCAAGGAGGAAAGCGACGGCAAGCACTACCATCCAGGCCCCGAACCGAAACCTCCGAAGCCAGTAGTTTCCATAGACAGCCAGGGAGTCCGAGGTTCCGAGCCCCAGGATGGAAGCGGCCACCACAATAATGGACTGGCTGGTGGAGAAATCGCCTTGTCCCGCGGGACCCAAGGCACGTGTCAGCAGCGGTGCCACCAACAACGAACTCAGAGGCACAAGCACTGAGCCCAAGGCATTCAGTGCATGGTGGCTACGCCTGACGGGTAGGTCTACAGCAACCATGGTGGTGGGGTGCTGACGAAATCAGGCTTGGCAGTCACGCCGGGAATGGTCGATGCGGCCTTGACTCCCAGTTCGGCAACCAAGTGCGCGTCGGGGTTGCTTTCCCAAGCCACCACCAGCTCATCCGCGCCGTACCAATGGAACTGCCCCGAGAACTTGTCCACATAGTCCAGCCCGACGCACGGGACCCCCTGGCTGAGCGCGGCGACGCCGGCGTGCATGCGCGCTGTAACCACAACGTCGGCCAAGGCGAGCATGCCTTTCGCTTCCTGCGCATGACGGGGCACGGCCAACATCACGTCTTCGCCGGACGTACCGCCCACCAGTTGCTCTGACATGGCGATGTCTCCAGGCTCCTCCCGAACATCATGCGGAAGGACCACCACAGCAAAACCTGCATCCAGCAAAGCAATCATGTAGGACTGGAATCTGCGGGCCACTTCCTTGTACCCGGTACCGTTGAACGCCGCCAGGTGGGCGTTCGGAACAAGGACAGCAACAGGTCTGTCACGTCCCGCAACCCAGGCCTGCAGTGCATCGATTGCAGGACCCTCGCCGGGCTTCATGTAAGCCGCCACATCAGGGAAAACACCAACGTCGCGTTGCAGGGCTTCAGCGGCACGTTGTTGGGAGTTCTTGTCGCGGGCGGTCAGTCGTACCCGCTTGTCCAGGCGTCGCAAGGACGTCAGTGCGTCCGGGCTGGGATTTCGACGGAAGCTGAAGTTAGCCAGTTCCGCACGCCGGCCCTGCGCAACCGAGACGTTCAGCAGGCTGACCCGTTGGGAGATGGACCGGATACCGTAGGCGCCATCTATGGAGTCGGCCCCCAGGACAACAACCCGTTCAGCCCGTGTGAGGAGTCGCAGCTTACGGGCATCCATGTGCATCCGGCCAAGGGCAATAACCCTGTCTATCGACCGTACGCCGGCTACTCCCATCGCAGTCCAGGGTTCCACTGGGCCGGGGGTGTACAACTGGGGCGTGCCTGAAGAAGCGATGATGCTGTCCCGGCTTCCCAGGATCATCCCTTCATCGCCAAATGAGCCGTAACTGGCCGGCGAGAGTACCGCCGTGACGCCGGGCTTCGTTTGTGCCGGCCTTTGAAATCCCAGCATCCTCCGCTGGCCGTTGACCAGCGTCGGCGCGGCATATCCGGCAACCAATCGGTTGAGATTACCCACGGGTCCATCCCCATTTCCTCATGCGCGTTGTCCTGCGGGCTTTGGTCATGGTGCGTCCCCAATCGCAGTACTCAGGCCGTCGCTGCCCCACTTGTTGAACGGATACAGGAACCAACCGACGGTCCCCACCAGGTCCGAACGCGTCGCCGTTTTGGCACAGTCGCTGCCTGCCGAGGCGCTCCGGCATGCTGCAACGGAGTCGTCAGAGTTGGAACGGTGGTCACCTAAGAACAGGTACTGGTCCTCACCAAGTCGGATCGGTCCAAAGCAGCGGGGTGAGGAGACCGCCGTCGTGCAGTCAAGGTTTCCCACATCGAAGGGGAGGTCCTCGAAGACGAAGGGCTCGGCAATTGCTTGTCCGTTGACCATGACCTGGCCGCTGGCGCCGCAGCATTCCACTGTGTCCCCGGGCAGGCCCACCAGGCGCTTCACCAGGTATTCGGTGTTGCCGGGCCCGATGCCCGTCACCTCCCCGAACCAGCCGACGGCGGTCCGAGCGAATCCGTGCTGGGGCGGCGGTCCCCACGTGACCGGTTTCCGGAACACCACCACATCTCCGCGTTGCGGTTCAGCGAACACGTAGGCGGTCCTGTCCACCAAGACGCGGTCGCCCACGTTGAGGGTCTGTTCCATGGAGCCGGAAGGGACGCTGTAGACCTTCAGGAAGAATCCCTGGACCATGGAAATCAGGACCAGCGCCAGGACAGCATGGAACCAGGGTGACCGCAGGAATCGACGACGGCGGGTGGCGACCGTCGCTGTTGCGCCGCTCACGCGTGTGGTTCCGGAAGGCGGAGCACAAGCCCGGCATCAGCGAACGCAATAAGGACATCGACGACGGCGGCGTCCAGGCTCTGTTCCGGCGGCGCACCGAACTCCTGTTGCACCTCCTGCAGGATGGCCTCGAAATCAAAACCGTCGCTCAGAGTCCGCCACACCAAAGGACCAACGCCGTCCAGGACGTGTACTACGCGGTTCGCATCAAGGACAGCAGTTTGGCCGTCAGCCTCCACGGCGTCCAACACAAAGGAAGGCACGAAGGTTTCGTCCGCGAACGGACTCCGTACACCCGCGCTGCCCGACGGCATCACCGCAGCCCACTCGCCAGGTTCCACTCTTGAGAGAAGTTCGGGTACCAGGGGCAGGACTTGCGTAGCGTCACGGTACGTCACCTGCTGGATTGCCCCGCTTCGGTCCACATGCCGGGCTATGTTCTGCAGGGGCTTGTCCATGTCAGCCAGATAGCTGGCCTCCGGGACGATCGCGGCCAAGGCCTCGCAGAGTCCAAGGGTGACGATTCGCGGCGGGCCAGCAAAATCTTCATCGCGGTCAACCACCACAAGGCCGCCCAAGTGAAGCGGCGCGTCCGGCAATTCCCGAAGTCCCAGTGCCGACGGCGCCAGTTGATCCTTGAAAGCCTTGCCTGATCGCAGAACGGACAGGGGCTTGCGGTAAGGGTGGACGGCGCCGTCTGAATCGATGCCGACTGTCTCATCTGTGACGTAGCCGTAGTCGGAGCCCAGAGTGCGCGCCAAGGTGGTTTTGCCCTTGCCGGAAGGCCCGATGAACGCCAACACTTCCCCGGATGCGTCCGCAATACCGGCTGCGTGGAGCATCAGCAGGCGGCCCCGCTTGGATTCGATGGCCGCGAGGGTGGCGTAGGTGGACAACTCTGCTATGGATCCGGGAGTTCCGGCGGCGTCGGGAAACCGCCACACCAGTTCGGCTACGGGATTTACGACGTCGGCACTCGCCTCGTTGCTGTGCGGCGAAGCATCCCGCCAGGGTTCCTCGAATTCCCGGAAACGTTGCTCGTCAAAAGCATGGTCGGCAAAATCCAGGCGAATCCTGACATGCCCGCCCAAGGCATCTACCGTAAAGTCACCGGTCCGCATTTATCCCACCCAAAAAGATTATCCGCTGAACCGCAAGCTAAGCATCCTTGCATTATCCAGCCATGGAAGAACCTGCATCCCATGATCAGGACGCACGAAAACGCGTCAGTCAATTACTGACGCGTTTTCGCTTGTAAATTTCGTTCAAAAGTACTTTAGAGAAGACCCGCACCCACCGGCACGGAAATCGTTCCGCTGGCGGTAAGCGTCCTGGTACTGAACTGCACAGTGATGGTTACCGGGAATGTGGCCAAAAGGCTAATGGCAACGCCGGTGCTGACACCTGCAAGACCGAACACGATGGGAATATCCAACGTGCCGTTGCTCGCCACGTTGATGGCCTGTGTGGTGGTGAAGGTTGTGGTCGGCATCCCGTACTGACCGATGATCGGGGCAGTCTGGTAGGTGGTAGTGCGCTGGCCGGCGGTGCTGTTGACACCGTTGTAGGAGTAGACGCCGAAACCGCGGGCACGTCCAACCGGAATGTTGATACCGGCAGGGCGGGCAACCGTCACCGTGATCGTTGCAGTTTCGTTGATGGCTCCGGGGCCATTGGTCAGGCTGATCTGGGTGGGAACGGTGGTGAGTGCGGTCGCCGTCAGGGTGCCGCCGCCGTCGAGCAGGTTGAGGGTCAGCAGACCGGTCTGCGTGCCGGTCACTGCGAGGGCCGCGTTGTTCACGGAGGCAACCGCGGCAGGCGCTGCAACAGCTGCCGCGATGACCGGAACGGACCAAGCTGCGCCCTTGACCACTGCACGGCGTGTGTGCGGCTTGGAGACCGTAAGTTCGTCGCTCATAGTTCTTCTTTCAGCTAGGGATGAAAACCATCGGTTGGAATCCAGCACATGCCGAGTTCCCCCATCTGGGATAGAGACTACCCACGGTTTTTCGGCCCAATTGAACAGATTCGGCGTTTGCGCGCAGATTGTCGCTGTATGGTCCAAGGTCTGCACGAAACGTCCGTCACGCCCGTCTTTCCGCCACTTTCAGGCCTTGGCTAGTCTCTTACGCGACGGTCGCGCAGGTCTGAGGGACCACAGCCGTACAGTTCATCGAGCGTCCGTCGAAGGGCCGCCGTCGTTCCGAAGCCGGTCTGCTCGGCGATCTGTTGGACACTGAGAACGTCGTACCGGGAGTCAGTGAGCAGGGTGCGGGCGAGCCTGCCGCGTTGCCTCCGGATCTCTGCAGCAATGGAGTTCCCCACCTCGGCAAAAGCGGCCTGGACCCGTCGCAATGAAGACTGCACGGCCCTGGCCACGGCGTCCGGATTCAACTCCCTGTCCGCGCAGCGCTGTGCGATGACGGCCATGGCCTGGTCCCTCAGCACCGACGTCACTGACGTGGAATTCCAACTGACCCCGCAGTGGTCCAGGAGCAGGCTTCCCGTCAGTTCCAGCAGGATCTGCTCGGTGGCGTAGGACTCAATGGCAGAGCCTTCGCGGGATGGTTGCTCCAGGACGGCTCCGACGAAAGCCTCGGCAGCGGCATCGAGCCTGGACTTCACCCGGGTTATGGTCACACCGTCCAAAGCCTGTGGCACGAATGTTTCAGCCGCAGCCCGTTGGATGGAGATCCGTTTAGCCTCGCCCTCCCCCACGAAGGGCGACGCCAACTCCTGCCCGCCGGGCACTATGACCACCGTCCCTTCACCCGGGATCAAAGTGCCGGCGGTCGGATCGCGCACGACTCCGGACCTGACGAAATAGATATTCACGGTGTCCGGCGAAGTATTTGGATCAAGAAGCTCCAAATCACCGGAAATGGACCCAAGGGAAACAGCACCGAATATGCACTCGTGGTTGTCCCTTGGCGGTGCACTACCGAGACCACTATCGGCTGCTTCACGTTCGAGAAAGTCAGTATCCTGCATTGTCATAAATCCCCCATCCCACCCTCTGGTGAGTCGCCCCTATAGAACTGCACGTTACGATATCCGTGGCGCAGTTCAAGAACCGCGTTCTTTATTGTGTCGAGGGCACACAACATCAGGGGGACATTTTTCATGGAGCTGACGGACTATTGGAAGGTCCTCCGGGCGCATTGGATTTCCGTTATCGCGATCACCATCCTGGGCGGAATAGTGGCCTTTGGCTGGACCCTGACCCAAACGAAGGTCTATAGCGCGGACGCCAGTGGGATCATCTCCGTTGGTGTGAACAAGGACCTTGGAACGGCCATGGCCGGCGAGACCTATTCCAAGTCGAGGGCGAAGTCCTACATGGATGTTGCGAAGTCCCGTTCAGTGGCCGAAACCGTCATCCAGGACCTCCGACTCCAAGGCACGACCCCCGAGCAACTGATCGCACGGGTGTCCGTTCAAAACCCCCAAGACACAGCAACGCTGAAGTTCAGCGCCCAGGCAAGCACTCCCGAGTCTGCGCGCGACCTCGCCGAGGCATGGGTCCGGGCAGTCGGCAAGCAAGTTGACGAGTTGGAAAAGGGCGGCGCAAACAGCACCGACACATCGATCGTCAGCTTCCGTTCCCTCGATGCTGCACAATTGCCAACATCACCAACGTCCCCGAACACCCGGCTTGCCTTGGTCATCGGTCTGGTAGCAGGCCTGGTGGTTGCCATTGCGTACGCCTTGCTCCGCAACATCTTCGACCGCCGCGTCCGCTCGGCTGTGCGCCTGGAATCCGAAACCGGCGTTGCCGTGATCGGCACGGTCCCGTTCCATAAGAACTTCGATGGTTCCAACCGCATCGTACTGTCCCAGGGCGGCAACGACCTGGAGAACAAAAACCACCAAGACTACGCCGTGGCCGAGGCCATCCGTGAACTGCGAACCAACCTGCAGTTCATGGACGTGGACAATCCCCCGCGCATCATTGTGGTCACCTCCGCACTCCCCGGCGAAGGAAAGACCACCGTCATCGCCAACCTTGCGCAGACCATCGCGGCGTCCGGCCAGCGCGTGGTTGTGGTGGACGGCGACCTCCGCCGGCCCAAGCTGGCCAAAACCTTCGGGCTCCTCACCAACGTCGGCCTGACCGACGTACTCATCGGACGCGCAACGCTCAACGATGTCCTGCAGCCGTGGGGCGAGAGCGGCGACTTGTTCGTGCTCGGCGCCGGTTCCGTCCCGCCCAACCCCAGCGAACTGCTCGGGTCCAACGTCATGCACACGCTGCTTGAGGACATCGCCAAGCACGCCATTGTCCTGGTGGACGCCCCGCCGCTCCTGCCGGTCACGGACGCCGCGATCCTCACGGCCCGCACTGATGGCGCCATTGTGGTCAGCCGGGCGGGCAAGACCACCTATGACCAGCTCAAGAGGGCCCTGCAGAACCTGGAACGCGTCAAAGGACGCCCCCTGGGCCTCATCATCAACGGCGTCTCCCGGAAGTCCTCAAAGGGCGAAGACTACGGCTACCAGTACTACACGTACTACAACCGCAAAGAAGCAGGCAGCGAGTCCCTCAACGCCACCCACGTTCCAGCGTCGGAGTCGCAGCCGGTGGACTCTTCCGAGCACGTCCCCCTGCCCACCCAGCGCCGCGGCCGTCGTCGCGAAAGCACCCCCGCACTGTGATGCCGTCCAACGCCGGTGCCCAGCCGCCGCCGTCGTCAATCCTGACAGTCTGCACCGGCAACATTTGCCGCTCACCGCTCGCGGAACAGCTGATCCGTGCCCGGCTGGCCAAGGCCGGAATCGGGAACTTCTCCGTGGCCAGCGCAGGACTGCACGCTGCGGCCGGCGCCCCCATGGAGCCCCTGCCTGCTGACCTGTCCAGGGAGTACGGGGGCAACCCCGACGGCTCGGTGGGCGAACAGATCACGGACGAGTCCGTGGCGGCCGCCAACCTGGTCCTGACCATGACCCGGAAGCAGCGCGACGAGCTGGTCAAAAGGTTTCCCGGCGCAGCCCAGCGGACCTTCACCATGGCCGAATTCGTGAGGGCGGCGCAGACCCTGCCTGTCACCACGAGCCAGCCCGCGGCGCCCAGCTGGGCCGCCGTGACCGGCAGCGGTGCCGATTCCGCCGTCGCGCGTTTGGTGCGGCGAACCGCGGCCGTCCGGTCAGCCGCCGTGCTGGTCGTCGCCGACGATATTCCGGACCCCATCAACGCCACCGAGGCAGTGCACCGCGAGGTGGGCCACCGCATCGCAGGTTACTGCGACGACGTTGTGGCGATCCTGGGCAAGCACCTCTAGGTGCTCCGGCGCAGCCACCATCCCGCTGCAGCAGCGCCGATCACTGCGCCGGCCGTGTTGGCGATGACGTCGGACAACGCTGTCACCCGTCCGGGAACGAACAGCTGCGTGAGCTCAATGAACGTGGACGTCGCGGCTCCCAGCAGCAGGATGCGCCACCAGTTCCAACGCCTTGGCCAGAGGAGCCGGACCAGTCCTCCGAACGGGACGAACATGACGATGTTGGAGACGAACTCGACGGCGACGGCCGCTTCCTTGAGGGGCAATCCCACCGCCGCAAGCCAACCGGCGATGATCCCGACGAAACCCGTGACCGCGCCCGCTTCCTTCGACGGCAGGAAGACCACAAGGGCAAGCGCCACCAAGTAGGCGCCGAATGCTGCCTGCAGCCACCTCTGCGCGCGGCGGGTGGCGGAGTCCTCGGCGGTGGTCATTCGCCAAGCCTAATGGGCCGGCCGCGCGGGGTTCATACCCCGGCAACGGTGGACTATCGTCGGCCGAGGCTTATCGAGGGAACCTAAGATGAGGACGGAGCTACTCTCGATCCGTCTAAGTTGACTTCCGCCCCCCATCGGTGACACTTGTGACATATAGAAATCCGGATCCTCATTGAGCACTTCCGGTTGCCACACAAGAATCAGGTGATCTCCCATGCCTACGCTCACCGTAACCGCCAATGCAACACCCCAGGAAACACTCTCCGCCCTCGACGGCTTTGTCGCGACACTTCCGGAGGGTGATGCACGCAATGCCATTGAGGCTTTCGTGGAAACACTTCGATCCGGTCGGGACGTAATTATCGCTGGCGCAGATGACGCGCTAACCCCGAACCAAGCAGCCAAGATCCTCGGCGTCAGCCGGGCCCATTTCTATAAGGTCTTGGACTCCGGAGCCATCCCGTTTACAGTCGTCGGTGCCCGGGACCGCCGCATTGCGATGGCAGACATCCGTGACTACGCCGCAAGAGCCGAAGAGTTGCGCCGAATGACTGCCGAGAACAATGCAAACGTACGTTCGACACGTGCTCTTGCAATCGACGAAATGTAATTGCTCCGACTAGCCTGACGGAATGGCATATCACCGACGAGTAACCCTGCGGTGTCTTTGCGAGGACCTAACAACCGGATGGGGAAGAGCACGTATGGCTGTGCGCTGGCGGGATTCGCGCGGATGGTGACGCCAGAGACTTCTACGCCGGATTCATGGACTCGATCCTCGCTGACGGCCCTTCACGGTACCTCCCCGCCGCTGCCGACATTCGGCTGCAAGACGTGGAGACGAAGGTTGCTCGTCGTGAAGCCTGGCTTGCCCAGTTGCGGCTCTCGGCGCTCGTCTGCCTATCTGAATGCAGCGACTCAGAAGAATCACGGTCTCTTCACGTGCCTTCCCCGTCGCCTGCCTTGGTTGCCGACCCGCTCCTGCACCTAACCTTTGAACTCGAACAAGTCGAGTTCGACGACGACAAACTCGTGGAGGTGTTCCTGCGAGTGCAGAGAATGGACCACAGCCGCCCGAACCTGATGAGTACTGCCGTAGAGACGCTGAAAAGCGTGATTGAGCCCGTCGCCGACGCTTGGAGAGTACTTCCGGGGGTCGGAACCGATGAGATCTGGTCAACTCTTGTCAGCGCGAATGTCGTCAACCAAGCGAAAGTCGCGGCCGACACTGGTGTTCTTCCAGCTCATCTACAACAAACCCAAGTCAAACTTGGCGTGCAGGCGCATTACACACGCAAGGAACAAATCGTTGAAGCCAGCGTTGAAGGCAACGCTGTGAGGGCTTTATGCGGAACGTGGTTCGTCCCGACATCCAATCCAGAGACAGTTCCTGTCTGTCCTTCTTGCAAAGCAGCGCACGAAAAACTGGCCGTATAACATGTGAAGTGAACGCCGATCCGCGGCGAGTCACTTCACAGGACCATCGAACGTGGCACTCGTGCTCCCCTGCGGCACCACCACATGGACCGCGTTCCGCTGCACACTGAAGTCCGTGGGCGTTTCGGTGGCGATCTCGCCGTCGAGGTTCACTGACAACGGCGGCTCGGTGACCAGCCGGACGTTTCGGGTTTCCAAGTGGTACACGCGGTCGTGCTCAACGAAGCTCCCGTCCTTCAGCAGTCGCGCGATCTTGACATGCTCCCGGAGCGGCGCGGCGAGGATGGCGTAGATGTCCAGGGTGTGGTCGTCTATTCCGGCCATGGGCGAGACGGTGTTCCCGCCCCCATAGTGCCGGCCGTTTCCCACGGCCACCTGAAGCAAGTCCTCAAGCTCCAGGGTTTGGTGGTCCCCGTCCGGGAACTCCAGTCGCGCCCGGAATGGTTGGTGGCGGGCGTACGCCTGAACCGTGGCGACACCATAGGCGAGAGGGCCAATGTGCTTCTTCAAGCGTGGGCTGAGGGCTTCGGTCACACCCACCGAGAGGCCTACTGAGGCAACGTTGAGGAACGGCTTGCCGTTGGCGCGCCCGAGGTCGATGTCCACGATTTTCCCATCGGCCACAACGGCACACGCTTCGGCGAGGCCACTGGGGATCTCGAGTGTCCGGGCAAGGTCGTTCGCCGTGCCAAGCGGAAGAACACCCAAGGCGATCTCCGTGCCGGCCAAAAGCCCCGCCGCGAAGCTCACCGTGCCATCCCCGCCGCCGACCACCACAAGGTCGTGCTCCTCCGCGATTACCCGTTCAAGTGCTGCCCCCAGCTCCGCGCCGGAGGAAACCGCGTGCACCGAGGAAAGGGGCAAGCCTGCCTCCCGCATCGCAGCGACGGCGGCGTCAGTGGCAGCGGCACCACGACGCGACGCGGCATTGATCACCACGGCAGCAGAGCGTACGTCCCGGGCAGAAGTCATGTGGTCCATGGTAGGTCGCCGCACCTGGGAGAAGCCTGCGTACTGACTGGACGGCCTACTGCCTGGCCCAGGTACCGCAGCCGTGGGTGGTGAATCTCTGCCCCTTGCTCAGTTTCACCACGGGGTATCCACTGATGACGGCGCCCATGGTGCCGTCACTTCCTCCCCCGGGCCTGGTAATCCGCCAGTAGCACCCGTCGGTGACTTCGTTCACCGTCTTGTACTCGCCTGCCGCCACGTCTTCTCCTACCAGCCACACGCCTTCCACGATGGTGCCCGCAGCGGCGGGTGCGGCAACCGGCGTCGAGCCCTTCCATGTTTCAACACCAGCGGCGATGCCGCCCAGCAGCAGCGACGCAGCACCGGCGATGGCAACTGCTGCTGCGGCTCTCCTGCCGGGGAGCCTGGCCCAGGAAGCCCTCTTGAACACGAGCGCGTAGAGTCCGGTGATCGCCGCCGCCACGCCAAGCAAAACCAGGATGGCCTCGCCGCTGCCAAGCACTGCGGCCACCAAGGCAACAATGGCCAGGAGTGAGCCCGTGAACCAGAATGACGGGCCAAACGCCCCGCGCGCTCTCGACGGGTACGGCGCCGGTGCTGGCACAGGCACAGGCCCGGGGCCGGGGCCGGGCACAGCGTACGACGGCGGTACAGGCGCCGGATACGCCTGGTAGGGAAAGGGCTGCTGCACAAACTGCGGCGGCTGGTAGTACTGCGGCATAGGCGGCGGGTACGACGGCGGCGCGAAACCTTGGGGCTGGAGCGGCGGCGCTCCCACGGGTTGCGTCGGTTGCCGGCCGTGGACCGAATCGCTCGTCTCGTTGGTCACTGAACCCCCATGAATGTTCCGGACGCGACTCCGCGCCGACGCAACAGTAACACCGCCACCGATGTCCGCTATCCTCTATGTCAGCCACGTCCAGTTGGCAATCTCTGGTTTGGAACAAACACCGAACAGGTGCTGAACCTCAAACGTTCCTTGGGGGAACCATGATGTCATCCGCCTCCACCGCCCGTGGGCGAAAGCACTTCAAGCTTCTCGGCGTGGGCCTGGCCGCTGTGGGAGCGATGCTGTTGTCCTCCTGTGTTGCCATCCCCCTGCCGGGAATGCCGAAGGCAACACCCACCTCGCCGGCCCCAACCAAGGCGCCCAATGCGCGGAACACCGAAACCACGACGGCGGCATGGGAAGTTCCGCTCGAACCCCTGGGACAGCCTGTGGTTTCCGACGGCGTCGCACTGGTTTACGCCAAAGCTTCCGGCGGAGTGGAGGCGCACGCCATCTCTGTTTCCACTGGCAAGGAGCTCTGGAAACAACCCGTGCATCCCGGCTACGAAGCTCCCGCGGTCCCCTTGGAACCCGCCGTGACCAGGACCGCCTCGGGCAGGAGCGCTGCTATTTTCCTGCAGGCGAGCCCACCGCCGAAAGACACCGACGGCTCCATCGCATGGTGGACAGCTGCTGTGGCGTTTGACCTGCAAACAGGCAAGGAGTTGTATCGCGGTCGGCCGGAATTGGTCAGCACCCGTCCCTTTGCCTGCGACGACATCGAGGACATGTGCTTCATTGCCTTCGACGAGACAGCGACGACACTGGAACATTGGGTGGACCTCGATGCAGGCGAGGAGTTTGCCGGCCCTGACGTCACCCCGCTCACCGGCAACTTCAGGCCAGTGGGCAAGCAGCTCTACTCAGTGGTGGAGGGCGGGGTCGAGAAGCTTGCCCACGTCTCCTACGGCGAGGTCCTGTGGGAGGTCGACTTGGAGACGTTGTTCGGCAAGGGCGCCACCACGGACATGGGAGGCTACTTCACGTACTCCGAAAAGCTGGACTTGTACGTCGGCTCAGTTGGAATCAATCCGACAGGCACACCGCCCGACAAGTTCATGGAGCGGACCTTCACCTTGAACCTGCGCGAAACCACCAAAACCGTTGGTTTCCGTGCCTCCAGCGCCAGGCTGCTGTGGTCTGCCGAGGGGTCGCATCTGGACTGCGCCAAATCTGTTGGGACCGCAGCTACCAAGCTGGGAGACGGTGAGGCTCTGCCTGTCCGCTGCGAATACATCGACGGTTCCATCGAGTTTCCCTCCGCAACGTATCGGGGCGGACATTCGAAGGTGGTCGGCTACGATCCGCTGACAGGCCACGCAGAGTGGGAAAGCAAGCCCGTGGAACTGCGGACATGGAATACTTACGGTCTGCTGCCCTCGGCAACCCGTGGTGACAGGGTCATTGCCGGCACCTTCTATAGCGCGAACCTGTTGGACACGCGCACCGGGAAGTACGGCGGGACCACCTTCGAGGACGTCTTCGTTTGCCTAAAGCCCACCACGTACACCACTCCGCCCAACGGCCCCTACGAAGACGTACCAGGAACCGGCTCCTATTCCGCCTTCCCCTGTACGAAGGGCGGAACCGCCGTCCCGTCGTTCACCTACGGCGCCCTCACCGACGTCGACACCACGGACAACGGGATCGCCGTCATTTCCCTGGAGGGCAAAGTGGCCGGCTACAAGCTCCTCAAAGACTTCACCTAGGCCCCACCGGGCTATCCCTTGAAAACCGGGGGGCGCTTCTCCTGGAACGCGCGGAAACCCTCGGCGTAGTCGTCGGTCTTGCACAGGCGTGCCTGCTCGGTGTTCTCCTCGGCCATGGACTCCCAAAGTCCCAGCCGCTGGTCGCGGATGTGCGCCACGAGCTCCTTGGAGGCGACGAACGCCTGCGTGGCTCCGGAGGCCACGCGTTCCACAATGGCACGCGTTGTAGCCAGCAAAGCGTCGTCCGGCATGGCACGGCTGAACAGGCCCTGCGCCACGGCCTCCGAGCCTGAAATGAGGTCCGCCGTGTAGATCAGGTCCAGGGTGCGGTGCATGCCCAAGCGCTCGGTGAAGTACCAGTGCCCGCCCGAGTCGAGAGTGGCCCCGAGCTTGGCAAATGGGGATCCGAACTTGGCATTCTCCGCCACGTACACCACGTCCGTAGCCAACAAAAGCCCCAATCCAACCCCCAGGCAGGCCCCGTGCGCGGCCGCGAAAGTGGGCGCAGGAAAAGAAGCCATCTTCTTCAGCAGCGGCTCGACCAGTCCTCCGAGGTACGCCTGCGCATCGTCGGTTTCGGGCGTAACTCCGGCAATGTCGCGGCCGGCGCAGAAGGCGCGTCCCTCTCCGCGAAGGAGCAGCGCCCGCACTTCACCGCGGGAGGCGGCGGCAGCAGCGTCGTCGTACGCCTTGCCCAACTCAACCAGCGCGTCCTCGTTGAGCGAGTTCAGCTTTTCCGGGGCGTTAAGGACAATCTCGGCAATGCCGTTTTCAAGGGAGAGCTCGATCATGGGGACTCCTTAGACGTCGAAGTCGACGGTCACTTCTTCGCTGGTGGGGTGGGCCTGGCAGGTGAGGACGTAGCCCTTGTCCAGCTCGTCCTGCTCCAGGGCGTAATTCTCATCCATGGTCACGGTTCCGGTCACCAGCTTGGCACGGCAGGTGCCGCACACACCGCCGGCACACGCGAAGGGCACATCCGGACGGACACGCAGCGCGGCGTTGAGGATCGATTCGCGGGCGTGCGTCGGACTCGCGACGTCGCCGGTGAGACCGTCCAGCTTGAACGTGATCTTGAACGTTTCCTGCGACTCGTCCTCCACAACGGGACGGCCGGCATGACCCTCGGGACGGTCCGGGCGGCCGGTGGTGAACAGCTCGAAACGGACGTGCTCCGGCTCGACGCCACGGGCAGCGAGCGTGTCGCGGCACAGCTGGACCAGCTCGAACGGACCGCACAGGAACCATTCGTCCACGTCCTCCGCATGGATGGCAGAAGAGAGCAGCGACTGCAGTTTCTCCGCGTCGATGCGGCCGGTCATGAGCGGGGCAATCCGCTGCTCACGGGACAACACGTGGTGCAGGGCCAGGCGCGACGGGTACTTGTCCTTCAAATCCGCCAGCTCCTCCAGGAACATCACGTCCATGGCGGCCTTGTTGGCGTAGATCAGGTCGAAGCGGGTCTCCGGGTTGGCGGCGAGCAGCGTCCGGGCGATCGCGATGACCGGTGTAATGCCGGATCCAGCGGCGATGGCCACGAAGCTCCCGGCGTCACCGGCAAGCTCCTCGGGGTGGTTCATGGAGTTCATCACGTTGTGCTGCACGGCCGCGCCATCCTTGCCGTGCCGGGAGATGAACGCACCCTGCGGGCTCATGACGTCCAGCACGTCACCGGCCTTCAGCTCGGCATTGGCCCACGTGGAAAAGATGCCGCCCAGGTCCTTCTTGATGGCCACCCGGATCTCGCTGCTGCCATCCTCGAAGCTGCGCGGCTCTGCGCAGATCGAGTAGCTGCGGCGGACCTCGTGCGGCTCGCCGTTCTCATCCGGCAGCGTGGTGCGCAGGGCAACGTACTGGCCTGGAAGGTAGTCGTACTGGCCGGCCAACTCCACCGGCACATCGAACGTGACCTCGATGGCATCGTCCGTGAGGCGCCGGACTTCCGAGACGGTCAGGTTGTGGAAAGACGCACGACGGCGGCTGGCCGTCTGGGTTTCGGTGGTCATGGATTTCCTTAGAGGACTTTGAAGTAGTCGAACGGCTCCTTGCAGTCCTGGCAGACGAACAACGCCTTGCAGGACGTGGAACCGAATCGGGTGAGTTCCTTGGTGTTCAGCGACGAACACTGCGGGCATTTCACGGCGAGGCTGAGCCGGACAGGCCCTGAATGGCCACCGGCAGCTGCACGGCCCGATGGCGGCGCGATGCCATACTCCTCCAGCTTGGCCTTGCCGGATTCAGTCATCCAGTCAGTGGTCCACGCCGGCGAGAGCACCAGGTTCACGTGCACGCTCGCGTACCCGGCGTTGCGGAACGCGGTCCGCAGGTCGTCACCGATCGCGTCCATCGCCGGGCAGCCCGAGTACGTGGGCGTGATGGTGACCTCGACGGCGGTAGGTGTGGCGCCGCCGTCGTGCGGTTCCTCATCCTGGGGTACTTCCGCAATCCGCACGCCGCGCAGGATCCCCAGGTCCTCGATGGTGAGCACGGGGATTTCCGGGTCGCAGACCGTGGACGCGATATCCCAGGCCCGCTGCTCCTCAGTCCTTGCGAGGGTTGCCATGCTGCTCACCAGCTCGCGCCGGGATGTTCACGGGCCAGGACCTGCATTTCGGCAAGGACGTAGCCAAGGTGTTCTGAGTGCTTGCCGCGACGTCCACCGCCCAGGGACTGCGGTGTGCCGGGAACCTCGAGCTCGGCTTCGGCCATGATTTCGCCGGTCAGCCGATCGAATGCCTCGCGAAGGCTGGACGGCTGCACGGTGACACCGGCCTCGGCCAGGCGCGTGGTGAGCTCGTCGTCCTCGAAAAGTTCGTCCACGTACGGCCACACGAGCTTGAAGCCCTGGATCATGCGTGCACGGGACTCGTCCGTACCGCCGGCCAGGCGCAGCACCCACTGGGCACTGTGGTCGCGGTGGTAGTCCACTTCCTTCACGGCCTTCGCCGCGATGGCTGCGATGGTGGGATCCGTGGACGCCATGAGCGCGGTGTACAGCTCGAACTGGTAGAAGCTCACAATGAACTGGCGCGCAATGGTCACCGCGAAGTCGCCGTTGGGCTGCTCGAACAGGTGCGCCGAACGGAACTCGTGTTCGCGGCGGAAGTAGGCCAGGTCGTCCTCGGACTTGCCCCAGGCGGCACCTGCGTAGGTCAGGAAGGAGCGGGCATGCCCCAACTGGTCCAGCGCGATGTTGCCAAGGGCAATGTCTTCTTCAAGCTCGGGTGCGCGGGAAATCCAGTGGCCCAGGCGCTGGGCCAGGATCAGACCGTCGTCGCCAATCCGCAGGGCGAACTCGGCAACGTCTTCGCTGGGCTTCACCTCGCCGCGGCGGATTTCAAGGGCGATGTCCTCGGGGCGCAGCGCGTTGCCCGGCGTGATGCGGGTGGCGCTGGCCGAACCGTCACCGGAGGCACCGGCGCCGTGCACGCCCACGGAAATGTCGCCGTGGCCGTCGATCGCGAAGTCAGTGTTCGTGTCGTGGGAAGTCACAGGTGCTTCACGCCTTCGCTCTTGGTGTAATACGTCGCGTGGCGGTAATCCTTGCCCTGGGGCGACTCGAAGAACGCGCCCTTGGAGTCCGGGTCACTGGAAGCGATGGCCTCGGCCGGGACAACCCAGATGGACACGCCTTCGTTGCGGCGGGTGTACAGGTCACGGGCATTCCGGAGGGCCATGGCCGCATCCGGGGCATGCAAGGAGCCGGCGTGGACGTGGGACAAGCCACGGCTGGAGCGGACAAAGACCTCCCACAGGGACCACGGCGTTTCGTGCGCCGCGCCGGAGGTGGCCGGTGCCGCCGTCGTGCTTGCCGCAACCTTGGGCGCCTCGCTGGCGACTTCGCCGGCGGCGCTGGCCGGTGCTTCGGGGTTTCCGTGAGGAGCCATTATGCTGCGTTCACTTTCTCTGCTTGCTTGCGGGCGTAGGCTGCGGCGGCTTCCCGAACCCAGGCGCCATCCTCGTGTGCCTCACGGCGGCGCTCGATGCGCTGCGAGTTGCAGGGACCGCGGCCGGCCAGGACTTCCTTGAACTCGTTCCAGTCCAGGGGCCCGTGCTCCCACTTCTTGGTCTCTTCGTTGAAGCGGACGTCCTTGTCCGGGAGGGTCAGGCCCAGGACCTTCACCTGCTCCACCATCATGCCGACGAACCGGCTGCGCAGCTCGTCGTTGCTGAACCGCTTGATGTTCCAGGCCATGGACTGCTTGGAGTTGGGTGAATCGTCATCCGGCGGGCCGAACATCATGAGCGACGGCGCGTACCAGCGGTTCACTGCGTCCTGGGCCATCTGCTTCTGCGCAGGCGTGCCGTTGGACAGTTCCAGCAGGATCTCGAAGCCCTGGCGCTGGTGGAAGGACTCTTCCTTGCAGATGCGCACCATTGCGCGGCCGTAAGGACCGTACGAGGCCCGGCACAGGGGCACCTGGTTGCAGATGGCCGCGCCATCAACAAGCCAGCCGATGGCTCCCATGTCCGCCCAGGAAATCGTGGGGTAGTTGAAGATGGACGAGTACCGGGCCTTGCCGGCAATGAGGTCTTCCATCATCTTGTCCCGGGTCTGCCCCAGCGTCTCTGCTGCGGAGTAGAGGTACAAGCCGTGGCCTGCCTCGTCCTGGACCTTCGCCATGAGGATGGACTTGCGCTTCAGGCTCGGTGCCCTGGTGATCCAGTTGGCCTCCGGCTGCATGCCGATGATTTCCGAGTGCGCGTGCTGCGAGATCTGGCGCAGCAAAGTCTTGCGGTAAGCCGCCGGCATCCAGTCGCGCGGTTCGATGCGCGAGTCTTCCGAGATGATGCGATCAAAGTACGCCTGACCGGCTGCCTCCCGCTCCTGTTCCTCCGGGGACAGCTCAGCGGGCACAGACTGCAGATTCTGCGATGCCATGGTTGCTCCTAATAAATTACCGACCGTTCGTTCAGAATATGCGGAGCGGGTGATTACAGTCAACCTTCAGAACGCAAAAACCCGGGCGCGGCATAGTGCCGGGCCCGGGTTTGGACGGATTGCTTAGCGCAGTGAGATTCGACGACGGCGGTCGGTTCCGCCGCGCAGGTCACGGTTGAGCCTGCGGTCACCGTGGTACAGGATGGACTTCCAGTCCACTTCTTCCGCGGTCTTGGGAACCACGAGCGACACCTCCGCTGCCTTGGTCTTGGGCGTGACGTAGAGCCAGTTGACGGCACCCAGGGCGATGTCCACCACGGAGTTCCAAATACCGATGTAGGCCTGGATGCAGCTCATGGCCAGCACGGCGTTCAAGGTGGCGAAGGCTACGTTGCCCCAGTTTTGCTGCTGCACGTCCCGCCAGATGGTCAGGACGGAGAACGCGACAATCAGGTACGGAATGAGCACGTAGATGGCCGGCGCGGCGGTCCGGTCCTTGACCTTGGGCGTGCGGACGAACGGAATCTTGTCGCCGGTCAGGCCCTGCTGGAGGGACTTGAGCACGCCGGCAAGGTTCACCGGAAGGAGGATGAGGTTGAAGCCGTAGATCCGGAAGATGTCGCTGAATCGGTGGCCACAATCCCGCAGGTCCGAACCCATGCACAGGAAGTAGGGCAAGGCAGCGATGAACACGGCCGGGCTTAGGAGCCTGCTGTCGTAGGGGTAGGCGAGCAGGAACAAGAGTCCAAAGCTGGCCCACGTGATGGAGGCCATGTAATTCACGCGCAGGAGCACCTCGCGGATGAGGATCCGTTGGCGCTGCATGCGTCGCTGGGACAACTGGTTCCACAACTTGGGCAGGATCAGGAGGCCGCCGTTGGCCCACCGGCGCCGCTGCACCACCAACGAACCGAAATCCGGTGGAGTGGCGCTGTAGCTCAGGCGTTCGGGGTAGTTCACCAGCGTCCAGCCATGGGTTCCCAGGTCGATGCTGGATTCGGTGTCCTCAATGACGGTCCGGTCCTGGATGTAGGTCCGGACCTCGAACCCTCCCACGGTTTCCACTTCAACAATGTCTTCCAAGGCACACTTGCGGATGATCGCGTTGGCTCCCACCCAGAAGGTGGCGCCGTAGTAGGACATGCCCTGGTGCAGGATGTGCTGGATGTCCGTGGTGGCACCCGCGATGCGCTCGATTCGCGTAGGGGCACCGCGGAACGAGGAATATGGAGTCTGGGTGACCGCCACGCGCTCGTTGCCGGCCGATTCCAGGAAGTACACCAACCGCAGGCAGTAGTCGCGCAGCAGGAGGGAATCGGCGTCGAGGGTCAACAGGTAGGTGCTGTCCGGCACCACCAGGTCATCCTCGCGCTCGGTGGTGGTAGGCCGCAGGACCACGCTTCCGTCCGTCTGGTCCTTCCGCCACCGCTTGCCCATGAGGGAGATGTACGCGTTGAGGTTCATGGCCTTGTTGGCCTCGTGGGACAGGCTGGCGTAGGCCTTCCGCTCAAACGTGTCCATGCGGACGTTGAAGATCCAGGTGAGGCGCAGGTACAACTGCTCCATGCGTTCCGGGCTCGGCGCCGTCTTTTGGGCCTTCGCTGCCTCCAGTGCCAGCAACACGAGCCTGAGTTCCCGGGCCAGGCCCATGATCACCAGATCAACAAAGAATTCGTCCACGTGGTCCTGCACGGACTCGGCTTCCGCCATGGCCTCCAGCCACTCCACGGCGGCCTCGTACTCGGCGATAAGCAACTGGAGTTCCTTGAGGGAGGCCGACGCTGCGTCAGAGGTGGCGGGTGAGTGGCCGTAGGCCGCACGGAAACTTTCCAAGGCCTTGGATGCACGCTGCGCCGGCCCGGACATGACTTTCTGGATCTGGCCTGCCAGGGCCCGTGTCTGATCCAGCCGCTGGATCTTTGCCGGGTCGGTGGGGTTGGGGGGATCATCCAAGAGCAGGACAACGCTCAGATCGGGGAATTCCTGCAATGCCGCGGACCAAAGCGTTCCACGGACCACGCCCGGCTCTTCGGCGTAAGAAGGCACCAAGACGGTAATGCCCTCCGAATACTCGGTGAAATGATTATCCAATTCACCCCGGGGTACACGGCGGTGCTCCTTGAATCTGTAAAGTGCCCCTTGGCGCGCCAAGAGGTACATCAGGGCAGAAAAGGTCAAGAAAGTAACTACAACAAGGTAAGAAACCGATTCCAGACCAAAACGGAATCCAGAGTTCGGGTTATCCACGAACTGCCGGATGATGGTGGAAACCACGTAATAAATCCACGAGGCGATCGTAACCAAAATAGCCAAACGGCCAAGAACGATCTTTCGCGACGATGGCGTCGGGTGCACTATGGCGAGCGGCTCCGACCTGCGTTCGGATCCCCACTGCCTCTTGCGTCCCTTGCCTTCCGCTGCTTCTTCAGGCGTTTCCGCCGAATTCCGCGCAAGATCAGGTGAATCAACCAGCTGGTCTGTCATGTTTCCCCATCAGACTGCATTACGGGACGTTGGGCCCGTTGTCCGGTTCGACGTGCGCCCTCTATGCCCCAAGTCACGTCGATTGCCCTTATAGTAATCGACGTTGGGCATCTGTTATTTCCTGTCTCTAAGGGTTGACAGCGCCGGTCTTATTCGGCAGCCCAGCACCACGTTTTGTACCAGCTCCACCTCAAAATTCCCCTCAACGTTTGGGTGTTCCATGTCGAAATATTTCCCAGGGCGAAAGCTCTCCATTGTGAGGCTTTCCGTTCTGTTGCTCCTTCTGGGAGGACTCGTAACTGCTGGAGTTGTTTCATGGCGCAGTTACACGGACACCCGGGCCGCGGCGGCTTCACCCTCTGTATTTGCCGGATACGTGGACGTCACGGCCACTCCGCGGTACGCGTTTGAACAGCCCGTCAATGCAAACGCAAAGTCCGTGGTCCTGTCCTTCATCGTCGCTGACGCCAAGGACGGTTGCACCCCGTCGTGGGGCACCTTCTACAGCATGGACGCGGCAGCCTCACAGTTGGACCTGGACCGTCGCATCGCCAGGCTGCGTCAGTCCGGAGGCAACGTGAGCGTCTCCTTCGGCGGCTTGACCAACAAGGAACTTTCCACTGCCTGCACCGACGAGACCAAGCTCAAAGCTGCCTACGCCAGCGTGGTGGACCGGTACGAACTGACCTCGATCGACCTGGATATCGAGGGTGCCGCCCTGTCAGACAAGGCGGCTTTGGCGCGTCTGGCCAAGTCCGTGGGAGAACTGCAGAAGGACAGGGCCGGGGACAAGGGCCTGGCGGTGTGGCTCACCCTTCCGGTGGCACCCAGCGGACTGACCGCTGAGGGAACGGCCGCAGTGAAGCAAATGCTGGACGCAGGCGTTGACCTGGCCGGCGTGAACATCATGACCATGGACTACGGCGAGAGCCGCGTTCCCGGCCAGTCGATGCTCCAGGCTTCCATTGCCGCGGCCGAGGCAACGCACGCCCAGTTGAGCGACGTGTTCAAGGCCGCCAACCAGGACCTCGGCGCCCAGACCCTGTGGCGGAAGATCGGCCTGACCCCCATGATCGGCCAGAACGACGTTGTTGCCGATGTCTTCACCCTGGCCGACGCCCAGGGCCTGCACGACTTCGCCGAGAACAAGGGCGTGGGCCGCATGTCCATGTGGTCCCTGAACCGCGATGCCGAGTGCGGCCCCAACTACCCCACCATTTCCGTGGTCTCCGATGCGTGCAGCGGTGTCTCCCAAGGTGGCGCCCTCTTCTCCGCCGTCCTTGGTGCCGACATTTCGGAGCAGGGTGCCCCGGCCTCCGCGGCGGTTCCTACGGACACCGGCACGGCGAGCGCAGTGGTTGACGATCCCGCCACGAGCCCGTACCCCATCTGGTCGCCCATCGCCACGTACTCCAAATCGGACCGCATTGTCTGGCAAGGCAATGTCTACGAGGCCAAGTGGTGGACCAAGAACGATGTGCCCAACAACCCCGTGGCCAACGGGGCAGCTGCACCATGGACGTTGATCGGCCCGGTCCTTCCTGGAGACAAGCCCCAACCGGAAGTAACAGTCCCGGCGGGGACGTATCCGGAATGGTCGTCCGCCACGGTTTACCGGAAGGGCGACCGGGTCATGTTCGACCAGAAGGTCTTCGAGGCCAAGTGGTGGGTCCAGGCCCAGAGCCCGGAGGCCGCCCTGCAGGGCTCCTCGGACACGGCGTGGACGAAGCTCTCCAACGAGGAACTGGCGAAACTTCTCTCCACCGCTTCACCTAAATAGTGCCCAGCACCTATCGGCGTGACGACTGATGCCGATAGGTGCTGATACTCAGGTGGGTTTCACGTATGCTCGCATCAGCGCGAGGGCAAGAGGCGCTGTTCGCTTTTGGTGGGGCCACGGTTGAAGGCAGGGGTTCAGTGGCAGAAGTGAAGCTTGGGGTTGGTCCGGTACGCCCAACCGGTTGGCATGGTTTGCCGCTGTTCCTGATAGCCGCGGGCGTCTGCGCCGTGTTGCTCGCAGTCGGTCTGGGAAGCGGGATTGGAAGCACGACGGCGCAACTCGCCGGCGATCTGGCCATCCTTTTGGCTGTGCTCACCGCGCTCGCCACACACGCGCGGGCCGCTTTCAAACGGCGCGGCAACGCAGTGGGGCGCTGGTTCGTGGTGGCCGGGCTGGCCGTGTGGAGCGCGGGACAGGCCGTATGGGCAGTCAATGGGATCACCCTTGACCACCAGTACCCCTTCCCGTCACTCGCAGACATCGGGTTCGTCTGGTATGCCCTGCCAACAGCTATCGGGCTGGTCCTCTTGCTCCGGGGCCAAGGACTGAGGTTGTCGCTACGGCGGACCATCCTGGATGCGGGTGTGGTTGCCAGCGCAACCTTCTTCATTGCCTGGAGCTCCGTGCTGGGCCCCTTGGCGCAGAAATCGAACCAGGACGCCTTTGCCCAAGCGACGCAGATGGCGTACCCGATCGCAGACGTGTTCATGGTTTCGGTGGTCATTGTCCTAACCATGCGCGCGGCACGGGGCCGCCGTCTGCCGTGGTTGTGCCTGGGTATCGGCTTCTGGATCCTGGCCATCACCGACCTGACCTACGTGCGCTTCACCCTTGAAGGCATTACAGGGGTCACCGGCTCCCCGTTGGCGTTTGGCTGGGTGATTGCGTTCCTCTTGGTGGCACTGAGCCCGCTGGTCCCGGAAGCAGAGCGCCAGCGCAGGGACGGCAGGGCCTATGCTGCGATGCTGGAGCTCCTCCCCTACCTCCCGGTCTTCAGCGCTGTGTTCTTCTCGCGCAGCCGCCCCATCGGCACCGACCCGATTCTGCTCGTCACAGGCTTGGTGGTGGTCGCGTTCGTCATCGTGCGGCAGGTGCTGATCGTCGTCGAGAATGTCACGCTGACCCGCGAGCTGGAGACGAAAGTCGCCGAACGCACGGCCGAACTTGAGGGCCTGGGTGCAATCGTCAATTCCTCCGGCGATGCGATTGTTGGCAAGACCACCGATGGGATCATCACAAGCTGGAATCCGGGCGCCGAACGGATCTACGGCTACCCGTCCTCGGAGGCAATCGGCCGGAACAGCACCTTCTTCATCCCCAAGGAATTGCTGGTGGAGGAACGCGACGCCATCGCCCTCACCGCAGCCTCCGGCACCATCCAGAATTACGAAACCAAGCGCACTCGCCAGGATGGCAAGACCATTCCGGTCTCCATCACCATGTCCCCCGTCCGCGGCCCCGACGGGATTCGCGGTGTGGCAACCATTTCAAGAGACATCACCGAACGCAGGGCGGCAGAGGCTGAACTTCTGGACGCCCGCGAAGCCGCACTCGAGGCCAGCCGGCTCAAGTCGGAGTTCCTGGCCACCATGAGCCACGAGATCCGTACCCCGCTCAACGCAGTGATCGGCCTGACCTCCCTCATGATGGACACGGAGCTCAGCGAGGTCCAGCGCCAGTACGCCCAGGGTGTGAAGGGCGCCGGCGAAGTGCTCCTGACCCTCATCAACGACATCCTGGACTTCTCCAAGCTCGAGGCCGGGAAAGTGGACCTGGACATCGCCTCCTTCGATCCGCGGGCCCTTGTGGACGAAGTCGCCGGACTGGTGGCTGAGGCGGCGCAGAGCAAGGACCTGGAACTCATTTCCTATTGCCACCCTGACGTTCCAGCGCGGCTCATGGGCGACTCCGGACGCATTCGCCAGATCCTCCTGAACCTGTCCTCCAACGCGGTCAAGTTCACCGCCAACGGTGAGGTGGAAATCCAGGTGGCGGTCCTTGAGCAGGATGGTGAAGACGCCAAACTGCGCTTCGAGGTACGCGATACGGGCATCGGCATCCGGCCGGAAGACCACCGCCGTCTCTTCGACTCTTTCGCCCAGGCAGACGCGTCCACCACCCGGCGCTATGGCGGGACCGGATTGGGCCTCGCCATTTCCCGAAAGCTCACCGAAGCCATGGGCGGCGACATCGGGCTCGACAGCCGCGTAGGCGTGGGCAGCAAGTTCTGGTTTGTACTGGATCTGCCTGTCGGTCCGGTTTCCCCGGACACCGAAGCCCTTCCGGCATCGCTTTCCGGCCGGAAGGTTCTGGTGGTTGATGACAACGCCACCAACCGGCTGGTCCTGGAGAACCAGCTCGCCAGTTGGGGCATGGTGCCCGTGGCAGTGGCCGACGCCCGCAGCGCGCTGGACGAGTACCACGCCGCCGCCACCGCCCACCGCCCCTACGACCTCGCCGTGGTGGACATGTGCATGCCGGACACCGACGGCCTGGAGCTCGCCCGCCGCATCAAGGCCGAAAGCAACGGAACGCCGTCGCCGGGGATCATCCTCCTCACCTCCACCATGGCCGTGGACAAGGCAGACCTCACCTCCGCCGGGATCCGCGAGTACCTCACCAAGCCGGTGCGCAGCTCCGAGTTCTACAACCGGTTGTTGAGGCTCATGGCCACCAAGACGAGCCCACGCAAGGCAGCCGAACCCATCGCACCGCAACTTCCCGTGCCGGCCCTCCCGCGGCTCGGCACGCTGCTGGTAGCCGAGGACAACGAAGTGAACCAGTTGGTGGCCCGGGGCATGGCGAACCGCTTGGGCTACGACGTGGAGATCGTGGACGACGGCGCGCAAGCAGTCGCTGCCACCCTGACCGGCAAATACGCTGCGGTGCTGATGGACTGCCACATGCCCGTCATGGACGGCTTCGAAGCAACCCGCACCATCCGTGCCCGTGACCACGGCACTTACAGGATCCCGATCATTGCCATGACCGCGGGGGCGCTCGATGAGGACCGCGAGCGCTGCTTCGCCGCCGGGATGGACGATTACGTCAGCAAGCCGGTGGATGTGGACAAGCTGGGCGCGGTCCTGGCCAAGTGGGTCCCGGCATCTCCTGCCGGCGCCGCTTCAGGAGAAAGCACGACGCCGGATGGTCGGGACCCGGTGCAACCGGCCGTGGTTGCCGGGCACCTTCCGGATGCCGCGCCGCAGCAATCGGCGGGCGAACCACCCTCGACTGCGGCAGCACCGGCGTCGGACGTTACCGCTGTGCTGGACGGTCCCGCGGTGCTGGACTGTCCCGCGCCCTTGGACGCCGAGCGGCTGCAGCTGCTGCGTGAACTCGGCCCCAGCCTGCTGCCGGCAGCCATCACGGCCTTCCGCGACGAAGCTGAACGCTCCCTTGCCCACCTCAGCAACGCACTGTCCACTGGCGACGGCAAGGCCCTCCAATTGGCGGCGCACAAGCTGTCGGGAGCGGCAGGCAACATTGGAGCGGTGGGCGCCGCCGGTCTGGCCAAGGACCTGGAACGGCTGGGCCGGGAGGACCGCCCGGGGTTGGAAGCCGACGCCACGCCGCTGATTGAACAGTTGAAAGACGAACTCGCCCGGGTTGACCACGCACTCGAGCGGACCTTGTTGGGAGCCCCATGAAAGTCCTGATAGCGGACGACGACCAGATTTCCCGCCTCATCACCAAAGCCGCGGTGGAGCAATCCGGCCATGAGTGCATCGTGGCGCTGGACGGGGACCAAGCCTGGGAGCTGTACCAACTGCACCGTCCTGAAGCGGTGGTCACGGACCTCATGATGCCGGGCATGAACGGACTGGACCTGTGCAGGACCATCCGTTCTTCCGAAGGCGACTCGTACACGTACCTGATACTGGTCACTTCGCATGGGTCCCGGGACGATGTGCTGGCAGGCATGGAAGCGGGTGCTGACGACTACGTCACCAAACCGCTGGATCCCTTCAACCTGCGCATCCGCCTGCTCGCTGCGCAACGGATCACTTCCCTGCACGCCGATCTGGCCCGGTACCGTTCCGCGTTGACCGAGCAGGCCCGCACCGATCCGCTCACCAAGCTGCACAACAGGTTGAAGCTCACCGAGGACCTGGCAGAGCTCCACAGTCTTAGCGACCGCTACGGGCAGGAGTACTGCCTGGCCATGGTGGACGTGGATAACTTCAAGAGCTACAACGACCTTTACGGACACCAGGCGGGAGACGCCGCGTTGGTGGAAATCGCAGCCACGCTCGCCGCGGAGGTGCGGGAGAACGACGGCGTGTACAGATTCGGTGGGGAAGAGTTCCTGCTGGTCCTTCGCGGGCAGGGTGCTTCAAGTGCCGAGGGTGTCATGGAGCGTGTCCGCTCGGCCGTGCATGCGCTGGACATCGAACACTCGGGCGATCCGGACGGCGTGCTGACCATCAGTGCGGGGGTCGCCGCGCACAGCCACGAGCACCCTGCCGGAACGGAGCAACTCCTCAAGGACGCGGACCTGGCGCTGTATGCGGCGAAGGCCTCGGGCAGGAACCGGGTTGCTGTCGCCAGCGCACCCCCTACTGACTGAAGTCTCCAATTCACTCATCAGGACGCCGCCGCCCAGTCAGCCCGTTCAGACTGAACTCGCTCAGTGCGTACAGCCGCGAGTACGTGACGGGACTAATTGAGGGCCCGCAGTTTACTCATCGCATCGCCGTAGTCTTCAAGAGTCACCCCGTTGCGATCGTTGAAGAGGTCGTCTTCAAAACCGAACAGGAACATTGTCATCCCGCATTCCGCGGCGTAGGCAGGAGCCCTCCGCAATTGATCCGACAGACTGTCCGACAGTGCCGAACCGCCGGTGAACGGCGAATCCGGGGGGCCAGGGTTCTCGCCTACCAGCCCGAGTCCGGCACGTCGTGCCAAAGAGCTCGTGTATCTGTGCGAGGACCACAAATGGACCTCTTCAAGCAACACCTTCTCTTCGTCTCCGGGGAGGCACCTGTCCTGCCGTGGTTCTTCAGCGCGTGCTCTGACGTCCGAAACGTCGTCCAGCCCGGTGAAGTCGACGTCCACGTTCGGCAGTGTGGAGAGGACAGCAAATTGTGCCGCGTAGTCCAGTCCGCGTTCCTGGGCGCCGTCAGGGTTTGCCCTTCCGTCCAAACGCCCCTGCACAGCCTTCACTTGGTCAGCAGGGAGTACACCGCGGCCAGCGACGGGAACGTGCACGCGTCCTTCGAATCCCAGGCTGCGGAGTTCAGTAACCTGCCACACCACTGCATCCACGACTGATCGCGCGTACCAATCCCACCAGGCCGTGACCTGCACGGCAGATACGGCATTTCCGTTCCACGAGCCTGATCCCGGACGCCATCCCGGCATCGGCGAACGTCTTGCTCCCTCCGCCAAGCCCTCACCGAGCTGAGGAGCGTCACCGAACGCCCAAAATTCCTGCTCACTACCGCCGTCCTCGGGGCCCGGATACCCCAATTCCCCGGTGCCGTTGGTGCCAACGCGTATGGCAGCGATGTCATCCAGACCCAGATCCTCTACAACGTGGGCCAAGTATCTTTGCACGGCGTCGCGCACCGCCGCGCTAAAGATCAGCTCGGCCGCATGGTCCCTTGGTATTCCGCCGTCACTCCCTCGCAGCACACCCCCGGGCAGGCGCCTCACCCAATCAGGCGCGTACTGCAGGCCTGGCGATAGAACCACTTTCATCCCGGCCGTACGGCACGTATCCAATTGCGCCCGCACTTCGGCAACATACCGACGGTCCACTCGCCCCGCGGCAGGTTCGTAGCGATCCCAGCCCAGCGGTAATTCCACGGCGGAGACTCCTGCCGCCCGAAGCGCCGTCACCCGTTCGGATGAACAAGAGGCACCCAGAACTCCGAACACCAAGGGAACGGGCGCGATTCTTCCGGTGTCGGCAGCGCATCCAAGGCCTACGCTGGCTATCAAGAGCGTCAGCACACTTGCCAAAGTTATTCGTTTCATTCGTATCCTCCGGTTACGGGCGGCAGGACCAGCCCTCCGGCCACAGCTGCGTCGAGCCGCGTCCGGTCCAGTTTCCACACCACTGTGTCGCCGGATGTGGGTCCTGCAAAGGTGAACACTGGCTGGGCGTTCTCCTCCAGCCAGGTCAGGAACTCAGGGGAAGCGAAGCCATATCCCTCACTCAGCTGCCTGCCCTGCGTCAGAACGTAGTCAGCTCCCCCATCGCGCAAGGACCGCAACGAGGGCAAAACGTCCCAGCCTTCGTGGGGAAGCAGCGCGAACTCACCCGTTACCGAAGTCAAGCCCACCCTCGACGAACCAGGTATCTCTGCATTCATCCAATCCCGCGCACGGACAAGCCCGTCATCAACCACCGACCTTGCTTGGATGCCCAAAACGAGACTAAGGACCACCATGACTGCCGCGCCAAGTAACACCACCGGGCGTAGTCGACGGTGCCACTTCACCAGCATCGCCGCCGCAACAGGCAACGAGACCAGCGCAGCCAGCACCACGCAGTAGCCAAATTGCTCCTCCGCAGCTCCGAAGAAGACGGAATAGACGCCCACAAAGCCCGTGAACAGTGAAAAGAGTCCCATCAGGCGCCGCTTCGCGAGCGGTGAAAGGGCTGCCACCGCGCCACCCACAATGGAAAGGCCAAGCAGCGCGTAGCTAGTGCCGAATCGACTGGCGAGGTCCATCAGCCGGCCGGTGAAATCCACGCCAGGGACCGAGTTGAAGCCCGTCATCTGAACAGCGCCGATCATGCGGAGTACACCCACAGATTTCTCTCCCACGAAATCCGGCAGCAGTCCAGTGGCGACAACCACGCCCAGATAGGCCACATAGGGAATCAGCGAACAGGCCAGGATCCGCCCGGCACTTTGTAAGGTGACGGTTCGGCGCCAAAGCACGGCAGCAAGGAGCGGGACCACCGTAAAAATGGACGTCATATCCTTCATGACGATGGCCGTCCCAAAGACCAACCCGGCACTGATTTCAAGCCAAAGCCGTGTACGTCCCCGTTCAAGGTCCAGCAGCTTCAAGACCAAGAGCCACCCAGAAAGCACGGCCAGTCCTGCCGGAGTTTCCATCATCAACCTCCCGTCCATGCGGAGTACAAACGGGTCACTCGCAAGGACCACTGCGGCCAATGCAGCGGAATGCACTCCCACCAGGCGGCGAACCAGGAAAAAACAGACCACCACCGTCAGCACTCCGAGGAACGCGTTGACCCAGCGCAATTGCAGGGCTAGATCCATGGGGTCACCTTCCAGCCCCAACACACGGATAACCAACCCATTGAGTGCGTACGTTCCCGGGGGATGCAGGAAGAAGGGAGCACCGGACGTTGATGGCATGTGGCCATGAGCTATTTGCCTGGCGAAATCTGCGTAGGTTACTTCATCGATGAACACGTCATTGGCACGCTGAACGCCGAAAATCCGGAACACCAGCGCCAGCAGTGCCAACATCGCGGCAACCACCCACCAACGCCCCAATGCGCCGTCAGGCTTTCTGGCCGGCCTGCGCGCTGGAACCCTTTTTGGCGATGCCTCACTCACCTGCGGATAAGTCACGTATCAAGCTCCGAAATGCCCGGGGACGAAATAGATTTCCGGCTTCAAGGGAATTACGCCTTCGGGGAAGAGCGCGTTGGCTTGGGAGGCGTACTGCTTAATCCGTGAGGGTTTGGCCGCCAGGCCCGTATCCCAGGCCCATGCCGCGTATCCCAAGCTTTCCAGGTGCGCTTCATCCGGCCGCGATACGAGGTCGTACGGGAAGTCCGAGTACATCACCAGATTCTTGCTATGTCCCTTGCCGAGTTCGCGGGTGATCAGGTGGTCCACATGCTTTCCTACACCAGCGGGACAAAAGATCAGTTCCGCCTGGGTCTGTGCCATCAGCGCGGCCACCTCGTCCCTGAGGTGTCGGATCACCTCTTTGTCACCTCTGGAAACCCTGCCCAGGGCGATATCGAACCGGTAGGTGGCGTAGCGGTGCGTGAGTTCCGGTAGAAGCCTGTCCCAGGCGCTGCTCCCCAGCCAAGTGGGCTTGCGGCGCCGCCGGAAAAGCGCATCCACTTCGCCCAGATGGATGAATTGGATTCCCATGTCCATCAGGACTTCCCGGTCCTCTGTTCGCCGTGCTGCGTACAACTCGCCCGCTTTCACGGTGCCGCATTGGCGCAGGAAAGACTTGGCCGCACGAGTATGCGGCCCAGGCGACGCCTCAGTGAACAATGTGGCCACTATGATCGGTCGCTTGCGAGCCTGTGCTTCCATCAGCGCGCCGCATGACAGCACGGCGTCGTCAAGGTGAGGTGACAGGAAGAGCCACGGTGCGCCGCTTGTCAGGGATCGTTCAATACGTGATGGGTGCGTCATTCAAACCCTTTCCGAATAATCGGCCTCTTGGAGCCCGGTGGCGTCCCTGCTCAATGTGTCCAGGGATTCCCGGTAAGACCCTGCCTGCAGGGTGGCGAGCGCATCCCAGTTGTAGCCGGTGGCAAACTCCCTGCCGAAGGTGGCCACTCCGCCAAGGTCTGGTTGGGCGTACCTGCGGGCGATCTCCTCCGCGAACGCGCTGACATCGAAGGACTCCACAAGCCAGCCCGCCCCTGGTGGGACGATCTCCCGAAGGCAGGGAATGTCGAAGGCGATCACCGGCGTCCCTGTCGCCAATGCATCGATGGCAACCAGCCCAAAGGTCTCATGTCTGGAGGGGACCACCACCAGGCGGGCATCGCTCAACGCCCGGAATTTCTCGTCACCGGACAACCAACCCAGAAGGCGCACGCGCTGTGAAAGCCCGGCCTCATGGATGGCTGCCCGAAGCTTGTCTTCGTCCGGCCCCCCTCCTGCGATGAGAAGGTCCCCGTCGATCCGGGGGCAACACTGTTTCCACGCATCCACGAGCAAATCCAGGCCTTTTGGGCTGTAATCCAGGCGCCCGATGAAAAGTACGTTCCGGCCGCGATGTGGTTCGGGTTTCCAGGCTGCGGGATCCACGCCATTGCCGATGACGTCAACGTGAATTCCAGGATTCATGGCCGATAGCCTGTCGGCAATCCCTTGTGAGACTGCGATCAGCCGGCGATACGTGCGGACGCCGAGCCTTTCCATCCAATGCAAGGGCAATTTGTATTGGCGTGCCTTGTCCGTGGCATGCAGCCATTGGACAATTCCGATGGTGGGGCGACCAGTCCAGAGCGGAGCAGCCATGGTGGAAAACGGTGCGAAGAAGTCTTCTACAACCAAGTCGATGTTTCCCCGGCGTTTCCATACCTCGAAGGGCAGGCACGCCACATAGGCCACCAATCGGTTCCATCGGTTTGCGCCGTTGCCCAGCCCAACCGGTACATAGTGAATACCGTCTTCCTCCCGTTCATTCCATCCCGGATACCGGGTTGTCAGCACGGTCACCTCGAATCCCTGTTCCACCAGGCGGCGATTGACCTGATGCGTCCTAACGGCTCCTCCACCGGCTCCAGGCATGCGGGGATCCTCGAATCCCAGATGCAGCACTCTCATGGCCTTCCCTCCGCCGCGTAAACATCCGCCCAGTACTTTGCGGGCTTGGGAAACTCTTGGGGGGTCCTTCGCAAAAGCGGATTCACGGGTTGTGTTTGCTGCATCGTTTTGGAGCCCAGGGCCCTGCGCCCACTTCTGGGGGCCATGCCCCCGGCCCGGAGCCAGCGCGGGATTTTGAAGTCATTCCTGTGAGGCAGCAGGTCTTTCTGGTGGGCCAGGACTGCCACACCGCTGACGCCGGCCATCACCAGCCAAACCGCAGCTTGCAGAAGCGCAAACAGTGCCAGGGCCGCCACAAGTGCCAGGCCCAAGAGGACAAACTTCGCGAATCCCTGGCCGGAACCGGCGTCCGCCACTATCGGGCGTGCCAGTACCGCCAGAACCAGTCCGGACATGACGGCACCCGCCGCAGAACCGATGGCCATACCCGCCACGGCATTCAACTGCCAGCCGATCCACAGCCCGCCGATCACCAGGACACTGGCGACGGCGAGCCCAATCTGGCAGCGCCGGTAGGCCCGCATGGCAAGGAGGACCGTGGAAAGCACCATCAGAACGGCATATCCAAGGCCGGAAGCAGCCAACCACGGCAACAGCCCCAGGGAGCCGTGGTACTTCACCGGAACCACGAGTCCCGCCATCACCGGCGGCGCGGTAGCAATGATGGCAAAGGCCACAACCACCAGTTGCCCAAAGGATGCGAATGACGCGCCAAGCACCTCGCTGACCTTGGCCCCGGGCTTTCGAAGGAGCGGAAAGGCCACCATGGCCGAACCCGCGGCCACGTAAACGGGCCCCTTGGCAATCGTGGCAAGTGCTTGGAATCCCGCCGCGTCGGCGGAGCCGTTATCGAGGAAGCCGACCACCACCACATCGATGCCCACCAAGACGGATACAACACAGAGCACTAAAGCGATATCGCTTGTTTCGGCCCAGCGCCACTTTTCAAACAACACCCCCGGACGCCAGCGAAGGTCCCTGTAGAAAGACGGCGGGACCACCAACATGGCCGCGCAACCCACCACGAAACCAAGTACGGCTCCCACGGCGCCCCAGGCCATCACAATCACCAGCAAGCTGACCACCAACCGGAGGACTACCTCGCCAATGGTGGCCACTGCGTACCACGTAAAGCGGAGCTCACCTTGCAGCCACCCGGCGGTTGCATTCGTCACGAAAATGACGAAGGAGGCCAAGGCCACAGCAGCTGCCAGCGATGGATTAGCCAGTGCCCACGTCATCCCACCGGCGATGATTGCCGCGGCCATACCAGCCAGGCATGACACGAAGACTGAAAAAGCCATGCCGTTACGTCGCTCTTCGGTGCTTCTGGGGTGGACCGCAACCACATGTGACAGGGGAAGTGGAACCAGCGCGTTCGCAACGATTCCCACAATTCCCAGGACCATCGCCGCTGCGGCGAACCGCGTGTAGTCCCCCGTCCCCAGCATGTTGGCCATGAGCAGCGTACAGGCGTAGCTGATCACACCCACCAAGGCAGCGGAGACTGCCAGGAAGCCACTGTTTTCTACGACTTTTAGATCGTTGTCCGATTCACTGTTCTTGAGTTCGGCTCTGGGCCTTTCGCCCAAATCGGGTCGGGGGCCGTCGCGCACGGCGGCCCGTGCTCTCTTTCTTAGGTCGGTGCTCAACGAAGGCCGGGTTCCATCCACCAACCCGATGCCACTAGTGACCATCGACGGCGCCGGCCGTATCGAAGGCGGCCCGGGGACCAGCGAGCAGCGTCTTGCGGCCCACGGGGTGGACGTCGGCCGGCCCCACGCCGAGCCTCTTCACCGCGGAGAAGGCTTCGAATTCATCGCGGCCTTTCATCAGGATCCAAACATTTCCCTCATCGGTCACCGCAACTTCATCTGCGGGCCGCAGAATGTCACAAAGCTCGACGCCAACCGGCCGTTCAAAACGCACCATGGTGGACAAGTCCGAATGGACGGAACGTGGTTCTCCGCCATTGAGACGCATCCCTTCTTCCAGGAGCACGCCGGTCAGCAACTTCGTGCTGCGGTCCCATGTGAAACAGCTTGCCCACTCCCGGCATTCGAGTGCCATGTCCGTAGCGGCCTCGCGCTCCGTCAAGAGTCTGATGGTGTCTACCAGGGCCGTTCCGAATTCGCGCGGGGTGTCAACCAGCCACCCGGTCTTGCCATCTACCACGGAGTCCCGGATACCCGGCACACGAAGTGCCAGGCATGGCACGCCCCAGGCCGCGGCTTCGATGACCGAACAGCCCCAGCCTTCCGATGCGGAGGTGGAGGCGGTCAGCCAAGCCCTCCCCAGCAACCGGTCACGGACCTCATTGGGCTGGTAGCCATGGAACGTCACGGAAGGGTCGAGGCCAAGGTCCATGGCGAGCTGCTGCAATCGAGGCCGCTCCGGCCCGTCCCCGACAATATCCATCCTCAGCTTGGGAAAGGTGCGGGCGGCCACCGCAAACTGGCCCAGCAACAGGTCCAGGCGCTTGTGTGGAACCAAACGGCTGACGACGGCGATGGTCGGCTCAGGCGCACGGTCGCCAACCATGGGTGGAATGTCGATGGTGCCGTTCGGCACCACGTGGATCGGTCCCGCAAATCCGAGCTTCCGCAGTTCCAACCGTGTGGACGGGGACACTGCGACGATCGCCCGCTGTCCATACACCGTCTTGGCGCCGGTCCCCTCCAGAAAGCGGCCCACGGCGGCCAAGGGCGGTGAGAACCGGGTGCGGAATTGTTCCTGGTGCACATGGTGGACCAACTGGATCACGGGAACCCCTCGGGGCAGGAACAACGGTGAAAAGAACGGGATGCCGTTTTGGCAGTCCACCACCGCGTCAAACTGGCCGCTGGTCCGTAAGAGCCTCACGGCAGAGTGCCCGTAAATGGACAACGGCCCGCCGCCGCGGAGTATGCGGATACCGTCGATGACGTCCTCAGCCGCTTGGCCGTCGTCGCGCCCTGTAAACCAGGTGACCCGGACCCCGCTCTGCACCCACCTGCGTGAGATCTCGTGCATGTATTGCTCGGCACCCCCGGCCTGCGAATGCCTGATATCGCGCCAGTTGAGGACCAGGACCTGCTTTCCGGCGAGCCGCTCGGGGGAGTTGAAATCGGGTAGGGAGTTAGTCACAGCATTGCTTTCTGGAGCTGGATCACCGAGGCGAAGCTGGAAACCCCGTCGCGAATGGGGCGGAACGTGGACCCGGCGCCGTCTGTCCACGACACTGGCAGTTCGATGATGCTGGAGTGATTGTGCTGGAGCCGCAGAAGCAGTTCCACGTCGAAGGCGAACCCAGTGCTGCGGCACTGCACCATGGCTGCGGTGAGTGCTTCGCGTTCGAAGAACTTGAAGCCGCATTGGGTATCACGGATGCCCTTGACCTTGGATCTGGTCAAGACGCGGAAGGCCGTTCCCCCTACCCTGCGCACGGGGTGTTGCGGTTGGACGAACCTGGAGCCGGGTGCGTGGCGGGATGCTATGACGGCGGCCGCGCCGTCGGAGAGGTGCGTCATGACTTCTACCAGCGTCTCCAAAGGCGTGGCCAGGTCCGCGTCAAAGAAGCCGGTGAACCGGGATGTGCCGCTGAGAAGGCCACGACGGACCGCGGCTCCTTTCCCGCGGCGGGAGCATCCCACTACGGAGATCGGCACTTCGTGCTGGGTTTCATGCGAAATCCTGCGGACAACCGCTGCAGTCTCGTCCACGCTGCCGTTGTCCACCACCACGATCCGGGACGACCATGGCTGGCCGGCCAGGAAGTCGACGGTCTGCCTCAAGGTGCCAGGAATCCGGGCGGCCTCATTGTAGGCGGGGATGACAACCTCGAGGTCTACATAGGAGCGCCGCATCGTCCCTGTCATGGGGCTCGACTCGAAGTGTCGGAACGACTGAAGACCCACGCTGCCAACGTGGGTGACGTGCTGCTGATGCAAGACCATGGGAGCCTCCGATTTATCCGGGAACGGTGCGAATCTGTGCTCGCAATATAGGTAGTGGCGGATAACGCCGGTCATGACGACACTTCGGGTCCGTACGTCCGAGTCGCAGGAATCCACCTCTGCCTGCGGGCTTCCCCGGCGCTCTCAGCGAAATTGCTGGCTCGCTGTCAGAGCCCGTCGATAAAGTGACCACATGAGCCACATCTCCCCCGCACCTGCCGCTGCCACGGAACCGGCACTTCAGCCTCCTGTCGCCAAGAAGGTCCCTGTCCACCGCGAACACCATGGCGATGTCTTCGTGGACAACTACGAGTGGCTGCGGGACAAGGACTCGCCCGAGGTCGTGGAGCACCTCAAGGCTGAGAACAGCTACCAGGAGGCCGTCACCGCGCACCAGGAGCCCCTCCGCGAGGCCATGTTCCAGGAGATCAAGGGCCGCACCCAGGAAACGGACCTTTCCGTGCCCAGCCGCAAGGACGATTGGTGGTACTACAGCCGCTCGGTGGAGGGCAAGGAGTACAGCATCCAGTGCCGCGTCCGGGCACAGGACACCGTAGACCGCGTGGCCGACTGGACGCCGCCATCCGTGGAGCCGGGTGTCCCGATCGCGGGCGAGGAGATCCTCCTTGACGGCAACGTTGAGGCCGAGGGCCAGCCGTTCTTCAGCATCGGCGGGGCCGCCGTAACCATCGACGGCAACCTCTACGCCTACGCCGTGGACAACGCGGGCGACGAACGCTTCACCCTGCGCATCAAGGACCTCCGCACCGGTGAGCTCCTGCCTGACGTCATCGAGAACATCTTCTACGGCGTTGCCTTCTCCCCCGACGGCACCCGCCTCTTCTATACAGTGGTGGACGATTCCTGGCGGCCGTACCAGGTGAAGGCCCACGTCCTGGGCACGCCCGTCACCGAGGATGAGGTGCTGTACCAGGAGGACGACGTCGCCATGTGGTTGGGCTTCGAGCTCGCCTCCGACCGCCGTCACCTGGTGCTCAGCATCGGCTGCTCCGAGTTCAGCGAAACGCGCTTGCTCCGCTTCGACGACTACGAAGCCGGCCTCACCACCGTCATTTCCCGCGACGAGCACATCCTCTACGAGGCCGAGCCGTTCCTCCTGGACGGTCGCGAAACGCTCCTCCTGACCCATAACAAGGACGCCATCAACTCCATGGTGAGCCTGGTGGATCCGGAAGAACTGGCCAAGCCGCTGGCCGAGCAGAACTGGCGTACCGTCGTCGAACATTCCGGGCAGGTGCGCGTCAACGGTGCCGGCGTGACCGCCACCCACCTGGTGCTGTCCATCCGCAAGGACACGATCGAGCGTGTACAGGTGCTGCCACTGGAGGGCCTAGGGACTGCCGCGCAGGGCTCACCGGTTGAGCCGTCCTTCGACGAGGAGCTGTACACCGCGGGTGTTTCCGGCTCCGACTACAACGCACCGGTGATCCGCATGGGCTACACGTCCTACTTCACGCCATCGCGGGTCTACGACTTCGTGCTGCCCACTGCCTCGCAGCCCGCCGGCGAGTTGCTTCTCCGGAAGGAGAGCCCGGTGCTGGGCGGCTACTCTCCCACCGATTACGTAGCGGCGCGCGAATGGGCAACGGCCGACGACGGCACCCGGGTTCCGCTCTCAGTGTTGCGGCACGCTTCGGTACAGCAGGACGGCACGGCAGCGGGCTTGGTATATGGGTATGGCTCGTACGAAATGAGCATGGACCCCGGCTTCGGCGTCGCGCGTCTGTCCCTGCTGGACCGTGGCATTGTCATGGTGATCGCGCACATCCGCGGCGGCGGCGAACTCGGCCGGCACTGGTACGAGGACGGCAAGAAGCTCACCAAGAAGAACACCTTCACGGACTTCATCGCGGCCACGGACTGGCTGGCTTCCTCCGGGTGGGTTTCTCCGGGGCGGATTGCGGCCATGGGTGGGTCCGCCGGCGGCCTGCTCATGGGTGCGGTGGCAAACCTGGCTCCTGAGAAATACGCGGCCGTGGTGGCACAGGTGCCATTCGTGGACGCCCTGACCACCATCCTGGACCCGGACCTTCCGCTGTCCGCGCTGGAGTGGGAGGAATGGGGCAACCCGATCCTGGACCCCGAGGCCTACGCGTATATGAAGTCGTACACTCCGTACGAGAATGTGCGTTCTGTGGCCTACCCGAAGATCGCGGCCGTGACGTCCTTCAATGACACGCGCGTGCTGTACGTGGAGCCGGCCAAGTGGGTGCAGGCGCTGCGTTCGGCGTCCACGGGGTCCGAGCCCATCGTCATGAAGATCGAAATGGACGGCGGCCACGGGGGCGCGTCGGGGCGCTACGTGCAGTGGCGTGAACGGGCCTGGGACTACGCGTTCGTGGCGGACTCCCTAGGCGCCACCGAACTCCTCCCCGGAGCCGGCCTCAAGTAGCGCTCGATACACCCAACTGGGGGACAGCAAACGTCGCTACGGGACTTCAGTGTTACGTTTGCTGTCCCCCAGTTGGGTACTAGCGGGCTCGGAGGATCGCGAAGTAACCCGGGATCACGTCCGGCTTGGACGGGTTGCTCAGGGGTCGTGTCTCGATGTTCGCCTCGCCCTCCTCCACAAGCTCCCAATCCGCCGCTGGGAAGGCCTTGCGGCGCTGCGCGGCACCAAAGCGGCCCGGCATCGGCAGGCCGCGGATGGCCCATTCGAGCGGCGCCGGAATGGAATCCTTCGTCGCGCCAAGATGGGTCACGTAGTCCACCGGCGTGCCTGGGAAGTTGGTCTCGGCGAGGAACACCATGCCGCGTTTTCCGACGACGGGCAGCAGGTTCGCTGCCAAGGCGGCACGGCCCTTGCGGTCCAGTACGTGGAGCACGCCCCGGATGAACACGTTCGCGTCGCCGGAGTACCCCGCCCGGCCCAAGGCCGTCGCCACGGTTCGCGCGGCGTCGGGTGCCGTCATATCGCAGACCCCGTAGCTCGCCGTCGTACTTCCGTCCGATTCCAGCCGTGCCCGGTCCACCGCGTTTTCCGCATAATCCAGGCCAAGGGCGTGCGGGAAATGCTGCGCCAGCGAGCGCGTGAAACTGCCGTTCCCACAACCGACGTCCACGATCGGAAGGGACTGATTAAGCACGGAAAGTTTGGGAAGGTAGCCTTCAAGCTCGTGGTCGCTGCCCGAATCCCAGAGGACATCGCCCGCGGCCCCGGTGGAACGGACATTGCCCCAGTACGTGTCCCATGCCGTCAGCGGATCCTTGGGCGCACCGGAGGACAGCCGGATCAGGCGTGGAATCAGCAGGTATTTCCGTAACGCGGACAGCATTCTCCCAATATAGGGGGCCACACCGCCCTCACCTGCACTTATTCCTCAACCAACCACTCCAAGGCTTCTGTTTCATCCGTGAAAAAACGGGTTGGACACGGTGGCTTCATGATCCCCAGGAAGAAGTTGGCTATGACCCGGTCCACCGGGGACGAACCCCACAGGGCGATCCGATTGGCCTGGCACGGCTTGGCGAAAACCGAGCGGGCGCCACGGGTCACGTCGTCCGTGGTGGCCATGTCCACGATCATGGGGTAACGGTCAGCTCCGCAGAGTTCGTTGACCCGGTCCATGGCACGCTGGGCGTCCGTTTCCTTGATCCTGGCGCCGCGCGGCCAGGTCAGGCGCAGGATGCCCTGCTCCTCGAGTTCCAGTTGGAAAGTGACCGGATGAAGGTCCTCCGAAGCTTCTGGGTGCTCCACTTTGCTCCTTGGCGTTTGGTCGGGGCGGGGCAGCCCTAACAGGCACTTTAAGGCCGGCAAATCCCTGGGGCAAGGATGGGGAAGAACCCTCCGACGCATTCTGCGCCGCTGGTCCGCTGCCGGGGCATGCGCTGATAGGGTGTTGCCAAATCTGGTATTTGCCGTGGAACGAACGTTGTATCGGAGGGGGCTCAGTGGTTTCGGACAGGGCCGATGTCCAGCAGGTCTCACTCTCCGCCTTGGTGGCGGACTCTGACACCGAACGGCTGACGGTGACCTCTGCTGCGCTGACTGCCGCGGGGTTCCAAGTGTTTCCTGCCTCCAACGCCGCATCCCTGGCCATCAGCCTGGAACACAACAACCATTCGGTGGTGGTGCTGGACAACTCACTGGCGCACGGCCTCCGCAGCCCCGGTGTCCCCGTACTGTTGCTGCTGGACGCCGGTGACCAGGTGGACCTCGAAGAAGTCGAAGCGTGGCGCATGGTGGACTACGTCCTCAATCCGGTCCGCCCCGAGGAACTGGTGTACCGCGTCAACACGCTGCTCGGCCGATCCAAGGAACGGGCCCGTGCCCGCGGCGAAGTGGAAACCTTGCGCGAGAGCCTCCGCAACGTCTCCGCCGCCATCCGGGAAACCAACGATCCCCAACTCATTGCGGACCTGGTGGTGCGCGGCTTCGGCGAAGCCCTGGATGTTGACCATGTGTGGTTCGCGACGTTCCGCGACGAACGGGTTCCTTCCATCCGCGCCCAATGGAACCGCACCGGCGTCGCGCAATTGCCCGCGAAGCTCGGCGACATGGAGAGCGTCATCATGGGCCTCGCCAACAAGCTGTGGACCAAGGCGGATGTCCTGGCCATCCTGGACCACCGGACGGAACCCGAGTCACGCATCACTGCGGCGCTGCGTGAATGGTCGCCCGAGCTCAGTCCGGTGTCCTCGGTGATCCTTCCCGTCGGTGAGGGTGCCTCTGCCCTGGGCGTCATCCTCCTGGCCACGGAAGAGGCCAGCCACGAGTGGACGCGCCCGGAAATCAACCTCATGCAGCACGTTGCCGGGAACGTTGCACACGGCCTCATCCAAGGCCACCTGATCAGCGCCCAGCAACGGGTCCTCCATCAACTGCGGCAGCTCGACAAAGCCAAGACGGACTTCCTGGCCACGGTCAACCACGAGCTCCGTACTCCGCTGACCTCCATCACCGCCTACCTGGACATGATCCGCGACGGCTCGGGTGGTCCCGTGCCGGACGGCATCAAGAAGATGCTGGATGTCATCGCCAGGAATTCGGACAGGCTGCGTCGGCTCATCGAAGACATGCTCACGGTGTCCATGCAGGACGGCAGCAACCTGGATTTGAAACCCGTGGACATCGCCAAGCTTTTGCAGGTGGTGGTTGCGACGCTGCGTCCGCTTGCGGAGTCGCGGCACGTGGCCATCTCCTACGTGGAGGCCTCCGAAGACATTGAAGTGACAGCGGATGAGGCCAAGCTGGAACAGGTGTTCACCAACATCGTGGCCAACGCCATCAAGTTCACTCCCGAGGGTGGCCGGGTGGGCATCACGAGTGTCCTGGCGGCCACCGAGGATGGCGGCCAAGCGGCCCTCGTCCAAATCGAGGACACCGGCCTGGGCATCCCCGAGCACGATCTCCCCCACATCTTCACGCGTTTCTACCGGGCTTCCAACGCGACGGCGGCTGCTGTCCCCGGAAGCGGCCTGGGACTGGCCATCGCCCAGGACATCGTCAGCAGGCACATGGGCCGCCTGGACCTGGACTCGACGCTTGGCGCCGGGACCACAGTATCCGTGGAACTGCCCATCGGGGGACCGTAGCTTGTGACAAGGCTGTCAATCGTGGCAGCCTGCCCTGACGCGGATCGTCACTAATCCGCGACACATGCCGAAACAAAACTGATGCCCCGGGTGGTAACCCGGGGCATCAATTTGCGTCATGGGGCCTTTGCAGGCGTCCCCCCAATTAGTTCGGCCACCAACCGATGCTGGTGGTGTTCGTCTTGGTGGTGACGCTGTTCGGCCACCAGCCGATTGCCGTGCTGTCCTGCGAAGGCTCGGCGTTGGCCGGAGCAGCAAAGCCTGTAACCGCCAAGACTGCTGCCATGAGCAGTGTTGCCGCAAATTTCTTCATTCGCTGTGCCCTTTCGTTCTGATGCGAATTTCTTGTTCGTGACTTGAATAAAGTCACGGGGCAAACTATACGAGCTTTTCTTCAGCAATAACATGGATAATGGCCTCATGCAGAGTCCCCAACTAACGCCAGTGGTCGTAGCCGGACTCAACGCACGTGCCAAGTGGAAGGAACGCGACTTCGACGAAGCCTTCCGGCTGGCCGGCGAAGCCGCCGATTTGGCCACCTCCGCCGGTGATGATGACGCCTGGTGGAACATGCTCTACCTGCAGGCAGAGTGTCGCCGCGACCAAGGACGGATCGAGGAATACCTCAAACTTGCAACGGCCCTCAACGCCCATCCCCTGACCGCGTCCTCCGCCGAACGCGGCGCCATGGCGGGAACCATGGTGGCTGTTGCCCTGCAGGGACTCGGACGTCTGGCCGAAGCCGCTGCCATGGCCTCCGACGCCGCGAAACTTGCCGCCGGGGATCCGGACCTGCTGTATGTGCAGATCCTGGCCCAGCGTGCCCTCATTGCCTCCCTGGCAGAAAGCAGGATGCTGGAGGACGCGTGGCGCGAGTGCCTGGAACTCGAAAACCTGCTGGCCGACGTGGACGAAGACACCGCCGGCAAGGGCTATTGGGTGATCGGCAACGTCGCCTTCCTCGCAGACAGGGTCTCCGACGGCGGCCTCTACCACGATCTTGCGGCCGAAAGGCTGTCCCCCTCCAAGGACGTTGACCTGTGGGCGCGGTTCAACCGGGCATCGGCCGAGATGCGCCTCCAGGCCAAGTTGAGCGACGCCGCTACCCTGCGCTGCATCGAAAGGGCCGAGCTGGCCACGGACATCGTTGGCGGCTCGGAACGGGACCACTTGGAGATGTCACTGGTCCGGGCGCGCTGGAACTATCTCAACCAGGACATGCCCGCCGCCCTGGCCATCCTGGAGCCGCTGTGCAACCGTTCCTCCGTCCTTGCCACCCAGACAGCAGCCGAGGCGCATTTCCTCCTGGGCCGCACCCTGCTGGCCCTTGGACGGCAACAAGAGGCGCAGGCAACCTTCGACGAATCGGCCGCATTGTTCGAGCAGGCAGCCCTCCCGGAACGAAGCTCTGCCGTTCACGAGTATCTCCGCGATAATGTTGGGCGTACCGCAGATGAGCGAGGCGGACCGCACGGGGGGTGAGCATGTCCGAGGAGAAGTCTGGCGCCGGCAACGACCCGCGTCTGGGGTTGCTCCTGGAAGGCATCATCAAACTGGCCGCCGGAGACCTCGACGCCCGGATTGAAGTCTCCGACGCCCGTGACGAGATCGATGCCGTCATCATGGGCACCAACCTCCTGGCCGAGGACCTCCAAATCATCTACGCCGAGCTTGAGGAGCGCGTAGCGGCCAGGACCAAGCAGCTGCACGAGGCACACCGCGAGATGCAGCACATGGCCATGACAGACTCCCTCACCGGGCTCAACAACCGCTCGGCCTTCACCTCCGCCTTGACCGATGCCCAGGAACGCGCCCGCAACGGCGGGCAACGGCCCGCCATCCTCCTCCTGGACATGAACGGCTTCAAGGGCATCAACGACTCCCTCGGCCACACCATCGGTGACCAGGTGCTGGAAATCGTGGCCCAACGGATCAGCGGAGCGGTCCGGGAAGAGGACATGGTGGCCCGCATGGGCGGCGACGAGTTCGCCGTCCTGCTGCGCGACGTGACCCCGGCGATCGCCAATTCCATCGGCAACCGGGTGCTTGCCGCCGTCGACGGCATCATGGAAATCGAGGGACACCACCTCCGCTGCGGCGCCAGCATGGGCCTCCGGATGGCACAGCCGGAGCAGACAGCCCAGGTGCTCATGATGGAAGCGGACATCGCCATGTACGAGTCCAAGGCCGAGGGCCGCGGGCGCTTGAAGGTGTTCAAGCCGGAGATGCTGCACGCCCGCCAGCTCCGCAACCAACTGATCAGCGAACTCAAGGAAGCCATCACCGGCTCACAACTGGTGCTGTTCTACCAGCCGATCATCCGGCTGGATACGCGCGGGATCGAAGGCGTGGAGGCACTGGTCCGGTGGAACCACCCCACCCGCGGCATGGTGATGCCGGACGAGTTCATCCCCATCGCCGAGGAAACGGGGATGATCTCCGAGCTGGGCACCTGGGTGCTGCGCACCGCCGTCGAGCAGTTGCAGCAGTGGCGCAGCGACCCCCTCACGGCCCACCACGATTTCAACATGCGCATCAACGTCTCCGCGGCGGACCTCCAACGACTGGAGTTCGTGGAGGACGTCCGGGATGCGTTGAACTCGGCGGGCCTGGACCCGTCCCAGTTGGTCCTTGAGTTGACCGAATCAGCCGTTATCCAGGGCAACGACCTTGACCGGTACACGCTCAAAGCCCTGGAGCGCTTGGGCGTCGGCATGGAAATCGACGACTTCGGCACCGGCTACTCGTCCATCGACTACCTCCGGCGGCTGCCCGTGCATGCGGTCAAGGTGGACCGTTCCCTGCTCTCGGCCCTCGGCAGCGACCCTTCGCAACCGGCGCTGCTTGCCGCGGTCCTGCAGCTCATCCGGGCGTGCGGCCTGGGTGCCGTGTGGGAAGGCATCGAAACCGAGGACCAGGCCGAGTACTTGCTCAGTATCGGCTGCACCAGCGGCCAGGGTTACTACTTCTGCCGGCCCCTGCCCGAGGCGCAGCTCACCGAACAGCTCAGGCACCATAAGGCGTGGCCGGTCCGGGACTGAGCCTGCGGACTGTTGCCGCACGACGGCGGCGGGCCGGGTTGATGCGCTGCCGCACGACGGCGGCGGGCCGGGTTGGATGCGTTGCCGCACGACGGCGGCGGGCTGGGTTAGTGCGCTGCCGGCGTGTCTTTGGTTCGGCTAGTTCGGCGCGATGGCGTCCTGGCTGTTCGCGATCCTGCGTGCCCGCCATTCGGAGTCCAGGATCGCGTAGATGTTTTCTGAAGCCCATTGACCCTTGTAGTGCCAGATGTCCACGAGCGTCGCTTCAAGGCGCATACCGATACGCCGGCAAATTCCCGCTGAGCCGGCGTTGAGCGAGTCGAGCTTGGCATCCACCCGGTGAAAGGCCAGGAGTCCGAAGGCCAGGTCCAGTACGGCCTCGGCCGCTTCGGTGGCAATCCCCTGGCCCCTTGCGTCCGGGTGCAGGATCCAACCGATCTCCGCCTGCCCCGGACCTTCCAACCATTTCAGCACTACTTCGCCCAGGAGCCCTGGCTTGTCCTGCCGCTCGATGGCCAGGCACACCCAGTCCCCTTCCTGCTTGAACTCGAAGTTGGCGTAGCGCCCCAGGACTTCCATGGATTTGGTCCTGCTCAGCTCGGGGCGAAGCAGGAACCGCGCGGTCTCGGGGAGGGATTGGTAACCGTGGAAGCGCTCAAGGTCTTCGGCTTCGAAGCGCCTGAGGATGAGTCGTTCAGTGAGGATGGGAAGCTCAATGTCGGGCATGCCTCCGAGGCTACAGTGTCCGCCCGAAGCGGTGTCCAATCCTTGGGTTTCGAGGACAGGCGGCTTCCCGTTTCCCGGGCCATTTCGCAACCCATTCCTGGTCATTTTTCCGGCCTGCTTCCTCGCCCGAATCCCCGTCCAGTCTTGACAGTTCGCCCGATCTGGGATTACCTAATGAACATTCGGTAAATAAAGCTGGAGGCAATGACGCATGGTTGAAACAACCCTCTCCGGTGCTTCGCACCACATCCTGACCGACGACTACGCGTCCGAATGGATGGGCATCGAGGTCCTCAAGCTCGACGACGGCCACGCCACCATCCGCATGAAGCTCCGGCAGGAAATGCTCAACGGCTTCGGCATGGCCCACGGCGGAATGATCTTCGCCTTCGGTGACACCGCCTTCGCACTGGCCTGCAACCCAGCCAACCCCACGCCCGAGGAAGCCGCCAACATCACGGTGGCCTCCGGCGTCGACATCAACTTCATGAAGCCAGCCTTCGAAGGCCAGGTGATTACCGCCGTCGCGAACCGCCGCGCGAGTACCGGCCGCAGCGGGCTGTATGACATCCAGCTCTATGCCGCTGACACGGCGGACTCCCCCTCCACAGACGCGCCCGGCGAACTCATCGCAGAGTTCCGTGGCCGCAGCCGCACCATCTCCAAGAAGTAGGAAGCTCATGACACAGAACACCGTCGCCGCACCGACTGCGTCCACGTCCGATGCCGTGCTGGACCGCGAGGAAACCATGTCCCGCGACGAACTGGAGGCCCTGCAGCTCACCCGCCTCCAGCACACCGTCGCCTACGCCTACGACCGCGTGCCGCTGTACAAGCGCAAGTTCGATGAGGCCGGCGTGCACCCCACGGACCTTCGCGAACTCAGCGACCTCGGCAAGTTCCCCTTCACCACCAAAGAGGATCTCCGACTGGAGTACCCGTTCGGCATGTTCGCCGTTCCGCAGGACCAGGTGGCCCGCATCCATGCGAGCTCCGGCACCACGGGCCGGCCCACCGTGGTTGGTTACACCAAGACGGACCTCGCCAACTGGGGCACGCTGGTGGCCCGCTCCCTGCGCGCCTCCGGCGTCCGCCCCGGAATGAAGGTCCACAACGCCTACGGCTACGGCCTCTTCACCGGGGGCCTGGGCGCCCACGCCGGAGCCGAAGCCCTCGGTTGCACCGTCATCCCCATGTCCGGCGGCCAGACCGAACGCCAGATCCAGCTCATCCAGGACTTCAAGCCGGACGCCATCTTGGCCACGCCAACCTACCTGCTGACCATCGCCGACGCCATGGCGCACATGGGCATCGATCCCACGTCCACCTCGCTCAAGTACGCCGTGCTCGGCGCGGAGCCGTGGACCGAGGAGATGCGCCACGAACTTGAAACCACCATGAACATCAAGGCCTCGGACATCTACGGTCTCTCCGAAGTCATGGGCCCGGGCGTCGCGGGCGAAGCCGTGGAAACCCAGGACGGGTGCCACATCTGGGAGGACCACTTCCGGCCGGAAATCATCGATCCGTTCGACCACTCCACCGTCCTGGGCGACGGCGAACCCGGCGAACTGGTCTTCACCTCCCTCACCAAGGAAGCGCTGCCGATCATCCGGTACCGCACCAAGGACCTCACCCGCCTGCTCCCCGGCACGGCCCGCCCGGCACACCGTCGCATGGGACGCATCACCGGCCGCAGCGATGACATGATCATCCTCCGTGGCGTGAACCTCTTCCCGTCCCAGATCGAGGAAATCGCGTTGCGGATCCCGGAACTCAGCCCGCACTTCCAGCTGGAAATCACCCGGCCCGAAGGCAAGCGCATGGATTCGCTGACGGTCCGGATCGAGCGGCGCGAAACCGTTCCTGTCGAGGCAGGCACGACGGCGGCCCACACCTTGCGCGAGCAAATCAAGATCCACGTTGGGTCGTCTTGCGTAGTTGACGTGGTGGAGCCCGGCTCGCTTGAACGGTCCAACGGGAAACTCCGCCGGATCTACGACCTTCGCCCCAAAGGCTGACGTTCCTCCTTGCGGCTTCGCATGTTTGCCCTGACATGCGAAGTCGCTGAACGGCAGTCACGCCCAGAGAACGTGAGAAGATGCCACCATGCCTAGTGAGACCACAGCCAAGCGCGGACGGCCCGGCTACGACCAGCAGTCGGTGCTCCGCATCGCCGTCGACGTCTTCAACCGCCACGGATACGACGCAACGTCCATGGGCATCCTGGCCGAGAACCTGGGGATCTCCAAGTCAGCCATCTACCACCACGTGCCCTCCAAGGGCGACCTGCTGAAGCTTGCCCTGGACCACGCACTCGGCGGCCTTGAAGCGATCCTGGAGCAGCCCGCCGCGCTGACCGGCCCGGCAGATTCGCGCCTGGAATTCGTGCTCCGCCAGACCATCGCGGTGCTGGTGGACCGGCTGCCCTTCGTGACCCTGCTGCTTCGCTTGCGGGGCAACACGGACATCGAGCGCGACGCCCTGGAACGCCGCCGCGCGTTCGACCACAAAGTGGCCGCGTTGATCTCCGCGGCCCGCGAGGACGGCTCGCTGCGGCAGGACATCGATCCCCGCACCGTCACGCGCCTCCTGTTCGGCACCATCAACTCGATCGTGGAGTGGTACAAGCCCGGCGGCTCGCTGTCCCCGGAGAAGCTTGCCGACGACGTCATCACCATGGCCTTCGACGGCCTCCACGCCGCCGCCTGACCCTCTCTCACCAAACCACCCCCTTCCGCCAACGCTCTCTCACCAAACCACCCCCTTTCGCCGGATCCTCTCTCACCAAACCACCCCCTTTCACCGACGCTCTCTCACCAAACCACCCCCTCCCCCCGACCCTCTCTCACCAAACCGCCCCCTTTTGCCGGATCCTCTCTCACGTGGGGTTGCCCGCAAGTTGTGGACAGTTGGTCAGGCGGCTTGTGCCGGCTGAGGTTGGTCCGTGGTGAGCAGCAGTTCGTGCTCCACGGGGGTGTTATAGCCCAGTGCTGAATGGAGCCGGGTGCGGTTATAGAACTCCTCG
>NZ_JBIRZS010000015.1:0-110564 GCF_044391085.1 Paenarthrobacter sp. NPDC018779 | reverse complement strand
AAGACCCACAGCGCCGATGGTACTGCACCCGGGAGGGTGTGGGAGAGTAGGACACCGCCGGACAACCATTCAGGTCGAGGCCCCCCAACCACCAGGTTGGGGGGCCTCCCACTTTAACAACCACTCCCGTTGCGGGGCCCACACAACACCCCAAAACCCCGCGACCACACGCACAACAGGCCCCACAACAAGCTACGCGGAACCGCCCGGGTAAGCCTACCCGGAGAAGAACTCAGACAGCTCCGCGATCAGCTTCTCCGGTGCCTTGTTGGGCCCGTCATGGCCGAAGCCCGGCAGGATGGTGTAGCTCGAGCCGGAGAGGACGTCGTGGATCTGTCCGCAGGCCACGCCGAAGTACGCAGGGCTCTTTTCGCCCACCACGATCAGGGTTTCCAGAGGCAGCGCCAGGAACGGCTCGGCCGGCATGTCGGCGGCGATCACGGCCTTGATCTCCCGGACGCCGCACGTCATGAGCTCACGCATCTGCTTGCCCAGCGGGGTGCCGGCTGTGAGTTTCGTGGCGAGGGTGAGCATGGAGAGCGGCATGCGCGCGAAAGCGCCGCCTGTCTCGACGCCCTTGATCAGGACGGCGAGTCCACGATCGTAGTCTCCTGCCGCCGTCGCGCGTTCGTATTCGTCCGTCCAGTCCGCCTTGACGCTGTGGTTCACGGAAACGGCGGGGTCGTACACGGCCAAGCGCTCTACGGGCAGCGTGCGCGCGGCGTGCAGTGCAACCGCGCCGCCGAAGCTGTGGCCGAACACATCGGTGCTGGACGTGTGCTTCATGACAGCATCGAGGTCGCGGATATCGGCTTCCAGCGTGTAGCCCTCGGCTTGCGGTGAGGATCCACCGCGTCCGCGACGGTTGAACGTGTGCACAGGGCGGCCCAGGGCTTCGCTGAGTTTCTGCGCGAAACGCGTGTAGTCGGATGCTGTAACCATGGAGGCAGGCACGACGACGACGCCGGAACCTGCGTCCGTCCGGTCACCTCCCGTAGTGAGTACCTCGAGGTGTCCGCCGTCAGCTGTGGTGATGATCTCGCGCGTCATGACTTGAGCCTAGCCGAGCCACCTGTACGGCGGCCGGATACGTCGGCGATCAGCGCTTGAAGTAGTCCGAAATGTCTTGGACCAGCTCTTTGACGGCTGCCGGAACGGAGCCATGGAAACCCCGCGGAGAGACTTCGAGGGTGCTGCCTGCAACGGCACGGTTCAGCCGCGCGGCGGTGACCTTGTAGAACTGGGGGCTTCTCTTGCCCACCATGAAGTGCGTGGTGGGTGGCAGCACGGAAAAGTCCCTTGGCGTGGCATCAGCTTCGAAGGCGGCTTTCAGCTCGCCGACGCCGGAGGGCAGCAGCTCACGGAAGAGTTTGTTGACCTTGGTCCGCGACACAACCGCCATGAGCCCTGCCAGGATCGGCTCGGGAACGCGTGCAAGCGCTGTTCCGGGCTGCATGCCACGCTTCATCCTTGCCATCGCCCGGCTCAGGTCGCCCGCGTCCACGGCGTCGGCAAATCCTGCCAGCCAGTCGGTGCTCATGCTGCCGTCGATGTTGACGGCAGCGTCGTAGACGGCCAGCTTGGCAGGTTCGTGGTGTGTTCCGGCGAAGGCCAGCGCCGCGTTGAGGGCCACGGATCCACCCAGGCTATGGCCAAGGATGTTCCGTCCGTCCGTGGCGTCCATGATGGTGCGCACATCCGCTATCTCGGTGGCCATGGAGTAGTTGTGTGGTTGGTCGGTGGACTTGCCGCGTCCCCGCCGATCGTAGACATCCACTGCCCAACCGTCTCCGAGGCCCTTCGCCAGGGCAATGGAGAATGGTCGGTAGATCAGTGCGGTCAGGAAGGCTCCACCGATGACGATGACCCGGCGTTCCCCGGGTGCGTCTTCCGTGCCGTACGTATAAAGGGCGAGTTTGCCGCCGTCGTGCGTCTTGATGTCGCGTTCCCTCACCGGATCATCCTAGGTGCCGACGGCCGCGTTAACGTGGTCACCGGACAGGAAGCGGGCGATTCGCGTCGCGAGGCGCTTTCCTGGGCGCAGGGGCCCGTCGTGAAATTGCAAAGGAACAATGGCGAAGTCGATTGCCGGCACGGCGCTGGCAAGGACGCGGCCGGTTTCGGCAAAGTAGGACGGACTCCAGCCGCCGCTGAGCATGAGCGTGGGCGTTTGCAGGCCGGAGAAATCGCGCAGCTTGGCATCGACGGCCAGGACTGCCCGCATCTCGGCGACAGCCGTGGGCAAGAGGGAACGCATCTCCAGGCCCAGCCGCGTCTGGGCGGAGATGATGCTCAGCACGCGCAAAGCGCCCATGGGCAGGTAGGAGATGGGTCCCGCTGTTCCCAGCCCTTGGACCAGGTGCGCCCAGGCGTGGTCGAGTTGGCCTGCCGTGACCGCTTCCTCCAGTTCGGGGCGCCAGCGGCCGTGGAGGTTCCCGGACAGGGAGACGGCGGCGTCGTAGGTCACGAGCCGGTTGATCCTGCTGCTCCGCACGGCGTTGAGGGCGACGAAGCCGCCGTAGCTGTGGGCGACGACATCGGCCGAGCCGGTTTTTCGCAGCACGGCGGTCAGGTCTGCCACTTCCGTTTCAACCGAGTAGCCCGGGGGCTGGGGAGCGGACTGTCCGCGGCCACGGCGGTTGTAGCAGTGGACGGGCCGCCCCAGCATGCGGCTGAGGTTCCGGGCGAAGGGCCAGTACAGCGAATCGGTCACCAAAGTGCCATGCACAATAACGACGCCGGCTGGTTCGGCGGGTGCCTTCGGGCCCGGAAGGGAGGCCTCGGTGCGCGGACGGAAGGTATGCACCTCAAGCTGCCCGCCGGCGTCGTCCGTTTCAACAGTCCACGTCTCCACAGCCCGAGTCTATGACCGGAAGTAGCGGTCCGTAATCGGCGGTAAACTTAAGGATTGTGACTTCCGCAAACACCTCCGCCCCGAACACCTCCGCCGAGCCCGTCGACGCCAGCGAGCAGATGCGCATCCGCATGGACAAGCGTGCCAAGCTGATCGAGCGCGGCGCGGAGGCCTATCCGGTGGGCGTTGAACGGACGCATTCGCTCAGCGAAATCCGCGAGAAGTACGCACACCTTGAAGCTGACCAGACCACGGGCGACGTCGTGGGCGTTACAGGTCGCGTCGTGTTTGTCCGCAACACGGGCAAGCTGTGCTTCGCCACGCTGCAGGAAGGTGGCGTGGACGGCAAGGGCGTCCGGCTGCAGGCAATGCTGAGCCTGGCCAACGTCGGCGAAGAAGCGCTTGCCGAATGGAAGGCCCTGGTGGACCTCGGCGACCACGTGTTCATCAAGGGCGAGGTTATTTCCTCCCGCCGCGGTGAGCTGTCCGTCATGGCCGATTCATGGTCCATGGCCTCCAAGGCCCTGCGCCCGCTCCCTGTTCTCCACGCTGAGCTCAACGAGGAAACCCGCGTCCGCCAGCGGTACGTGGACCTCATGGTCCGCGATGAAGCCCGCGAAATGGTGTACAAGCGCGCTGCCATCACCCGCTCGGTCCGCGACACCCTGGACCGCCACGGCTATGTGGAGGTGGAAACGCCCATTCTGCAACTGGTTCACGGCGGCGCGACGGCCCGTCCGTTCGAGACCCACATGAACGCCTTTGACCAGAAGATGACGCTGCGCATTGCCACCGAACTCTTCCTGAAGCGCGCAGTGGTGGGCGGAATCGACCGTGTTTACGATATGGGCCGGGTGTTCCGCAATGAGGGCGTCGACTCCACCCACAGCCCCGAATTCACCACGCTTGAATGCTATGAGGCATGGGCGGACCAGTTCGTTATGGCCGAGCGCATGAAGGAAATCATCCTGAATGTGGCCGATGTTGTGGGTACGCGCACCATCCAAACGGATGCGGGCGAGATTAACCTCGACGGCGAATGGGCCTGGATTGCCGTATATCCGGGCCTTTCCAAAGCTGTGAGCGTTGAAATTACCCCGGACACCACGGTGGACGAATTGCTGGCCATTGCCGCCAAGCATGAGGTCAAAGTGGATCCCAAGTGGGACGCCGAGAAGCTGGTAGTGGAATTGTTCGGCGAGATTGTGGAACCCACCTTGCTTAACCCCACGTTCGTCTACGACTACCCGCCGTCCGCACAGCCGCTGGCCCGCCCGCACCGCGAGGATGACCGGCTGATCGAGGCCTGGGACCTGATCATTGGCGGCATGGAGCGTGGAACGGCGTTCTCGGAGCTCATTGACCCCGTGATCCAGCGGGAACGGCTGACGGAGCAGTCCCGCCGTTCCGCAGCCGGCGATGACGAAGCCATGCAATTGGACGAGGACTTCCTCCGGGCACTGGAATACGGTGCGCCGCCCATGGGCGGTATTGGCCTGGGTATTGACCGCCTGGTCATGCTGTTTACAGGTGCCGGTATCCGCGAAACCATTCTCTTCCCACTACTCAAGCCTGAAGGTCACTGATCATGGAGTACATCGCCGTCCTGGCGCCGTCAGTAGTTGTTGGTTTGATCTTCTGGTTTGCCATGAAGGCCATATTCAATGCGGACAAATCCGAGCGCCAGGCGGAAGCACGTGCGCAGGCTGAGGCGAATCTGCGCAATTCGGGTCCCGAAGCTGACGGGCCTGCCGCTAAATAGCCCGGAAATTGGCGGTCCAAAGCAGTAATCCACATATGCCTTTGACGTGTGTGCATGCCGTGAACGATAATCAGGAATAGCAACATGGGGATTTCTGAATATCAACCCTCCAAAAGAGAGGCTACTCATGGCACAAAAAGTAAAAATCATCCTGGTTGACGACTTGGATGAAGGGGCAGCTGATGAAACTGTCCGCTTTGGCCTTGACGGTGTGAGCTACGAGATGGACTTGTCCACCGCAAACGCAGCTTCCCTGCGTCAGGCGCTTGAGCCTTACGTCGCCAAAGCCCGGAAGACTTCCTCTTCCGGCCGTGCCACCCGGGGCCGCGCTACGGCTGCGCGGAGCCAGGATTCGGCTCAGATCCGCCAGTGGGCACGGGATAACGGTTACACGGTCAACAGCCGTGGACGTATTCAAGCTGAAATTCAGGAAGCGTACCAGAAGGCAAATTCCTGATTCACCGCCTCTAAGCCCCGGCCTCAGTGCCGGGGCTTTGGTGTTTTAAAAGCTATTAGGCATCCGGCGTGCCACCTTTTCCCGGGCCGAAATATTCCGGGGTCCTCCCGTGGCGCTTCGACCCCGGATCTTTTGGGTACATGGAATGCAGGGGGCAGGAACACTAACCACCCGGATTGGTCCGAGGGCCCATGTGCAGGGCGGCGCGTGGTGCTCCGAGGCAGGACGGGCGCGGAAGTGTGCGGTCCCGGGCAGGCATGATGACATTTATTCCGCAAGTGCGTCATGTTTCCCCTGTGGCGAACACGCTCCAAAAGTCCCGTCCCGGCACGTAGCATCAAAGTACGTCGTAGCTAGGAGTGTGGCGAAATGTTTGAGAGATTTACGGACCGTGCCCGTCGCGTGGTCGTCCTTGCCCAAGAAGAGGCACGGATGCTCAATCACAACTACATCGGTACAGAACACATCCTCTTGGGTCTGATCCATGAGGGTGAAGGCGTTGCCGCCAAGGCGCTTGAGTCTCTGAGCATCTCGCTCGACGGCGTCCGCGAACAGGTTCAGGAGATCATCGGACAGGGCCAGCAGGCTCCTTCCGGTCACATCCCCTTCACCCCGCGCGCCAAGAAGGTACTTGAGCTTTCCCTTCGCGAGGCTCTTCAGCTCGGCCATAACTACATCGGCACCGAGCACATCCTCCTCGGCCTCATTCGTGAGGGCGAGGGCGTTGCTGCCCAGGTCCTGGTGAAGCTTGGCGCCGACCTCAACCGGGTCCGCCAGCAGGTCATCCAGTTGCTGTCCGGCTACCAGGGCAAGGAAACCGCAGGATCGGGTTCCGGCCAGGGCCAGCAGGAAGGAACCCCCGCCGGTTCCGTGGTGCTGGACCAGTTCGGCCGCAACCTCACCCAGGCTGCCCGCGAAAACAAGCTCGATCCCGTGATCGGGCGCGAGCAGGAGATGGAACGCGTCATGCAGGTCCTCTCCCGCCGCACCAAGAACAACCCCGTGCTCATCGGTGAGCCCGGCGTCGGTAAGACTGCCGTCGTCGAAGGCCTCGCCCAGGCGATCGTTCGCGGCGACGTCCCGGAGACCATCAAGGACAAGCAGCTGTACACGCTGGACCTTGGCTCGCTGGTTGCCGGCTCCCGTTACCGTGGCGACTTCGAAGAGCGCCTGAAGAAGGTCCTCAAGGAGATCCGCACGCGTGGGGACATCATCCTCTTCATCGATGAGATCCACACCCTGGTTGGTGCCGGTGCCGCCGAAGGTGCCATCGACGCCGCATCGATCCTGAAGCCGATGCTGGCCCGTGGCGAGCTCCAGACCATTGGTGCCACCACGCTGGACGAGTACCGCAAACACATCGAGAAGGACGCCGCCCTTGAGCGCCGTTTCCAGCCGATCCAGGTCAAGGAACCGTCGGTTGCCCACGCGATCGAGATCCTGAAGGGCCTGCGGGACCGTTACGAGGCACACCACCGCGTGACGATTACCGACGGCGCCCTCGCCTCAGCCGCTCAGCTGGCCGAACGCTACATCTCGGACCGCTTCCTGCCGGACAAGGCGATCGACCTCATCGATGAAGCCGGCGCCCGCCTGCGCATCCGCCGCATGACCGCTCCGCCGGAGCTCAAGGCCATGGACGAGCGCATCGCTGACGTGAAGCTGGAGAAGGAATCGGCGATTGACGCCCAGGACTTTGAAGGTGCCGCTTCGCTGCGCGACAAGGAGCAGAAGCTCATTGCCGAGCGCGCAGAGAAGGAGCGCAACTGGAAGTCCGGCGGCATGGATGACATCTCCGAGGTTGACGAGGACCTGATTGCGGAAGTCCTCGCGAACTCCACGGGCATTCCGGTCTTCAAGCTCACCGAGGAAGAATCCTCGCGCCTGCTCAAGATGGAAGAGGAACTCCACAAGCGTGTGGTCGGTCAGGACGAGGCCATCAAGGCCCTATCGCAGGCCATCCGCCGTACGCGTGCCGGCCTGAAGGACCCCAAGCGTCCGGGTGGCTCGTTCATCTTCGCCGGCCCCACCGGCGTTGGAAAGACCGAGCTCGCCAAGGCCCTGGCCGAGTTCCTGTTCGGTGAAGAGGACGCCCTCATCACGCTGGACATGTCCGAGTACTCCGAGAAGCACACGGTTTCGCGTCTCTTCGGTGCACCTCCGGGCTACGTCGGCTACGAAGAAGGCGGGCAGCTGACCGAGAAGGTTCGCCGCCGTCCGTTCTCCGTGGTCCTGTTCGACGAAGTGGAGAAGGCGCACGCCGATCTCTTCAACTCGCTGCTGCAGATCCTGGAAGACGGCCGTCTGACCGACTCCCAGGGCCGCGTGGTGGATTTCAAGAACACCGTGATCATCATGACCACCAACCTGGGTACTCGCGACATCTCCAAGAGCGTCGCTACCGGCTTCCAGTCCGGCACGGACACCCAGACCGGCTACAACCGGATGCGTGCCCGGGTGACGGAAGAGCTCAAGCAGCACTTCCGCCCCGAGTTCCTCAACCGTGTTGACGACGTCGTGGTCTTCCCGCAGCTGACGCAGGACGAGATCATCGAGATCGTGGACCTCTTTGTTACCCGTCTGGAGCGCCGCCTGAAGGACAAGGACATGGGCATCGAGCTCACCAAGGCCGCCAAGGTCCTGCTCGCCACCCGTGGTTACGATCCCGCCATGGGTGCCCGGCCGCTGCGCCGCACCATCCAGCGCGAGATCGAGGACCAGCTGTCCGAGAAGATCCTGTTCGGCGACATCCACACCGGCGACATCGTTGTGGTTGACGTCGAGGGTGAAGGTGACGAAGCCAAGTTCACGTTCGAAGGCAACGCCAAGCCGCGGATCCCGGAGATTGCTCCCACCGCGTAAGGCAGAGGCCCCATAAGCAGAGTGCCCCGCACATTCTCCTAGGAGTGTGCGGGGCATTCGTGTTTTCCGGAAGCGAGGATTGAATGCGGATTTTGATGGTGGCTCCTGGTACGCGCGGAGACGTGGCGCCCATGGCCGGGCTGGGTTCGGCATTGCAGGAACACGGCTTCGAGGTTTCCATTGCTGCAAACCCTGCCTATGGCCCGCTGGTTGTGTCCGCCGGCTGTGAATACAGGGCGCTCCCGGGGGACCTCACAAGCATCATCCAACGAACCGACTCGGCGGAGAAGCCCTCACTCAAGGACGTCCGGCGTTCGTGGCAGGCCCTTGGCGGCTACATGGAACAGGCGGCGAGGGGAACACTGGCTGCAGCCGAGGCGGGGGCGGACGTTATCCTGGCGAATTCCGTGGCGCCCTTTGCCTACGACATCGCCGAGGCTTTGGAAGTTCCTGCCATCGGCGCCCACCTGCAGCCCGTGGAGCCGAGCGTCGCATATCCGCCTGTGCTGCTCGGTTCCGGGCGTGACCTCGGCGCCGTGGGCAACAAAGTGATCGGCAGGAGGGTTCTCGCCGGACCAGCGCCTTACGATGCTCCGGGTGCCAGGCTTCGCCGCGGGCTCGGCTTGCCCAAGCTGTCCCGCCAAGCTGCCGACCGCCGTCGTCGGCGTAATAGGGCAACCACCCTCCACGGCATCAGCCCCACGGTGCTGCCCCGTCCGAAGGACTGGCACGCGGGGCTTGTCATGGCCGGTTACTGGTGGCCGCCGGGGCAGCGCAACTGGCAGCCCGACCGGGCGTTGGCAGATTTCCTCGCGGCCGGGCCGGCGCCGGTCTTCATTGGGTTTGGCAGCGGCGCGGCAGTCGATGTGGAACTCGCCTTGGAGGCGGCGCGGATTGCCGGTGTTCGTGCCGTGATCCAGGGCGGACGCGTTCAAAGCGACGACGCAATCGGGATCGGCGAGGTCCCGCACGAGTGGCTCTTTCCCCGGATGGCTGCCGTGGTGCATCACGCGGGTTCAGGAACGACGGCGGCCGGCCTCCGTGCGGGGGTGCCCGCGGTGTGTGTTCCCGTCTTTACGGACCAGCCTTTGTGGGCATCCCGCGTGGCGGCGTTGGGAGCCGGCCCGGAACCGATTCCTTACAAGCAACTCACTGCGGAGCGCTTGGGCCAGGCCATGAAGGCGGCGGTCAGCACGCCGTCGTACGCCGCCCGGGCCAGGCACCTCGCCGCAGCGATCGCCAAGGAAGACGCAGTATCCCCGGTGCTGGCGACTCTCCGCAACCTCCCAAGTAGGGGACAGCTAACGTCCTACTCAGCGCTGGGTGGAACGTTAGCTGTCCCCTAGTTGGGCGGAATGTGAAAGTAGTGTTTCACTATTAGTGAACCACCCTGTGATCGACGGCACATTCCGTGTTGAATCGGAGCATGCCTACCCCGCAACCCGAAACTCCCTTCCACGACCTTGACCACTACCTGGCCATCCCGCGGGTCAGTGGACTCACCCTTAGCCCAGACGGCAACCGATTGGTCACCATTGTCTCCACCTTGAACGGCAAGGGCACGGAGTTCATGACCGCCCTGTGGGAGCTCGACCCCACGGGCCGGGAACAGGCCCGCCGGATCACCCGGAGTGCCAAGGGCGAGGCGGGCGCCGTGTTCGCCGCCGACGGTAACCTCTACTTCACCTCGGCGCGGCCGGACCCGGAAAAGCCCGACGAGGATCCCGTCAGCGCGTTGTGGGTGCTTCCTTCCAATGGCGGAGAGGCCGGCATTGCGCACTCCCGCGCAGGAGGCGTGGGTTCCGTCCTGGCTGCCACGGATGCCCGGGCCACCTTCCTGGTGGCCGACGTCCTGGCCGGTTCCACTGGCGAGGAGAACGATGAAGAGCGGCGCAAGGCCCGCAAGGACAACAAGGTCTCGGCCATCCTGCACAGCGGCTACCCGGTCAGGTATTGGGATGCGGATCTGGGTCCCTCGGAGCCCCGCATCTTCGCGGTCGAAGCTGGACCGGCGGCCGAACCCGGCAAACCGGCTACTGTTGACGCGGAACCGCCGGTCGCCCTGCGGAACCTGACTCCCGGCGTCGGAGGTTCGCTGCGGGAAGCCAAAACCGTGGTGAGTCCGGACGGCAAGACCATCTATACGAGCCTCAGCAAGGCGCTCGCGAAGGCCGACAGCCGGGAGGTGCTCGCCGCCGTCGACGTTGCCACCGGTACCGTCAAGGTGCTGCTGGACCACGAGGGCATGAGCTACTTCCCCGGCCCCGTGAGCCCGGATAACCGAACGCTGGTGGTGCAGAGCGAAAGCGACACCACCCCCACCCAGGCGCCGCTGGTCAAGCTGCACCTGCTGGACGTCTCGGGCGGGGAAGCCACCGGGCTCGTGCCGCTGGCGCATGACTGGGACCGCTGGGCGACGCCGGTTGCCTGGCTCCCGGACGGCAGCGGCCTTTTGGTCACAGCGGACGACGACGGCGCGTCGCCGGTTTTCCGGGTGGACGTCGCTGACGGTGGGGTCACGAAGGTGACGAAAGACGCTGCGGCGTACACCGACGTCGTGGTTGCGCGGGACGGACGCACAGCGTACGCGCTGCGGAGTTCGTATGAGTTCCCCTCGGAGGCTGTGCGCATCGATTTGTCGACGGGAGACGTGGTGCGGTTGCCGGCGCCCGCCGAGCGTCCCGTGTACAGCGGGCGCTTGGAGCGGGTGGAAACGACGACGGCGGACGGCGTGCGTGTACCGGCGTACCTGGCGCTTCCCTCCGGAGCGTCAGCCAATGCACCTGCCCCGCTCCTCCTGTGGATCCATGGCGGACCCCTCGGCTCATGGAACGCCTGGACGTGGCGTTGGAACCCGTGGCTTTTGGTGGCCAAGGGCTATGCCGTGCTGCTTCCGGACCCTGCACTCTCAACGGGCTACGGCCAGGAGTTCATTCAGCGCGGTTGGGGTGAGTGGGGCAAGAAGCCGTTCTCGGATCTGATGGCAGTGACGGACTCCGTGGTTGCGCGCGCGGACATTGACGAGACCCGGACCGCCGCGATGGGTGGCTCCTTCGGCGGATACATGGCCAACTGGGTGGCCGGGCAGACCGACCGTTTCAAGGCGATCGTCACGCACGCCAGCCTGTGGGCGCTGGACCAGTTCGGCCCGACGACGGACGCTGCGCAGTATTGGCTGAAGGAAATGACGGCGGAGATGGCCATGGAGAACTCGCCGCACCTCAACGTACGCAACATCAAGACGCCCATGCTGGTGATCCACGGTGATAAGGACTACCGCGTGCCCATCGGCGAAGGATTGCGGCTCTGGTACGAATTGCTCTCCTCCTCCGGGTTGCCGGCTGACGGGAACGGACAGAGCCCGCACCGCTTCCTCTACTTCCCGGACGAGAACCATTGGGTGCTCCAGCCGCAGCACGCGAAGGTTTGGTACGGAGTGGTGGAGCACTTCCTGGCCAAGCAGGTGCTGGGGAAGGACGTGGAACTGCCGGAGGAGCTGGGGGTTTAGCCCACAGACATGCGGCGGATCCCCGCGGCGTAGGCGTCCAGGACATCAAGGATGCCGCGGTGCTGCCACACGCGTTTGCGGTCTCGGCCTGTGGATTCACTCAGCACGCCGCGCTCGGTCAGAGCATCGAGCGCGCGCAGTGCTGCCATCTCGCCAAGCCCAAGTTGGGCCATGAGATATCTCGTGTTCACCGCAGGCTGTCCGATCAAGGTGGGAAGAAGGCGCCACGCCGCGGCATCCGCGCGAAGCCCTGCCAACTTCCCCCGGGACTCCTCAAGCTGTTCGACGAGGTCGTCCACGAGCTGTGCCCCGGTGGTCGAGGCGATCCTGCTCGCCATGGCGAACTCTCGGACAATCGGTCCGGCGTCGCCCTCACGGAAGGAGCCCAAGGCTGCGAAGTAGCGATCCGTGTGGACGAGGAGCCCTGCGGAGATCGGCACCGCGGTGGAGCCGACGAGTCCTTTGTTGCGAAGGATGGACTGAGCCAGGGCGCGCCCGGTCCGCCCGTTCCCGTCGGGGAACGGGTGGATGGTCTCGAACTGCGCATGGCTGACCGCTACCTGAACGAGGACGGAGACGTCGTGCCGGCCTACGAAGGTAACCAGATCGCCTATCGCGTCGCGAATGCGGTGGTGGTGCGGTGCGACGAACTCAGCCATCCGTGGTCCCGCTTGGCCAGGGCCTATCCACACCAGCTCATTCCGAAAATGCCCAGCACCGGCAGGGTCGAACCCGCGCTGGTGAAGCATCAATGCTCTGTGCATGGCCAAGATGGAGTCTGCATTGATTTCGTCTGCGAGCCGAAGTGCCGCCTCCATGGCGCGGACATTGCCGACGACGGTCAGTGCGTTTGCTTTGTCACCCTCCTGGATCTCGGCGAGGGCGAGCTCCTTTGCCGATGTGGTCAGCTGTTCGATCTGCGAACTGGAAGCCGACTCTGTCCGCAGCAGGATTGCCGTCATCGGTCCGAGCGCTGGATTGTTGGTTCCCAATCTGCGCTGGGCGTGTTTGTCGAACGCGACCAGTTGGCGGGTGGCATCCTCTACGTCGGCGGAGTCTTCGCCTGAGATCTGGGGTTTCCACTCTGCGATGGGGGCTGTAATGCTGGCCTGGTAGGGCCCGGTTTGCCTGTTCACCTCGGCTCGTGAGTACATCTCAGGCGCGCGGGGCTGCCAGTCGAGGGTCTCGAGTGAGATTGGTTCGATTGGAATGCGGGCATCCGGAGGTGTTGGCACGACTCCAGTTTACTAACACTTAGCACCATAAGTGTTGCCTGAAACTAGTGCTAACCAACACTTAGTGGCATAAGTGTTGGTAAAGTTCGGATTTACTCTCCGTTGAGGTGGTCAGCGGGAGCGCTCCAGGGCGTCGAGGATCAGCTCTAATCCGTGGCTGAACTCGTTGCCGTAGTCGTACCCGGGCTGCATGACAAGTTCCGTGGCGATCTCCACCATGTGCGGGTACTCGCCCGTGGCAAAGCGTTCCATGATGGGCGAGGCTACGTCTGCCATGGGCTCTCCTCCGGCGATGGGGAGTGCGGCTTCCTGGAGGGCGAATCCGTAGATGTAGCTGTCCAGCAGCGAGTAGGCGCGGGCCGTCTGTTGCACGGTAAATCCGGCGGACCTCAGTGTGGCCAAGGTTGCCTCGTGGTGTTTCAGCGTTGCGGGACCGGGTGCCTTCCGTGATTCCAGCAGCCCAATGGCCCAGGGGTGGCGACGGAGCACCTCACGGGCCGAGTGGGCACGGGTGCGCATCTGTTCTTTCCACTCGCCGCCGGCCACCGGAGTGTGGATTTCGCCGAAGACCAGGTCCACGAGTCCGTCCAGGATCTCGTCCTTGTTGGCTACGTAGTAGTACAGGGACATGGGCTTGGTGCCCATGCTTTGGGCGAGCGAACGGATGGACAAGGCAGCGATGCCGTCGGCGTCTGCCAGTTCGAGGGCTTTCTGCAGCACCTTGCTGCGGCTGAGTTCAGGCCGCTTTGCGGTGTTTACGGCTGCGGCCATGACGTTCCTCCAAGTTGGCTCTTCCGGTTTCGTACAGTGTACTGTAATGTCATTTTCGTACAGCGTACGATTCTGATTCGGAGGAAAAGCCATGAAAGCCCCGCAGCGCGCACAGTCCGAAGCACAGCAGTCCATCGGCATGCGTGCCGTGGTCCGCGAAACATATGGCGGTCCCGAAGTCCTGGGGGAGAAGCGCCTCCCAAGGCCCGAAGCCGGCGCCAAGGAAGTGCTGGTCAAGGTCCACGCCGCCGGAGTTGATCGCGGTGCTTGGCACATGATGACTGGCTTCCCGTATTTGGGACGGCTTGCCTTCGGTATCGGGAAACCACGGGATCCGGGCTTGGGCATGGATCTCGCCGGCATCGTGGAGGCGGTTGGGCCTGGCGTCACCACGTTCCGCGTGGGTGATGCGGTGTTCGGGTCCGGGCGCGCGTCGTTCGCCGAGTACGCCGTGGCCCCGGAGGGGAAGTTGGCTTCCAAGCCCGCGAGAATCACCTTCGAGCAGGCTGCGATCGTGCCGGTCTCGGCGGTGACGGCACTCCAGGGCTTGCGTGCCGGGCGGGTGCAGGCCGGCCAGAAGGTCCTGATTACCGGAGCGTCCGGCGGCGTCGGAAGCTACGCGGTCCAGTTGGCCAAGGCCTTTGGCGCCGAGGTTGTGGGAACGTGCAGCTCCGGAAAGATGGACTTCGTGCGCAGCCTGGGCGCCGACCGGGTGATCGATTACGCCAGTGAGGACTTCGCGGATTCAGGGCCCTACGACGTCATCCTCGATATCGCAGGCAATCCCGGGATCCGCCGAATGCGCCAGGCCCTGACCGCCACGGGAACGGCCGTGATTACAGGAGGCGAAGGGGGCGGTAAATTCGCCGGCGGGCTGGAACGGCAGCTGGGTGCCATCATGCTCTCGCCCTTCATCAGGCAGCGGCTGACGATGTTTTTCGGAGTGGTCCGCGCCGAAGAACTGCACGAACTCGCGGAGCTGATCGAAGCCGGCAAGATCACCCCACCCTTGGACCGTACGTTCAGGCTCAACCAAGCGCCTGACGCGCTGCGCTATTTGGAAGACGGACACGCCCGCGGCAAGATCGCGCTCACCGTCTGATAGGTGGTCACTGACCGATAGGGCTGGTCCGTCTGATAGGGGTGGCCGGCGCTCACTGTCTGATAGGGCTGGTCCGTCTGACAGGGGTGGCCGGCGGTCACGAAAGCCGGAACCGCACCCGCGGCTGGCTAGGATGGGGGAGTGGATTCTGCCTTTAGCCTTCGCCCTGCCCGCACCAGCGACGTTGCGGCGATCAAGAGGCTGGTGGCACGCCTGGCCGACGAGCGGATCCTGATTTCCAAGGAAACCGTCGCCTATTACGAGAGCCTGCAGGAGTTCCAGATCGCCGAATCCTCCGAGGGGGAGGTCATTGGCTGCGGCGCCCTCCACGTCATGTGGGAGGACCTTGCCGAAATCCGCACGCTTGCTGCCGCCGATTCCTGGCGCGGCAAGGGAGTGGGCCACAAGCTGGTGGAGAGCCTCATAGATAAAGCCCGCGAGCTGGGCGTCAGCAGGGTCTTCTGCTTGACGTTTGAAGTGGACTTCTTTGTGCGCCATGGCTTCGAAGTGATGGCGGACCAAAGCGCCGTGGATCCTGAGGTCTACTCGGAACTCCTGCGCTCGCATGACGAGGGCGTTGCCGAATTCCTTGATTTGGCACGCGTCAAACCCAACACCTTGGGTAACACCCGCATGATCAAGCACCTCTAGCCACACCCGCAACAGTCCAGCCAAAAGCCGGGGAATTATGGGTGATTTAAACTCCCTTCTTTTATCTAAAGTTGATGGATAAACTGGTTGAGGCTTGCTGGGGAGCTTCCGCCACATCGGTTATATCGAGAGAAGATCATGCAGTCCCACGCGTCCTTTTCAGGCATTTCAAGCATTTCAGAACTACAACTCAGCGTGCGCGGTCCAGTGTTCACACCCGCTGATCCAGGCTTCGCAGACGAAGTCGCCGCATTCAACCTTTCCACCCAACACCAGCCGGATGTCGCCTTTGGTGCCCTCGATGCAGAGGACGTCTCGGCAGCAGTGAAATGGGCTGCCGAGCGCGGCATGCCCGTCGCGGTCCAGTCCACCGGGCACGGTGCCACCAATGCAATCGAAGGCGGCCTGCTTATCAGTACCCGCCGCATGCTGGAACTCAGCATCGACCCCGTCGAAAAGACCGCCCGTGTAGGTGCGGGCGTTCGCTGGAAGGCGGTGGTGGAGTTGGCATCGACCTTTGGCCTCATGGGCCTCTGTGGTTCCACCACCGACGTGGGCGTGGTGGGGTACACCCTGGGTGGCGGACTGCCGATCATGGGCCGCAAGTACGGTTTCGCTTCGGACCACGTGATCGCCTTCGAGCTGGTCACTGCCGACGGTACCCAGCGGCGGGTCACCAAGGACGAAGACCCCGAACTCTTTTTCCTCCTCCGCGGAGGCAAAGGCAATCTCGGGATTGTCACGGCCATGGAATTCCACCTTTTCCCTAACCAGGACATTTTCGCCGGCGGGCTCTACTTCGCCGGCGTCCACGCAGCCACCGTGCTCCAGCAGTTCAGCGAATGGGTGCCGTCGCTCCCCACCGAAGCATCGGCGTCGTTGGCTTTCCTGCGCCTGCCGGACATGGACATCATTCCCGAACCGCTGCGGGGAAAGTTCGTGGTCCACGTCCGCTACGCCTTCCAAGGTGATCCGGCGGTTGCCACGCAACTGTTGGAACCCATGCGCCAGTGTGCACCGCTCATGATGGATGCCACCGGACCCCTTGAATCCACGCAGTTCGACACCATCCACCAGGACCCCGACCAGCCAGTGCCGGTGCGCGAGCGTGGTTTCCTCCTGGACCGACTGGACCAGCCTGCCAAGGAAGCCATCCTGCGGCACTTTGGCCACGGCGTCGAAAGTCCCGTCCTGTTGGCCGAACTTCGCCTGCTGGGAGGGGCGTTGGCAAAGTGCGCCGACGGCGAAGACGTGGTGGGCGGCCGCGATGCGGCGTTCAGTTTCTTCATGGCCGGGATGGCCGTCCCGCCTCTCGCTGAGCTGCTGCCGTTGGTGTACGACGCCGTTCGCGAGGACCTGCGCGACGCCTCCAATGGCGGGACTTTCGTGAACCTGCACGGCCACTTTGTGGACGCTGAGGACAGGGAACGGCCCTGGGCCCCGACCGTCCGCGAACGGCTGCGGAAGGCCAAGGCGGAGCTGGATCCGAAGAACATGTTCAGTTTCGGCCATGTGGTTGGCTTGCCGGTGATCGACCAGACCGTGCTTCTCGAAGATGTTGTGACTGCCGGCGGCGACGCCGTGCTGGGCAACTAGGAACCCGCCATGTTTCCGGACTTCTCGGCGTTCCAGATCGATATCCCGCACGGCTCCTGGCCGCACGATACTGAGTGGTCCGGAGCCGGGCACCCGCACCACGAGATCTCCGGCGACTTCTGGCCGGACGTCCAAGTGAGCCATGACGCGCCAGCGAAAGCGGCAAGCGAAGGCGGATAGCTGAACGCTGCCAACAGGGGATACTCCGGGCCTACCGTGGTCACTGCCGCCGGTAGTAGGGTCAGAGCACCACACCACTGCAGGCTCAGGAGCATCCCATGAAAAAGCTCATCAATGATCCACGTGCGGTGGTGGACGAATCCGTCGAGGGTTTCGGCATGGCACATGCCGACCTTGTGGACGTCCACCCCGACCCCAAATTCGTCGTCCGCAAAGGTGCGCCGGTGGCGGGCAAAGTTGCCCTGGTTTCCGGCGGGGGCAGCGGGCACGAACCACTCCATGCAGGATTCGTGGGGCTCGGCATGCTGGATGCAGCCGTTCCCGGCGCAGTCTTCACCTCGCCCACACCGGACCAGATCATTCCGGCCACCACGGCAGTCGACTCGGGTGCCGGCGTCGTACACATCGTGAAGAACTACACCGGTGACGTCCTGAACTTCGAAACTGCCGCGGAGATGGCCCAAGCCGAAGGCGTGGCTGTCCGCTCCGTCCTCGTGAACGACGATGTTGCCGTGGAGGACTCGCTGTACACGGCCGGCCGGCGCGGGGTGGGCGGTACCGTCCTTGTGGAGAAGATCGCGGGCGCCGCTGCTGAACGGGGTGACGACCTGGACGCCGTGGCCGGCATCGCCGAGCGGGTGGTGGCCAACGTGCGGACCATGGGCGTTGCGCTCTCCGGCTGCACCGTGCCCCACGCCGGAACACCGAGCTTTGAATTGGCCGACGACGAGATCGAAATCGGCATCGGCATCCATGGTGAACCCGGGCGGCACCGGATCCCCATGGAAGGTGCGGATGGGATCACCGACCGCCTCCTGGAACCGGTCCTTGAGGACCTGTCCATCGGCTCCGGGGACAAGGTTCTGCTGTTCGTCAACGGCATGGGCGGTACTCCGCTGAGTGAGTTGTACATCGTGTACCGCCGGGCCGCGAACGTGCTGGCCGATCGTGGTGCCACGGTTGAGCGTTCCCTGGTGGGCAATTACGTGACGTCCTTGGAGATGCAGGGCTGTTCCGTCTCCGTGCTGCGGCTCGATGATGAGATGACCACCCTGTGGGACGCTCCCGTCCACACTGCGGCCCTGCGTTGGGGAGCGTGAGCATGGGATTGGGCGTTGAATGGGCCGTGAACTGGCTCAAACTCTCGGCCGAAGCAATGGCGGAACACCGCACTGAACTCATCGAGCTGGACCGGGCCATTGGCGACTCGGATCACGGCGAGAACATGGACCGCGGCTTCCAGGCCGTGCTCCAGAAGCTCGACGAGCCGTCTCTGGAAACGCCCGGCGCGGCACTGAAGGCAGCGGCCATGGCGCTCATGTCCAAGGTTGGCGGTGCGGCCGGGCCCCTCTACGGAACGGCCTACTTGCGTGCCGCTACGGCGTTGGGCGATGCCACGGACATTGATGGCGCAGCCGTGGTGTCCGCCTTGGTTGCGGCGCGCGACGGCGTTGTTGCCCGCGGCAAAGCCGAGCCCGGTGATAAGACCATGATCGACGCCTGGACCCCGGCGGTGGAGGCGGCGCAGAAGGTGTCCGACGACGGCGGCGACGCGCTCGCAGCCTTGGAGGCCGCCGCGGAAGCCGCTGAGTCCGGGGCCGTTGCCACTGAACCCCTTGTTGCCCGTAAGGGCCGTGCCAGCTACCTGGGCGAGCGGAGTGCCGGTCACCGCGACCCTGGTGCGCAGTCCACGGCACTGCTCCTTCGGGCCGCTGCCGATGCGGCCAAGCAGGGCGCGGCCGCATGACCGTTGGGATCGTGGTGGTCTCGCACAGCAGCAAGATCGCTGAAGGTGCAGTGGAACTCGCCGCCCAGATGGCGCCCGACGTCGGACTCGTCGCCGCCGGGGGAACCGACGACGGGCGGATCGGTACCAGCCTCGAGAAGGTGCTGGCCGCCGTCGAGCAGTCACTTGTGGACGCCGGCGGTGACGGGGTGGTGGTGCTGACGGACCTGGGATCGGCCGTGATGACGGCGGAATCCGCCATGGAGTTCGCCAGCGATCCCGACGCTGTCCGGCTGGCCGATGCGCCTTTGGTGGAGGGGCTCGTTGCTGCGGCCGTCGCCGCCCAAGGAGGTGCCGCCGTCGGGGATGTACGCAAGGCTGCGGAAGCAGCGGGAGGTGTGGCGCCGGATGCGGGTCCTGTGGTGCGGGGTGAGCCGGACGCCGCGGCCGAATTCGAGCTCATCAACCCCATGGGCATTCACGCCCGGCCGGCAGCCAAGATAGCTGGTGGCCTCTCTGGCCTTGACGCCGAGGTGACCATCAACGGCGTCGACGGGGCTTCCATGATGGAACTGATGGCGCTCGCCGCTGGCCAGGGAACAAAACTGCGCGTGGAGGCGCATGGCGCGGAGGCGCAGAAGGCCGTGGACTATGTGGGCAGGCTGGTGGAGGAGGGCTTCGGGGAGCTCTGAGTTCAATCGTTTTCACCCAAAATATTGATAAGTATCCTGATTAGTGATGTTGTAGAGATACAGGTTCACAACGAAAGAGGTGCAACATGGGTGCAGACGACAAAGCACAGAATGCTGGCGAAAAGATTGCAGGCAAGGCCAAGGAAGCGGCTGGAAAGCTGACTGACAACGAGCGCCTCGAAGCCGAAGGCAAGGGCGAGCAGACCAAAGCCGACCTCAAGAACGCCGGCGAAAAGGTGAAGGACGCCTTCAAGAACGACTAGGAATTGGGCAGGGCCGCTGGTTGCAGCGGCCCTGCCTTGTTGTTGGCAGTGATGGTCATCGATGTGAAAGGGGGAACCGTGAATTTACTGGTGAAACTGTTCGGCCTGGCGGTCAGCCTCGGAGCCGGCGCGTTGGCAAACAAGACCCTCGAAGGGTTGTGGGAGAAGAAAACCGGGAAACCTGCGCCCAAGGACGGCACTGACCTGGACGATTCCTTGCCTGGCGTGCTGGTGTTTGCCGTAGTCTCTGCCGCGGTTGGTGCCGTGGTGCACGTCCTCACCCAGCGCGGCACCAAGAGCGCCCTGGCCCGCATGAAGAAAACAGCAGACGAGGTATAGCGAATGGCTATTGCAAAACACCCCAGTGTTGTCATCGACTGTCCGGACGCCCCCGCCCTGGCTGCCTTCTATGGAGAGCTGCTGGGCTGGGAAGTCACCCGCGACGACGGCGACTGGGCAGATGTCCGCCCCGCCGATGGCAGCAACTGCATCTCCTTCCAGCAAGTGGACGTCTACCAAGCGCCCGTATGGCCTGGGCAGACCCTTCCGCAGCAAATGCACTTTGACGTGATCGTGGAGGACCTGGATGAGGCCGAGAAGGCCGTCCTGGCCATCGGCGCCACGAAGCACGACCACCAGCCGGGCGAGACTTTCCGGGTGTTCCTTGACCCGGCCGGGCATCCGTTCTGTTTGTGCGTTTCCTAGCTGGTTTCGCGGAGGGCCCGGTACTGCGTTCGACAGTACCGGGCCCTTTTGTGTGGGTTTGTTGCCTGGCTTTTGTGCCGGGCCTTGTTGCCTGGCGTTGTTGCCTAGCCTTGTTGCGCGGCCCATTCCTCGACGCGGCGGTTGCTTTCTTCTTCGGACAGGTCCTCCACCCGGGTCATGATTGACCAACGGACGCCGAAGGGATCGCGGATGCTGGCGTAGCGGTCGCCTGAAACGAACGTGCTGAGCGGTTCGCGCACCGTGGCGCCGGCTTGCTCCGCGCGCTGGACCAAGCCGTCAGCGTCCGCGCAATAGAGGCCCATGGAATAGCAGTCGTCCTCGCCTTCCGGCGCGGGGACCAGGTGGTAATCGGGGCTCGGCTCCCCGAGCTGCAGGTGGCCGTTGCCGAAGTCGAGTTCGGCATGGACCACCACGCCACCCATCTCCGTGGCGCCCACGACGCGCGCGCCGAACACGTCTTTGTAGAAGTCGATGGCCGCCTTCGCGTTCCTGATTGCGAGGAACGGGGTGAGGCTGGTGAGGCCCTTGGGAACTCCGTGGACGGTGTGCTCCCCGTGGGCGGCCGTGGTTGATTCGGTGCTTGTAGTATCGGTCATGTCTTTGACGCTACGCTTCCGCGCGTTGGCATCGCTTGGAGATTTGCGACAACTCTTGTTCGAGGGTGGGAATGGATCATTCATTCAAAGGAGTCCTGTACCCCGCCCGCTTGCCCACGTTCCACCGGCTTCCGGCGCCTGCTTCGGTGGAGCATCTGGTGCAGTGGTTCTGGATTCCGGAGTGGGACATCGAACCCGGCCGTACTTCACGGCAGCACGTGATCGCCTACCCTGCCTGCAACCTTGTGGTGGGACTTGAGCGCGTGGATTTCGCCGGCCCGACTACGCGGGTTGGACACCAAGACCTCTCGGGGCGTGGATGGGCGGTAGGTGCGCTGCTGCGGCCCGCTGCCGTCCCGCTTTTCACGGACGACCCCCGTGGAGTCCGCGACGCGGAAGTGGACTTTGCCGCCGTCGAACTTCACCGTACTGTCACGTCGGCGATGTCGCCTTCGCCTTCGGATGCCGACGACGGCGGCGCTCGCCGGGAGCGCGCGGTGGACGCGTTTGCTCACTGGTTGGCCTTGTTTGCCGGGGCCGGGGTGTCCGAGGAGGCGCTGCTCGCCAACCGGATGATGGATCTCTTGGCTTCCGACCCGTCTGTTCTCCGTTTGGAGGACGCAGCTGCGGCGTTGGCTGTTTCGCCACGGACATTGCAGCGGGTGGCGCGGAAGTACATCGGCCTTAGCCCGGCGGCGCTGATCCGGCGACGTCGTTTGCAGGACGCGGCTGAGCGGGCGCGGTTGGACGCGTCGGCTGACCTGGCCGCGATCGCAGCCGAGCTGGGTTATGCCGACCATGCCCATCTCACGAATGACTTCCGGAAGTACCTGGGTTTTACGCCGAGTGGGTACCGGCGGGCTGTGTCGGGAGGCTAGGTTTTTGCGTTGTCCTCGGCGGGGCCGGGGGCGTTTGCGGTGCCGGGTTGGCTGGAGTCCTGTTCGCTGGCGGAGCCCGGTTCGCTGAGGCGGCGGCCGAACGCGGCGCCGGCGGCGTCCGGCAGGATGTTCGAGCCGAGGCCGAGCGTGCGGGACTTCAGCGAGCCACCCAGGATGTTGCCCTCGCCTTTCATGAGCCCTTTGAAGCCCTGCTCGGCGACTTGGGCGGCATCGTCCTTTTCTTCGGCACCGACCCTTGTGTCCAGAAGGTCTGCCTTCTCGAAGAAGGGCGTCTCGGTGGGGCCGGGAAGGAGCGTTGAAACGGAGACTCCCGTGTCCTTCAGCTCGTTGCGGAGTGCTTGGCTGAACGACTGGACGAAGGCCTTGGACGCCCCATAGATCGCCTGGAACGGGGCGGGGGTCCGGGCGATGATCGAGGACGTGAACAGGATCTGGCCTTCATCGCGGGCGGCCATGTCCCTGGCGACCCACTTGGCGATGCTGGCCGTCGAGGCGACGTTGAGGTTGATGATCCTGAGTTCCTGGGCGAGATCTGTCTCGATGAACGGGCCGCCTGTTCCGATTCCGGCGTTGATGGCGGCTGCTTGGAGGGGCTTTCTGAGTGAGTTGATTGCGGATTGAAGGGTTGATGCGCCGTGCCTGTCCGCAAGGTCGATCTGGAGGGGGATGGGTTCGCCGCCCAGACCCTGGAGGCTCCGGGCGGCGCTGCGGATGTCCTCTCCGTCCGCGACCATGACTGTGTCGAAGCCGTTGCTGAGGAATTGCCTGGCGAGTTCGAAACCGATGCCGGAGGAGGCGCCGGTGACCAAGGCGAGGGGACGGTTGCTGGGAGTCATGACGGTTCTTTGCTTCGTTCCGTCCATTCTAAGGGTGCTTAGTATTTGTTGGGAGGGGTTCCTTGCAGGAGGGCCGCGGAGTGTCAGGTTGGGTTCTTTGGGGTTGCTGTGAGGCTGTCAGGAAAGTGCTTCGGAGGGCCTAATCTGACGGCTTTTGGGGGCGGTGCCTAATGTCAGGTTGGGGTGTAGCTCTCTGGTCAACGGGCGGTAAATGCTCAGGGATATTCAACTGAGACCACGATGCACCTTGGCGCAGACTTCCCGTGTGAACTGTCTCTCCGGGCGGAGGATCACTTGATGACTGCTGCTAAGCGTTCCAACCCTGTTTTGACGGAGTCAGCAGACCAGAAGGGCAATCGGAGGTAGTCGTCGAAGGCGCCGACTGCGGAGAAGGACGGCCCTGGCGTTAAACGCACTCCTGCGCGAAGTGCGGTGCGTGCGATCTCTTGCATGTTAACCCCGGGTGCACGGACCCAGAGTCCGCTTCCCCCGGAGGGTTCGGTCCATGACCAGTATGGGAATCTGGACGTGATTTCGTATTCCGCCAGCTTCAGTGACTTTCGGAGGGTTTCCAGCCGTTCCTGGCGGGCGGCAGTGGTGTGTGGAAGGAGTTGGAGGGCGAGTGTTTGGCTGGGGATGGAGGTTCCCAGGTCCATAGCGACTTTGTGGCGCTGAAAGCGGGCTATGACGGGTTTGGGGCCACGGATCCACCCGATACGCAATCCACCCCAGAAGAGTTTCGACATCGAACCGATCGTGATTGTCATGGGCGCGTCGATTGCGTGATGCAGCGGCAGCGGTGCGATTTCTTCGGTCAGTGCCAGGTCAGCGGTGCTCATGTCTTCGACGATCATCAGTCCGCGCTCGGTGGCTATTGCCGAGATGGCCTTCAACTTCTCGGAGGAGGTATTGATCCCCGTCGGGTTGTGCGACACGGGGAGCGTATACACGAATCGAGGTGCCGTGTGCCGGGCTATTCGCTCCAGTGCGGAGACGTCCAGCCCATTGGGTTCCATCGGAACGGTGTAGAGGCGGGCGCCCCTTGATCGGAAGGCGTCGAGGGCACCCCGGTAGGTGGGGTCTTCGACCACCACGGGGTCACCGTCGTCTATCCAGGCGCGGGAAATAATCTCGAGGGCTTGCTGTGAGCCGGATGTGATGAGGATTTCGTCGGCATCGGTTGTTCTGCCCGAGAGTGTGTATCGGCGTGCGATCTCTTCCCTGAGCCGGGGCATCCCTCGGGGTTCGTACCCGTCGCCTTCGAAGGCCTGGTCAATGAGCTCAAGCTCGATGTTTTTCCACTCCCTTGCGACCAGGGCCAATCCCGGCAGGGCACCGCTGGAGAGGTTAATTATGGGTCCGGACGTCGCTTCACTTGTTGGCCGTTCAGCGAATCCGTCCAGGCTGCGTTCTGGTTCAATCCTGTCGCGGTTCTCCTTGGTGCTGTCCACGTTGGGGCGGTGCACCCGCCAGCCACTTCCCTGAAGGCTCTGCAGGACGCCTTGTTCCTTAAGAATTCCGTAGGCGTCGGCGACGGTCGCCCTGCTGACGCCCAGGGCGGAGGCCGCTGCGCGTTCGGCCGGCAACGCGGACCCGAAGGAAATTTCCTGCGCCCGGACTACTTCGAGGATGGCGCCGGCGATCTGCTCAGCCTTTGTTCCGCGGGTGGTTTCCCACCCTCGGAGGAGCTGCGCGAGCTGGTCATCGCTGATGCGACCCATTGATTATCCAATCTTCAGGAATTGGCATGGACTGTCCAATTATCCCAAACATACTCTGAATTGGACCTAGTGTTCGCCATCACTATGAAACATTGAAAGGAGAGCGATGCCTACAGTTGCGTTGCTCGGAACACTTGACACCAAGGGGGTCGAGTACGCCTGGATGCGCGAGCGTCTCGAAGCCCTTGGTCATCAAGTGCTCGTTGTGGACGTGGGAGTCACCGGCTCACCTTCGACGGCGTCCACCGCTTCGCGTGAGGAAGTCGCCAGGCGGGCTGGTACCACCATCGATGATTTGGTCCGCGCCAACGACCGGGGCAGAGCCCTCGCTGCCATGGCTGCCGGCGCCACCGAGGTGGTCCTTGAACTCGTTAATCGAGGCGAAATTGATGCGGTCCTCAGCGTCGCCGGTTCGGGCGGTTCGTCGGTAGCGTCAGCGGTGATGCGGGCCCTGCCGATCGGGTTCCCCAAACTTCTCGTCAGCACCATGGCATCGGGTGATGTCTCACCCTATGTGGGAGCTGCTGATGTGACGTTGATGTACAGCGTCGTGGACGTCGCTGGCATCAACCGGTTATCCGAAGCCATCCTCGGTAACGCCGTCGCCGCGGTGGCTGGGATGGCCACGGAAAACGAGGCAAGAAAGCTCAACCCTCCGGCGGATCGCTCCCGTCCGCTGGTTGGTGCGTCGATGTTTGGCGTGACCACACCGGCGGTGGAGGCGTGCCGGGCGCGGTTGGAGGAGGCTGGGTACGAAGTTCTTGTCTTCCACGCCACGGGGTCGGGCGGTAAGGCGTTGGAGGGCCTCGCCGCAGGAGGCTACCTCGAAGGTGTTCTGGATCTGACCACGACCGAACTTGCCGATGAGTTGGTCGGCGGCGTGCTGAGTGCCGGGCCCGAGCGCCTCACCGCGGCCGGGCGTGCCAGGGTGCCTCAGGTCGTCAGCCTTGGAGCGCTGGACATGGTCAATTTCGGCCCCCGTGAAACGGTTCCTGCGAAGTTTTCCGAGCGCCTGATCTATGAGCACAACAGCACGGTCACGTTGATGCGGACCTCTGTGGCCGAATCGGCGGAGTTGGGGCGGATACTCGGCGAGAAACTCGTTGGGGGGTCCGGGGCAAGGACCGTCGTCGTACCACTTCATGGAGTGTCAGCCCTGGATGTGGACGGAGGACTGTTCCGTGACGAAGCTGCTGATTCCGCCCTGTTCAACGCCCTGGAGCAGGCGTTGGCCGGCAGCGACGTCGAGCTGGTCAAAGTCAGCGCCCACATCAATGATCCCGAATTTGCTGAAACGGCCACGGCTGCCTTGCTGGAGCTGATGGTCAACAACAAGAAAGTACGAACATGACCCGAGAGAGCATTTTGGCAAAGCTGCAGCAAACAGCCGACGCAGGTGTCCCCATCATTGGAGCCGGGGCAGGTACCGGCCTGTCAGCCAAGTTAGCCGAGGCTGGGGGAGCGGACCTCCTTGTCATCTATAACTCCGGACGGTACCGCATGGCCGGCCGCGGTTCACTCGCCGGGCTGCTCCCCTTCGGGGACGCGAACCAGATCGTCGTTGAAATGGCGCGCGAAGTGCTGCCTGTCGTCAAGGACATTCCCGTCTTCGCCGGTGTTTGCGGAACCGATCCCTTCCGGATCATTCCCAGGTTCCTCGACGAACTCGCCGGCTTGGGCTTCGCGGGAGTGCAGAACTTCCCCACAGTTGGCCTGTACGACGGAAACTTCCGCCAAAACCTCGAAGAAACCGGGATGGGCTTCCAACTGGAGGTAGACCTCATCGCGGCCGCCCATGAACGCGGCCTGGTCACCTCCCCGTACGTGTTCGATGCCGACCAAGCACAGAAGATGGCCGCAGCTGGAGCGGACATCCTCGTCCCCCATATTGGCCTCACCACGTCCGGGACCATCGGTGCGGCGACTGCAGCAACACTGGACGAATCCGTTGAACGGGTCCAGCAGATGAGGGACGCCGCGGTCGCCGTCAACCCCGACATCATTGTCCTTTGCCACGGCGGGCCAATCGCCGAACCGGAGGATGTGGAGTACATCCTTGCCCGCACCGAGGGCATCGACGGCTTCTTCGGTGCCTCATCCATGGAACGGCTCCCCACCGAACGGGCCATCACCGAACAGGTCAAAGCCTTCAAGAACCTGCCCATTCACGTCTAGGAAACAATCATGCTGATCAAAACGACAGAAACCCGGACCCTGCCCGTCCGGAACCCCATCACGTACCCCGTACATGAGGGCCGGAAATTTGTTCTCACCGGCGGAGCCCGCGGGCTGGGACGGGCCACCGCAGAACTGCTCATCGCCCAAGGAGCCCGCGTCGCGCTCATCGACGTCCTTGAAGACGAACTCAAAACCACCGCCCAGGAACTTGGGGGAGAAGCCGCCGGAGTCTACGCAGTCAAGGGCGACTTGTCCGACACCACGAGCATCCATCAAGCCGCTGCCCGGGCCATCGAACTCCTCGACGGTGTCGACGGCCTAGCGAACATCGCCGGTATCGTCCGCCACTCCAACCCGCTGGAGATTCCCGCCCAAGACTGGGACATCCAACTCAAAATCAACCTAATTGGTTCCTACGAATTCTCCCGTGCCGTCGCGAAACATCTCATCGAGACCGGCCGCCCGGGAGCGATCGTCAACGTCGCATCGGAAGCCGGAAAGGTCGGCCACGCCGAATCCCTGGCCTACAGTGCCAGCAAGGCCGCGGTCATCAGCCAGACCAGGATGTTGTCGGCTGCCCTCGCCTACGCCGACATCAACGTCAACTGTGTGTGCCCCGGAGGCATGCCCACCAAAATGCTCCGAGAAGTAGCCGACGCGTACTCCGGAAAGATCGGGCAGGCCGCCGAAGACATCTTCGATGCCATGGAAAACGAACAGGTCGGACGCCACATCGAAGTAGCCGAAGTCGCGAGGGTCATCTCGTTCCTCCTCTCCGATGACGCATTCGCGATCCGAGGCCAGGCCATCAACGCCGACGGCGGAAAAACCCCCTACTGAACCCGACACAGAACAGGATCAAACTCATGAGCGATTCGAGCCACCGCACCCCGTCCGAACTGTCTACCTGGACCTTCGACTGGGGCGCGATCAAATGGCACGTAACCCCCGAGACCATCAAGAACGCCACCTCCACCCTCGGCGAAGTCATCATCACCCCAGGCAAGGGACACGACCGGCACAACCACCCAGATGCTGACGAGGTCCTTTACTTCATCGAAGGACAGGGTACCCAGACCGTTGGCGACGAACCAGCTTTCGACGTCAAAGCCGGCGACGCCGTATGGATCCCGCGCGGAACCGAGCACTCCACCTTCAACACCGGGTGGGGTCCACTGCGCATCATCGCCACCTACACCCCTGGCGGAGCGGAAAAGCCCTTGCGTGACCTTCCCGATTTCAAAGAACTGAACCCCGGCGAACTTCCCTCCTGGACCGCCGGTCAACCCGCGTAGCAGCTGCACCAAAACCCACCTGGTTGCCGGCCATTCGGCCAGGCCGGCAACCGCGCAGGTGACCCTCCGCCCACGAACGCGGACCCCGCAACCAGCCGCCCCAACAAGCATCCACGTCACAATGAGGAGACGTACCAAATGAGCGCCACCCAACACCCCGGCACCGAAAAAGACCCAACAGCGCCCCCTGCACCCACGGTTGCCCGAAACGCCGTCGACGAGATACCACCGCGCGGCCGGATGATATTCCTGAGCCTTCAGCACCTGCTCACGTTCTACGCCACAGTTCTGGTCCTTCCGATCATCATCGCGGCAGGCATAGGCCTCTCCAAACCCGACACCGTCGTGCTGCTCGGCGCCGTCGTCCTGGTCAGCGGCATTGGTACCATCATCCAATCCGTCGGCGTATGGAAGATCGGCATCCGGCAGCCACTCGTGCTCGGCGGCTCCGCCGTCGTCATCGGCCCCACCATCGCCATCGCCAACGCCAACGGCGCCGGTTCAACCGGTCTGCTGGCCGTCTTCGGAGCCTCGATCGTCGCCGGCGCCGTCGTCTTCGCACTGAGTCCCCTCTACGGAAAACTCCTGCGCCTGCTCCCACCCGTCGTCACCGGCTGTGTGATCGCCATGGTCGGATTTTCACTGCTGCCCATCACCGTGAACCTCATGGGCGGCGGCAACCCGACCGCCCCTGATTTCGCGAGCCCGGCAAACCTGACTATCGCCGGTACAACATTGCTCGTAATCCTGGTTCTTTTCCGCTTTGGTCGCGGACTGCTCAAGAGCCTGGCGATCTTCATCGGCCTGATCGCCGGCACAGTCACTGGAGCCGCCGTCGGAGTGGTCGACTTCAGCGGCATCGCCGACGCCAACTGGTTCGATGTTGTCCGTCCCTTCCACTTCGGCCTGCCAACGTTCGAGATCGGCGCGATCATCTCCATGACCGTGGCCATCCTCATCGTCGGTGTCGAATGCACCTCAAGCTACTTCGCCATGGGCGAGATCGTCGGCCGTAAACCACTCGGCAAAGACGTCCAACGCGGAATCGCCGCCGAAGGTCTCTCCGCGATGATCGCCGGCATCTTCAGTGCAGTCCCTCCGACCACCTTCAACGGCAACGTGGGCCTAGTCCGCGCCAGCGGCGTCAAAAGCCGGTGGGTGGTCGCACTCACCGGTGTCCTGATGCTTATCGTCAGCTGTCTGCCCAAGATCGCCGCCGTCGTGTCAATCCTTCCAACGCCTGCAGTCGGCGCTGCACTGCTGACCCTCTTCGGCATTATTGCCACCGTTGGAATCCAGACCCTGGCCAAGGTCGAACTGACAAACGACAAGAACCTCATCATCATCGCCATCAGTCTTGGCGTCGGCTTCATCCCATCCTCTTCGGCAACCTTCTTCCACACGGCACCCGAGTCAATCCAAATGGTCCTGCAAAGCGGCATCGTCCTGACCGCCATCGTTGCCATCCTTCTCAACCTGGCATTCAACGGATTCACATCCAAAGCAGACGTCGAACACGAGATGGAAGAAACGCCCCCCGCCTAAGGTTGGGCCATCATTACCAAGATGGCGAGCACCCCAGCGCCAAAGAATGACCGCCTGAACACGTCAAAACTCAGCCCCACGACCGCATGCGGTCAACGGATACGCGCGACGACTACTGAGCCGCGGGCAGCCAGTTCGTCCAGGCCTCTCAAAAGGAAACAGGGTGGACAAAACAAAACAACTCAAAGATGGCCGGGGCAGAAACAACTCCCCGGCCATCATGGCAATCAGCCCGGCCCAGGAAAAAGCCATCAGAGCATGGCTGGAGAACACTTCCAGCGAACAGGCCGAGTTGGTGCTTTGGAGCCCACTGGAACCGGAACCACAAGACAACACATGGTCGCACCTCGGAGAAGGCGACAGAATACGAGCCATAACAAACGGCCGCATCATCACAGGCATCGTTGACTGCATAGCTGACGACGGTTCAATATTCTGGGTCTGGCAAGACTCAGGACAAGGACGGACAATGATCCACGAGGGAGATTCTGCAACCGTGTTTGTAGACGAGTGCTGAAACCCGAACCTAGGGGACAGCTTCAAAGTTCCGAAGCGCGCTCCGAATCGATAGTGATTTGATTCCACCAGCGGCCGCTGATACACAAACCGCACGCTCGGACTCCCCATTAGCCTTAACTCCTAACCCAAGCTTGTGCTCGTAAAAGGATGACGGCTATGCCTGCCGCTTCGTCAGCGGAGGTCCGCCACCTGCGTTGGGAAGGAGGTCTCCACCGGCCCTTACCTACCGTGGTAAACAAGAACCACAGCCCGAGACACCAGGCGTCGTTGTCCGTGACGAGCATTCGCCCTAGTCCATCGAGCCGTACCCAGATTAGGGACGCGTCATCCGAGATGTCATCTATGGTTCCAGGTCGAGGAATCTCGTGTGGTCGCTGAAGCACAACTCGGTCCCCGCGGTGCAAGGAGCCCCAGTCGTCGGGGCTGAGGGCAAGACCCGGTGTTCGGCATGAACTCCTCCATTGCTTATGTTCACGTCAGTGCCTCGGCTGGCGCGGGGGTGGCAGGCGTGGCGCTGGGCCGTTGCAGATGTGGTAGGACAGAGCGATGTGGCTCAGGACTTCGGGGTGTGGACGGTTAGGCCGGTGACCGACACCTTCGTGCCTGCGCTTCCGAATCGTTCGCCGCGCTTGTCGGACCATTCGATCAGGGCTCCGTCGACAGTTAGAACGAGTCGGTAGGTGCCGGGTGTCAGCTGCGGGCTCACGTAGCGGTAGCCGTGTTCCGGGACTTTGGCGTAAAAGCTGACGTAGGAGCTGGTTATGCAGTTCTCTTTGCTGTCCATGATGTCGATGCAGGCATATGCGCCGTTTGGCTGTGCCGTTCCCATGAGGGTAATGCCTGAGCCGTCGAAGGGGACTTCGAGGGTCTCCCCGGCGAGGTCGGATTCGAAATCTATCTTGATGCCTGGGCCTGCGACCTCAACGGTATTCCCTGTTTTGGGGTTCCAGGACGATGCGAAGGTAGCAATTTCCAGACGCCCTTTCTTCGTCGTCAGCGGCTGCCAGACGTATGTTGCGGCTGAGGCTTGGTGCGGATAGGACCAGCGGTCGCCCATGTAGATGGGTAGGGTCTTCCCCGATTCCAGGGTTAGCTGGAAGGAGAAGGTGCTTTGGGAGTTGCAGGTTTGGCTCCCGTCCGGGGCGAAGACACCTTGGTACGTCCATGGTCCGTTGAGTGATGGTGCGGACAGGTGAAAGTTGTCGTTGCTTTCCCAACTGGTCTTGTGGGAGAAGAGCATGAAGTAGGTGCCGCCTGTTTTGACCATCGTGGGTGACTCGCCGCCGGGAGCGATCCCGCGTGTGACGAGTTCTTCGGCGGTGAGCAGGTCAGGACTGAGCCGGTAGATGTCTCCTTCGTGGACCAGGAGGTAGGCGGTGCCGTCATCGTCTTGGAAGCTCCCGATGTCCCAGCGTCGGATCGGCTGGTCCTTGAAGGTCAGGGGCCCGGTGATTGCATAGTCTCCAGTGATGGTGTCTGAGGTGGCCAGCCCGATGATGGGGTCCTGGTAGTTGCCGTTGTCGGAGTGGAAATACATTGAGTACCGGCCGGTGGAGGCCGAGCGCATTACCTTTACGCGTTCGCCGACGCGGCCGGGTCCGAGCAGCCCGTCTGCCTGGCGGGGCAGGACTATTTTCTCGAACCTCCAGTTGGCGAGATCTTCGGATGAGTAGCAGCTGAACCCGGCAAATTCATTCACGTCGTCAGTCTTGTATTCGCCGAACAAGTAATAGCGCCCGTCCTCCTCCAGGAGGCAGGCTCCGTGCGCGTTCACGATGGTTCCTCGGTCATCGAACCACGGCACGCCGCTTATGATCAGCCGGTCTTGCCCATCGTTCATCCCTTCACGGACCCGGCCGCTAAGCCTGCCACGATCCAGCGCTGGCAGAAGAGGAAGAAGATGGTGACCGGAACGAGTGCGATGACAGTCACAGCCATGAATTGCGGCCAGTTGGTGGTGAACTGCCCGACCGCGTTGTAAACCTGAAGGACAATCGTGCGGTTTTCCGTGGAGGACAGAAGCACGTTTGGCCAGAGGAAGTCGTTCCACGTGGCCAGGGTCTGGAAGACGACTACGGTGGTGAGGATTGGGGTGATGAGCGGGAGCACGATGGAGCGGTAGATCCGGAAGGGCCCTGCTCCGTCGATGCGGGCCGCCTCAAGCACATCAAGGGGTAGTTTGCGCATATAGCCGACGATGAGGAAGTAGCAGAAAACGGCCCCTCCCAGATAGATCAGGACCAGCCCGGCAAGGGAGTTGACGAGGCCGAGTGCTGCTTCCATGCGGTACAGCGGGATCAGTGTTGATTGCATCGGAATGCAGAAGGCGACCAGCAGAACGGTTCCGACCGCCGCCGTCAGCCGGCCTTTGTGCAGAATCATCCCGTATGCGGCGAGCGACCCGATGGCGACTTGGAAGAAGACGCCTGCGACGGTGACGATGAGCGTGTTCGCGAAGGCGCGCGGCACGTTGCTGGTGGCAAAGACGGTGGCAAAGTTTTGCAGCGTCCAGTTTTTGGGCAGTCCGAGGGGGGATTGAGCCATGTCGATCGGCATCTTGAAGGCGCTGACGACGATGTAGTAGAGCGGGATGGCCATGAAGGCGGTCAGGGTGAGCATGACGATTGAACGGATGGCATACCGCTGTCTCTGGCGGGTCCTGGTGCTCATTCGAACCTCCGGGTAAGGGCGCGGGCAGCCAGAAGCTGCAGCAGGATGATGGTGAGGCATGCAAGTGTGAACAGTACGGCGAGGGCGGAGCCGAGTCCGTAGTCTGACTGGGACAGCCCTTCGACGAGAATCGATTGGGTGATCGTGTTCGTGGAATATCCCGGACCGCCCTTCGTCATCGCGAATGGAAGGTCGAATACCTTCAGCCCGCTGGTCATCAGCAGAAAGGAGGACACGACGATGGCTGGGACCAGCTCAGGCAGTGTGATGTGCCAGAACTGCTGCCGACCATTGGCTCCGTCGAGTTGCGCCTGTTCATAGAGGTCACCGGGGATCGACTGGAGGTAGGCCAGATAGAGGGTGGCGTGCCAGCCGACGTGGGCCCAGAGACCAACGAATATGACGCAGAACCGTGCCAGGTCGGAGTCGGCCAACCATGGGACCGCATCGAGTCCAAACCAGCGCAGGACAGAGTTTAGTGCCCCGGTTCTGAGCGGGGAGAAGATGAATTGCCAGACCAGGCCGATAATGACCAGTGATGGGACTCCGACGAAGAAGAAGATTGAGCGTGACAGGGTGCGTCCGAAGAATTTTTTGTTCAAGGCCACGGCAAGGGGAACAGCAAATGCCGTGATGAGGACCGTTGACACAGCAGTGAAAAGAAGCGTGAATCCGAGTCCCGTGATCAGTGACGGGTTGGTGAACACGCTGGCATAGTTCGCCCATCCGACCATGTTCACTTCCGGTCTCAGGCCGTTGAAGTCGGTGAATGAGTAATAGATGGTCTGGGCCAACGGGATCGCGTACAGCACAACGAAGACAGCGGCGACCGGCAGCAGGAACACCGAAGAGGCTGCCGCGTCCCGCCTTCCCCGTATCCGACCCTGCCTACGGGGGAGGGGCCCGCGTGCCGACGTCAGGTTGCGCGGCAACGCTTTTTGAAGTGTATTTGCCATGCCGGTGGTGTTCCTTTGAGCGGGATCGATGGTTGAGGCCGCCGGGGACTCCATGGTGGAATGCCCCGGCGGTTGTGATCTACTTTTGGGCGTTCCACTTGGCATCGAGGGCTTCAGCAACGCTCTTGGGCGTCGCCTTGCCCTGAATGAGCAGCTGCCACTGTGAGGTGACTTCCTGGCCCATGACCGTTCCGGCTTTGGGCCAGTTGACCCAGTAGTACTTGCCGTTCTTGATGTAGTCCCTGTAGACCTCCTGCAATTGAGGTGCAACCTTGGAGTCGTACTTCGAGGATGTCGACACCTGGTTCATGTTGTCCTGGGCCAGCTGCAGCCCTTCCGCGCTGTTGATGAAGGACAGGAATTTTTGCCCAGCGGCCAGTTTTGCGCCGTCGATCTTGGAACTGATGACATACGGAGAGTCGGGGCCGCCTCCAACGAACGGCTCACCACCGTCTACGCCGGGGAAGGGCGCCGCGGCGAAGTCAATGCCGGATGCGTTCAGATCCTTGAAGTCCCACGGCCCGGAGCGGAACATCGCCACCTGACCCGTCATGAACTGTTCCTTAATCTGTGCTCCACTGACCCCGACCGCCGTAGCCGGCAGAACGCCCTGCGTCACGAGTTGCTGCCACTGTTCGATGACCGGAGTCCATTCTTGAGCGAACGTCTTTTCGCCGCTTAAGACCGGATCTTTGCCGTTCTGGCCCTGGGCCGCGTAGAGGCCGCCAAGCATTGGACTGAAGGATCCGGAAACGCCACTCGTATCCTCCATATAGGGGATCACGTCATGTTCTTTGAGCGCCTTACCGAGCTTGATGAATTCCGTCAGCGTCGTCGGCACGCTGTCATAGCCGGCCTTTTTCAACAGATCCTTGTTATAAACGATGACGCCCGCCCAGGCTGTCGGGGCCATGCCGTACACCTTGCCGTCCCTGGTGTAGAGAGAGGCCGCCGTAGGATCGAGCCCTTCCATAAAGGACTCGTGCGTCAGGTCACGTGCGTACCCGGCCCCCATGACCTCGTTGCGGGTTTCAATTGACATGTGAAACACATCCGGTGCCTGGTTGCCGGCGATGCGGGTCATCAGTGTCTGCGCATACTCTGTTGGCCCCCCTGACGCCGCACTGACATCGACGTTGATGTCCGGGTTCTCCTCCTCAAATTTGTCCACCAGAGGTTGGATGGATGCCTGGTTCTGCCAGGAAAAGTAGCTGATTGTGGTCTTGTCGCCATTACTTCCGGCGCTGCTGCCGCAGGCGCTTAGCGAAGCCATCAGCGCGGTGGCAGCTATAACAGCTGCCACAGCCCGGTGTGCCTTCATGATTGCCTCCTCGTCGAGTTTTTGTAGGTGCTGCTGCAGGCAGGCTCTTGTGCCGGAGCAAGCGAAGAATCGGTAAGTTCAAAGCGCGGGGGAAGGCCAGGAAGCCCAAAACCAGCGCAGTTCGATACGTATTGATCGATACGTATGGAAACCTTGGCACAACAAAAGTGACACCACAAGTGGAGTCCGGAATGTTTTTCCTCCGGTGCCGCACCTGACCGGCGATGGTGCCCGCGAAGAGGACCTGGCTTTAGGACCTGCGCGTGTAGTTCACGGTCGTAGCCCGCCGAGTTACCGATTCGGGTTCGACAAGCTGCAGGCGGGCAGGTTCCTCGCTGCCCGCGAGGCGGTCGAACAAGAACTGCATGGCCAGAGTCGTTAGCTTGCGTGGCTGCGGAGAGACGTTGGTCAGGGGCCTGGGGAAGGAGGTTGCCATTTCATCGGTGCAACGGCTCACCAGGGAAACGTCCTCGCCCGGAACGAGGCCGCGTGACTGGAGTAGCTGCACTATCGATTGGGTGATTCGCGGGGTACGCGCGATGATGCCAAGCCGGTCGTGGCAATGGTCAAGCAATGGGTCGGCGGTCTGGGCGATGCTGTTCCAGCTGTCGTCCTCAAGCGGAATGATCGAGAGCTCCATGCCGTGCCGATCCGCACGCTCGCGCAGGCCGGTGTAGAAGTCGTCAAGGAAGCGGTACACGCCGGCGTTGCCTGGCGGTTCGTCGTGCACGGCGACGTGACGGTGGCCCGTTGCCGCCAGTTCGTCCACCAGGAGGTGCGCTGTTTTTCTGGTATCAAAGTCGACCACATCCAGGCCGCGCGCCTCAACCGGGCGACCGACGAGTACGACGGGGAGGTCCAGGTCCGATGCTGTGATGACCCTTTCGTCATACTCCTGTACGTCCATCAAGAGAAATCCATCGCAGATTGATCTTCTCGCCAGCCTGATCAGCCCTTCCGGGCCTTCATGCAAGGTGCTGAGGATGACGTCATAGTCGTGGCGTCTCGCTTCCGCGATCACGGTGTCGATGTAGGGCACAGTCTCGACCGCGTCGTCCTCAGGCCCGAGGTGGACGACGAGTGCTATGACGTTCGTTTTGGAGGTTCGAAGAGTCCTTGCGCCGGCGTTTGGCTGGTAGCGGAGCTTGCGCATTGCCTCTTCAACCCGCGCCCGCGTCTCTGGAGCAACCTGGCGGCCATTGATGACGTAGGAAACAGTGCTTTGCGCAACTCCCGCCAGCGCTGCCACGTCGCGACTGGTGGGCGCCTTGCCACTGCGAGTATCTCTTGCCATAAGGGAACAGTACCGGCTCCGGCGGCTCATACGTGCCGGAGCCGAGAAGGGTTCGACGAGTAAGCAGGTATTGCCTGAAGGGAAAACCAGGCCTATAGTCGATACGACGCGACTGATACGTATCGATCTTCGGCTTTTGCAGCCGCCCTCTTTCATTGTGAAGGCGCCTGGATCGACGGTCCCCGCGATTCTTTCCGTGGCAATTGCGCTCTACGCCCCCTTGACGATGAGGTTCCAGATGACTACTTATTCCGCCGTCTCACCGGTCACTGACCGCGAGGCTCAAGATCGCCTTGTGCTGGACATCGGCGAGGGAGAACGATGGTGGGGTGGTTCCGCTGGTGACGGAGTGGTGATGCCCTTTGGAGACCGGTCCTTCGTCAGAAATTTGGGAATGCCCGATGGTTACGGACGCGAGGATGCCAGGCCGTCGAGCCAAAGTGCCCCCCTGCTGTTATCCACCCATGGGCGCCTCGTGTGGTCCGATAGCCCCTTCACCTTCTCCATCAACCATGGCCGCCTGACCGTTGAAGGAAGCAATCTCGTCGTCCGGCAAAGCGGAAATTCGCTGCGGGAGGCGTTCCTGGCCGCCTCCCGGGAGTTTTTTCCGGCGTCCGGTTCGGCGCCGGCTACCGAACTCTTTGCCGGGCCGCAATACAACAGCTGGATCGAGCAGCCCTACAAACCGACTCAAGAGTCTGTGCTGCGCTACGTCCGTACACTCCTTGACTCCGGCATGCCCCCTGGCGTGGTGATTATTGACGATTCGTGGGCTCCGGACTACGGCACCTGGTACTTCGACGAGGCACGTTTCCCGGACCCGGCTGCCATGACCTCCACACTCCATAGCTGGGGTTGTTCGGTGATGCTCTGGCTTGTACCTTTCGTCAGTCCTGATTCCGCAGCGTTCCGCCACCTTGAAAAGAAGGGGTTGCTGATCCGCAGCAGCGATGGCAAAACCGCGGTCCGCCGGTGGTGGAACGGCCTGAGCGCATTGTTGGACCTCACCCACCCCGAAGCAGTGAATTGGTTGACGAACCAACTCGACGATTTGGTCGACCGCATGGGCGTGGATGGGTTCAAGTTCGACGGGGGAGATATCCGCGACTACCGCGCCAACGATATAACCCATTTCCCCGCCGAACCCGTAGAAATGTGTGAACGTTGGTCCCGTATCGGCCTGCGTTACCGCTTCAACGAATACCGGGCATGCTGGCGCATGGGCGGACAGCCCCTCGGTCAGCGGCTCCAGGACAAACCGCCGGCTTGGAGTTCCGAAGGAATCGGATCGCTGATCCCGGAAATGCTGGCCCAAGGCATGATCGGGCACCCCTTTACCTGCCCCGACATGATCGGGGGCGGAGAAATTGAGGCTATGACCCGGCAGGCGGGTGTAGATCAGGAGTTCTTCGTCCGATATGCACAGATCGCGGCGTTGTCGCCCATGATGCAATTCTCTGTGTCTCCGGCTCGAGTGCTCCAGGGTGAATACCTGGAAGCGGTCCAGGCAGCGATGGAAGTGCGGGCGGTACTGTTGCCCACCATCCTCCAACTGGTCAATGAAGCCGCCATCACAGGAGAGCCCGTAATCCGGCCCATGTCCTATCACGCGCCCGGATGTGATGACATTACCGATCAGTTCTTCCTCGGCCCCGACATCATCGCCGCCCCGATCACCGAACGCGGAGCGCGAACCCGCCAAGTGGTACTTCCGGAAGGGACCTGGCACTCGGACCTGGGGGAAGTCATCGCCGGCCCCGCCACCGTTAGCGAGGGCGGGCCTTTGCTGAGGATCCCACGATTCACCCGCGGCACCACCACAAGCAAATGACAGCAATCCCACAGAGCAGCCACGACGTTGCGGCCATCGTGAGGGCACACACCTACGACCCGCTTCCGGACGTCCCTCATAAGGAAATTGCAGACCAGACTTGGTATGCCCTCCCGGGCCAATGGGAGCTCGGCTTACTCCACCGCCTGGTTCGCGAAGGTTTTGCAGCCGCCTGCGACGTCGAGTTCGCAGCAAATTACGGTGCCCTTCAATCCTCCGCGAGGTTTCGGATAGCCGGGACCGCCGGTAACTTGCTCATTCGCACGACCGGCCGGATAACCCGGACCGAGGGTGCGACCATCAAACTCGGCACCGGGGGGCTGGCAGCCGTCGAACCCGCCGCCACCGGCGTCTGGACCTTGGGCCTGGAAGCGGGCCCCGGCGTTCCAGCCGGATTTACGGTGATTGAAGGCAGTCCTGTGTTTGTCGAAGCAGTTGACGGTGCCGCGGGCTTGGTGCCAGCAGGGACAGCGTTGGGAACAACGTCAACCCCGCCCCATGAGTTGCGCAATCCCATCCACGAACTGCGCATGACACAGCAAAGCGGGCTTTGGGTCGTGCCCGCCGAAGTGTTGGGAAGGGTTGTGATCACGAGTGACGAAAAACCCCGGATTTTCGGCGGGGAGTCCCGGGAAGAAGCGGCCGCCGGCCACAGCGAGGAACAGCATCACGAGGTGCGGATCCGTGCAGACGGATGCTGGGAATCCGTACATGAACTCGGCCTGCGTTATCTCTCCGTCAGGGACACGACAGCCACGGAAGTGATAGTTGAGGCCAGGACTTACCCAGTGAACCGGCGGGGCTCCTTCGCGTGTTCTGACCAGCGGCTGACAGACATCTGGGTCACTAGCGCCTATACCCTGCGTCAGTGCGCGCAAGGCATGATCGTGGACGGCATTAAACGCGACAGGATGCCCTGGATGGGTGACCTGGCTCTCGGTGTCCTCGGCTTCGCGCACGCCTTCGGAGACCCAAAGATCATCGAACGTGGACTGGTCGCGCTCGGTCAGAACCGGTCCGGTTATATCAACGGCATTGTTGACTACTCGCTGTGGTGGCTTATCTGCACCGCCGCCTACGCCCGCTACTTCGACGCCACAAAGTACCTGCGGGCTCACGCAGACCACATCCACGCCTTCACCGCCAAACTGGCAAACGAAGCCGATGACAGGGGAGTGCTCAGACCCCAGCCCGGCGACGACGCCTATGCCAAACCCATCTTCATTGACTGGCAGGTCCAAGTGGACCCTGAACGGGACAACTCCGCACTCCAGCTCCTCTGGTACTGGGCATTGGACAGTGCCGCATCGGTTCTCCGTGTGACCGGTCACCCTGGAGCGGGTACATGGGAAGCCTTGGCGAAACGGCTTCGCGCCACACTGTTCGACACCGCCTGGGACGATAGCTCCAAGAGTTGGCGTGAGTACCTGGATTCATCACCCAGCGATTTCCCGTACCCCAATCTCTTCGCATTAGCCTCAGGCATCATGGGAGGAACAGACACCTCCGGTGTTTCCCAGGCTCTTCGCGATGGGCCACGAACCCGAACCCCGTTCATCACCGCCTTCGCCCTCGATGCCCTGGCGCGCAGCGGCAATCAGGGTGCTGCCGTGGAAGCCATCCGAGCATTATGGGGAAGCATGCTCGACGCCGGTGCCACCACATTCTGGGAAGAGTTCCACGAGGACGGCGCAGGGATCTACGAGATGTACGGGCGGCCGTTCGGCAAAAGCCTCTGCCATGCCTGGGCCGGAGGCCCCGCGCGGCTGCTCCCCGAAATTGTATGCGGCATCAGACCGGTAGGACCTGGCTGGTCAACGTTCGAAGTCCGGCCCCACCTCGGTAACCTCGGATGGGCCGCAAGCATCACGCCCGTCCCAGGAGGGGAAATTACAGTAATCGCTACCCCGGAGCAGACCACCGTGCACGTTCCTGCCGGACACACCCTGCTGCACGACCGTTCCCGGTACCAAGGCCCTCAAGAAGTCAAAGTCATCACCCAGTCCCGTGTCCAAACCTCATCCTGACGGACTGAGGACCGCCCGGCGCGCCAACGAGGGCTTCGACAGTGAGGCGCGAAGTGTCACTGAACGGCGGGACGGCCCGGCCCGGAAGACGATGAGCCGTTGATGGGGACCCCATTTGTGACCCGTAGGAACTCAAGTTTCTCCGCATCTGGGGATCCTGCGGCCACAGTGTATACGACGAGCCGGATATCGCTGCCGGGGACGGTAAGTACGTCGCAGTCGCACGTCACCTCACCGACCTGCGGGTGCACGATCGTTTTTCGGGCTGAGACGTGATGACCGACCGCGCCCTCGCTCCACAACCGACGGAACTCGGCGCTGGTGGAGCGCATGTCGGCGACGAGGTCGAGCAGCCCCTGGTCACGGGGGTAGTCGACCAGTGCCGTCCGCAAATCGGCCACGAGGGCGGAGCTCAGAGAGCCGTCCTCCAGATCGACGGGCCAGGCCGAGAGTCTCGGGCCCATTTCGGCAAACACCGACCGCACAAGGTTCCGCTCGACCCCCGACCGTTCGCTGGGGTCGCCCAGCAGCACTGCCCAGGCGGGAGTCCATGACAGTAAAGTCCAGTCCGCGCTGAATACGCCGGCAGGAAACTCCCCGAGCCGAGCGAGCATCCGCTGAATCCCCGCTGGAACATGTGTAGAAATTCTTCCCGCCTGTGGCGGCAGGAGGCCTGCCAACCGGTAGGCATGTTCGCGCTCTGCCGGTGAAAGTTGCAGTACCCTCGCGAGACTCGCGACGACCTGCGCGGACGGGCTTGTAGAGCGACCCTGTTCCAGCCGCACCACGTAATCGACCGACAGTCCTGCAAGCTCGGCAAGTTCCTCGCGCCGCAGTCCTACTGCCCGTCGTCCGGGCAGGGCCGCCCGCCCGACATCGACGGGTGAGAGGCGGTCGCGCCAGCGGTGCAGTGCTCTTCCGAAGGTCTCGTTCACTTCAACAGTATGTCCCTTGAAAAGTGGCTCTGCATGGTACTGGCAGTCCTACGGTCGCTGCGGGTGCTGGTTGTCACTCCGCCGGCAACAGAGACTTTGATGCATGACAACAACATTCATCACAGGAGCCAACAAATCCCTTGGGTACGAGACCGCCCGCCGCTTAATCGAACTTGGCCATACTGTCTTGGTCGGTGCCCGTGATCCAGAACGCGGCAAGGCAGCTGCCGAAGCGCTCGGGGCACGATTCGTGCCAATTGACGTGACGGACGACGTGTCAGTGGCTACGGCAGCAGACAACATCGCAGCCCGCGAGGGGCACATCGACGTCCTGATCAACAACGCAGGCATCTACGAACCGCATGTCCCTGCCGACCATCTCACGGCCGCCGATGCCAGCGCGGTGTTCGGAGTCAACGTCGTGGGGATCGTCCGGGTAACGAATGCTTTCCTGCCCTTGCTGCGGAACTCGGAAAACCCGGTCATAGTCAACGTGTCCAGCGGCATGGGGTCCTTTGCCGCAACCCATGACCCCGCGCGCGTCGAATCCAAGCCCGTCGCTCCGCTCTACACCTCTTCGAAAGCCGCCGTGACCATGCTGACGACGCAATACGCAAAGGCCTGGACTGACATCAAGATCAACGCGGCCGACCCGGGCTATACCGCAACCGATTTCAACGGGCACAGCGGACCACAGACAGTGACCGAGGGTACAGACGCCATCGTCCAACTGGCTACCATCGGAGCCGACGGTCCAACCGGAACATTCCGCGACCGCCTCGGTGAAATGGCCTGGTAGAACAAGTCCCGAATCCCGGCGGCAGCAAACTACTTACCGCCCACGCCCGGTAGCGCGCTGCGCTACCGGGTGCGTCCTTAACCAATAGACCGCGATCCATCTACCGAGGAAGCCGGATCTGCTCCTTATGGATCCTGGATATTGTGTGCCGGAAGGTGCCCTCCAAGAGCGTTCAACTTCATTGATGTTGTGCTCGTAGAAAGACGTTAGCTGTGCTGCAGCTTGGCCAACCGAGGCAGAAAGAGCCACGTACAGAAATCCATCCGCCGTCAGGATAGGTCGAAAGCCATTTCAGTGACGTCTGCTGATGACGGTCCTAGATTCCATCCTGACAACCTGGACGGAAGAAATCATGCTTCGGAACACCGGCGGACAGTCGGGGCGGCCTTATAAACAGAACTTTTACGTGGGCGCACTGCAACAGGAATGCATCATGACTTGTAAGGAACGCCGGGGGAAACCCATTCGCAGGCAAGTCTCCTAGGTCAGAAGGCTCTATTGTCAGGATGGGGCGTAGGTCAAATTGACCATTGGTAGCCTTCGTGGCGTTGACTTCCCAAGAACTTCACTCGGCTGTTGCCAGAGACTCGGTAGCCGGCTTGTCACCCCGCAGTTCCCAGCCGTGGCCGTTGATGACGAATGTTTCGGCGTCGAAGGTGGCCATCTCCACCAGCGGCGCTTCCAGGCCTTTCATCCGTTTAATGGAGTCGATGCGCAGCTCCCCGGTGTCGTATTCCTTAATCATGTTCCCCCGTGACGCCGTCGCCGGTGGAGTTGTCAATGACCATATCGGACCGCTGCGGAGCCCTAGTTTTTATGCGAGGTGTCGACGTTGTCTTTTGCCAGCTCAGCCATGAGGATCGCGGCTAATTGGGGGATATCGTGTCGCGCTCTGGCCCTTAGTCCGCCGAGCTCTTCCCCGAACAGCGCGTGCATGTAGAGAGGGTGAAGTGCGGTTTCCACGAATCGTTCGGCCCATGGTCGAGCAGATTCTGTGTTGGAAAACAAGGCTAAGCCCACCAGGCAGCTGGTGATGCTTTTAACGCTTTCATTGAACCCGATTCGAAATCCTTCGCGGGCAAGCTCGGGAAATGATTCCGCTTCCGCAGCGGTAACCCGCATCAAAGCCATACTAGGACCGGTAAGGGTCGCGTCAGCGAGCTGAACCGCCAAGTCAATGAGACACTCTTCGGGTGTTCCCACGGCAAATTCGATCGCGACGCGTGCACGAAAGTTTGCAACACTTCGCCGGACGAACGCGCCGAATAGTTCGGATTTGACAGGAAACCGCGTGTACAGCGTCGTCTTACTTACGTTTGCTTTCTCGACGAGCTGCTCGTACGTCGTACGGGGATACCCCTGAGCGAGGAAGAGTTCGCCTGCGGCCTCAAGGATCCGCTGTTCGACTTCGTGGGCACGCTGTGCCCGCGGCCTACCCCGCCCCGGTCGCGGGATCTCCGATGAGACTGGAGTACGCATCAGCGCTCCACCCTGTCCCGAAATCTACGCGTCATCAAAATCAGCACAACGACGATTCCTAGGCCGATTGCCGTCTCGACCACGCGGGCGAATAGGAGCCCAGACAGGGGTCCCGAACCGCCGAGAACGGCAAAGCCGATGGTCATCGGGGTAACGAAGGCCAGCGCGATCGAATAATTGCGGGCTACAGTCAACTCGGTACCGACCATTAGAAGCCCTAGCACGATAAGCAGTCCGAGGTCCGACCAGGGGATCAGGAATAGCAAAGCGGATGTCACCAATCCGATGATAGTTCCGATTAGCCGGTGGCCGGCACGCAGCAACTGTGTATGCGTCGATAGTCCGAAAACCGGGACTACAGCCGACACGACTGCCCAGTACGGGTGCGACAGTCCCACTGCCAACGCGATGAGGCCAGCCAAGCCGCCAGCCAAGGCGCACATGCCAGCATGGACAAAGCTGAGGGACAACGGCATTCTGTTGCTCCCGACCGGCTCTTTCCGTGCTGGTGCCCCCGTACGATAAGTAGAGGCCAGCGTAGGTGCGGACCATGCCAGCGTCACGACAATTGTCACCAACATAGATACTGCACCGACACCCGCTATGACAGGAACGCCACCAGCAGGAGACGGCGCGAACGCGGTGACCGCCAACGCGAAAGTGGGAAACAGGGCTCCGGGCGGCATCCATTGCCTAATGTCGGAGATCAATGTTGTCAGCCCCGCGGCGGCCGCTGTGACCAACAGGACAATTGCCGCTTTGGTGTGAACTTGCGAAAGCCAAGCGCCGAGTAGGACCAGTAGAACCTGAAGAAGGGCGACTTCAACCTGCATCCGTAATCGTCGCCTTGCTGGACTTCGCCGCCCGTACACCGCCGCCACCGATGTCAGCAGCGCGTAAGGAACCAAATCCATGCGGCCGAGCATAACGAGGATGGCCGTAGGTACGCCGGCGGATACGAACAGTCGCAGCGCCGGATGGTGCGCATCGGCATGGGGTCCGACATGGAGTAAGCCCCGGGGATGGGGGAAGATATCAGCCTTCACGTACTAATAGTACGGCATCGTACTATTAGTTTCCTGCGTGAAGGTCAGGGCCCAACGAAAGAGGGCTCCCGGTGCGTTGCAAAGGCCAGTCCCCGGACCGTGCTACCTCGCCGGTCAGGCTTCCTTGATCACGCGGCTGGTCAGCTGGCCCAGGCCCTCGATGGTGGTCACCAGGACCTGGCCCTCCTGGAGGCAGCGCTTGGGGTTCTGTGCGTGGCCCACGCCGCCGGGGGTGCCGGTGGCGATCACGTCGCCCGGGTTCAGCGTGATGATCGTGGAAATGTAGGAGACCAGGAATTCGGGGGTGAACACCAGATCCGAGGTGGGGGTGGACTGCTGGACTTCGCCGTCCACGGCCGAGGTCATCAGCGGGCCGGGGGTGAATTCGTCCTTGGTGACCAGGGCGGGTCCGAACGGGGTGGACTTCTCCCAGGTCTTGCCCTGCAGCCACTGGATGGTGCGGAACTGGTAGTCGCGCATGGAGACGTCGTTGAGTACGGCGTATCCGGCGATGTGGTCTGCTGCCTCGGATTCGGGGATCCGGCGGCCGGTCCTGCCGATCACGACGGCGAGTTCGGCTTCCCAGTCCACGGTGTCGGACTCCTGCGGCAGCCCCAGGTCGTCGTTCGGACCGGTCAGGGATTCGGCGTACTTCGCGAACAGCGTGGGGTACGCCGGAACATCATGCCCCATCTCTTCTATGTGGTTGCGGTAGTTGTGGCCCACGCAGATGATCTTGCCCGGGTACGGCACTACGGCGGCGAGATCGGCGCCGTTATAGGGGTGCGTTGTGCCCCCAGCTGTCTTCGCCGTGGTCTCCCAGTTGGGGTCTTTCAGCAGGGCCCCGACATCAGAAAAGCCGGGAATCTCCGTCAGGGTGCCGCCGTCCTGCCGGACCGCGGTGGTGACGCCGTTACCAAGGCGGAGGGTGAGTAGTTTCATTGCTAGCTGCGTCCTTCAAACTAGGTGGGGTGCGAAAAGCGTCAGGGTCCTTGGGAGTGACCCTGGCTAGATAGTTCTCAGGCACTCAGCCGAGGTAGCCGCATTCGGCGCCCAAGCGGTTGCAGCTCCCATGCCTGTTCACGCCGTGTAGGGGTCGCTGATGCCGATGTATTGGGTAGTGGTGTATTCGGCGATGCCTTCGGAGCCGCCTTCCCGGCCAAGTCCTGAGTGTTTGACGCCGCCGAAAGGGGCGGCTGCGTTGGAGATGACGCCGGCGTTGAAGCCGACCATGCCGAACTCGATCTGCTCGGCGACGCGCAGGAGCCTGTTGAAATCGCGGGAGTAAAGGTAGGACGCGAGGCCGTACTCGGAGGCGTTGGCGAGTTTGATGGCTTCTTCTTCGGTGGTGAAGGTGGTGATGGGGGCGACGGGGCCGAAGATTTCCTGGCCCAGGATCGCGGCACCGTTGGGCACGTCGGCGAGGACGGTGGGCTGGTAAAAGTAACCGGGCCCGTCCACCGGTGCACCGCCGGTGAGTGCAACCGCTCCGGCGTCGACCGCCGCGGTGACCAGGGCGTGGACGTCGTCGCGGGCGCCACCATCGATCAGGGGTCCGACCTTGGTGTCCGGATCGGTCCCGCGGCCAGTGGTCAGCGCGCCCATCGCCGCGGCGAATTTGCGCGTGAACTCCTGTGCGACAGACGCGTGGACGAGGAAACGGTTGGCAGCGGTGCAGGCCTCGCCCATGTTCCGCATCTTCGCCGCCATGGCACCTTCGACGGCGGCGTCGAGGTCGGCGTCCTCGAACACGATGAACGGGTCGTTGCCGCCGAGCTCCATCGAGGTCCGCAGCACGTTCTGGGCCGCGTCGGCCATCAGACGCTTGCCCACCGGGGTGGAGCCGGTGAAGGAGACCTTCCGCAGCCGGGAGTCCTTCAGCAGCGGCCCGGAAATGCCGGACGCTGAGGCGGAGGAGACGACGTTAAGCACCCCGGCGGGCAGGCCGGCGTCGAGCATGGTCTGCGCGAAGTACTGCGCGGTCAGTGGCGTGAGCTTGGCCGGTTTGAGGACCATGGTGCAGCCCGCGGCGACCGCGGGGGCGACCTTGCGGGTGGCCATGGCCAGTGGGAAGTTCCAGGGGGTGATCAGCAGGCACGGCCCGACGGGTTTGTGCTGGACGAGGATCTTGTTCTTGCCCTCGGGGGTGGTGAGGTAGCGGCCGTAGTCGCGGACGGTTTCCTCAGAGAACCAGCGCAGAAACTCAGCCCCATACGTGACCTCGCCCCGTGCTTCGGCCAAGGGTTTACCCATCTCCAGGGTCATCAGCAGCGCGAAGTCCTCGGCACGTTCGGTGACAAGATCGAAGGCGCGGCGGAGGATCTCGGCCCGCACCCGGGGCGCGGTCCGCGCCCAACTGGCCTGTGCCCTGTCGGCCGCGTCCAGGGCAGCGATAGCGTCCTCGCTCGTGGCCGAGGCGAGGGTAGCGAGCACCTGCCCGGTGGCGGGATCATGCACATCGAACGTGCCGCCGTCGGACGCTTCCCGCCACTTGCCGTCAATCAGCAAGCCGGTGGGCACGGACGCCAGGAGGGAAGTCTCCCGCTCACGCGGGACAGCAGGGGACAGCTCAGAAACAGTCATAAGGAAATCCTTCAAAGGTAGGGTTTTCGAGAGGCTGAAACACCGGAGGTGCGCCTCTAGTAGGCCTTGACTCGTTGTTCGACGACGAGGTGGATGAGTGCGAACACCTTGTCCTCGTCTATGGCTCTGAGTGCGGCGGTGATGGCGTCCGGAATATCGGCGTCGCGTTCGACTTTGATGCCGAAGCCGCCGAAGGCCTGTGCCATCAGAGCGAACTCCGGGTTTTTGAGCTGCGTTCCCGAGACCCGGTCGGGGTAGTGCCGTTCCTGGTGCGTGCGGATGGTGCCGTACTCCTGGTTGTCCATCACGATCACCAAGGGAGTTGCCCCGTACTGGGCTGCCGTGGCCAGTTCCTGACCGTTCATGAGGAATTCGCCGTCGCCGGCGATGGTGACCACACGCCTGCCCGGGTACTCCAGTGAGGCAGCGATTGCGGAAGGAACCGAGTACCCCATGGAGCCGTTGCGCGCGCTGATCATCGACGCATACCGCTGCGTTGGGAAATAACGGTGGGCCCAGTTGGTATGCTCGCCGGCCCCAAGAGTGACCATCGCGTCCGCCGGAAGCGTGGGGACAAGATTTGCCATCAGGGTGTCCATGCGGGCCTGGCCTTCGCTGGGCGCTGCTGGCGGGAGGGCGGCGAAAGCTTCCTGTTCCCCGCGCATCCTCGCTGTCCACGTCTGCCATTCGCTCTTGACCAGGAGCTCGATCTTGGCCAGGTCCCGCACGAACACATCGGGCTTGGCAACGATCTGATAGGAGACAGGGCCGGAACGACCCCGGAGCGACGGGTCGATGGTGACCAGGAAGTTCTTCTTGTTCCAGTCCTGCCGACAGAGGAATCCGTCGGTGATGACATCCCCTGGGACGGTGCCCACGAAAACAAGCAGGTCGGTTTCCTCGAGCAGGTCATATGTGGGGCGGGGCCGTCCGTAGCCGATCGGTCCAACATAGGAGGGGGAATCGAAGGGGACGGTGCCTTCGGTCCGCCATTCGGCAGCTGCGGGGATTTGATGCTTTTCCAGCCAGCGTGTGAGCTGGTCCGCGCATTCCTGTGTCCAGTCATTGCCGCCGGTCACGAAGAGCGGCTTGCTGGACGCGGCCAATGCCTGCGCCAGGGCCTCAGAATCGACCGTTGTCATGCCGCCGGTAGCGACAGGAATCGGCGGGTGGAGTTCTGCGGGGATCTGCTGCCGGATCACGTCCTCCGGCAAGCCAACTACAACCGGGCCGGGCCGGCCGCTCATGGCCGCGAAAAGCGCTTCCGCCACGATCTCCGATGCCCTTTCAGCGTGATCGAGAACCATCACGCGTTTGGCCCCGGTGTCGAACCATGCCTTGATATCGAACTCCTGGAACGCCTCGCGGTCCCGGTGTGCGAAGGGAATCAGCCCGACGAACAGCACCATCGGGGTCGAGTCCTGCCACGCCGTGTGCAGACCCACGTGGGCATTAGCCGCACCAGGGCCCCGGGTCACCATCGCTATACCCGGCAGCTGGTTCATTTTGCCGTCAGCTTCGGCCATGTACGTTGCCCCGCCCTCGTGACGGCAGACAATCGTCTCAATTGGCGAGTCATGGAGGCCGTCCAAGACGTCCAAGAAGCTCTCGCCGGGCACGACGTGGGTTCGTCTGATGCCGTGGGCGACCAAGGTATCGACAATGACGTGCCCGGCCGACTTCCTGCCAGTTTCCGGGGCAACCTGAATGTTCAGAGCGTTTTGCAGCAGTGCTTCAGTCATCGTGCGGCCTTCCTGTTGGTCGCTGCGCGGGCGGCAGAGGGAAGCCGGGCGGGGCACGGGGGAGAAGGGAGCGTCATTGCTTTCCTGTCGGGGAAGGGGGTATCGGAGGTACGGCGAGCCCGCAGGCACCGGGTGCCTGCGGGCTCATGTGCGTGGTTAGCCGTGTGCTACTGACTTGATCAGGTCGAGGGCGACGTCGGCAATCATGTCTTCCTGGCCCCCGATCAGCTTTCGACGGCCTACTTCGACGAGGATGTCTCTGGCGTCCAGGCCGTAGGTGTCGGCTGCCCGCTCGGCGTGGCGAAGGAAGCTGGAGTAGACACCGGCGTAGCCCAGCGTGAGTGTTTGCCGGTCCACCTGCACGGGTCGGTCGTGCAGCGGGCGGACCAGTTCGTCGGCTGCGTCCTGAAGGGCAAAAAGGTCGGTCCCATGCTCCCAGCCTTGTAGGGTGGCAACCGCGGCGAAGGGTTCGATCGGGGTGTTGCCGGCTCCGGCGCCGTGCCCTGCCAAGGAGGCGTCCACCCGGTAGGCGCCCTCTTCGACGGCGACCACTGAGTTCGCCACGGCCAGGGACAGGTTCTGGTGGGCGTGGATGCCGATCTCGGTTTCGGGCCTGAGGGCTTGCCGGTATGCCTTGACCCTTGATCGGACCCCATCCATGGTGAGGCCTCCACCGGAGTCGGTGACGTAAACGCAGTTAGCGCCGTAGGACTCCATCAACAGGGCCTGCTTGACGAGTTCCTCAGCGGGGATCATGTGGGACATCATCAGGAACCCGGAGACATCCATGCCGATTTCCCGCGCCGTGCTGATGTGCTGGGCGGAGACGTCTGCTTCGGTGCAGTGGGTGGCGACGCGAACTGATCGGACGCCCAGGTCGTAGGCGTGCTTGAGTTCCTTGACCGTGCCGATTCCGGGCAGGATCAGGGTCGTCAGGCGTGCGTTCTTCACGACGTCTGCTGCTGCCTCGATCCATTCCCAGTCGGTGTGGCTCCCGGGGCCGTACGTGAGGCTGCTGCCTGCGAGGCCGTCGCCGTGGGAGACCTCGATCGCGTCAACGCCCGCGGCGTCCAGGGCAGCGGCAATCTTTCGTGTGTTATCGATGGAGATCCGGTGCCGGACGGCGTGCATGCCGTCCCTGAGGGTCACGTCCTGAAGGAAGACCTTGGCGGGATTCGTATCGTTGGGGCTGCTCATCGGGTTGCTCCCTCTCGTGCGGTGACCAGGCGTTCGGCGACGCGCAGCGCGGCCGAGGTCATGATGTCCAGGTTGCCGGCGTAGGACGGCAGGTAATGGGCCGCCCCTTCCACCTCCAGGAAGACGCTGACGCGTGTGTAGCTTCCTGTGCGGCGCTCCTCGGGGATAAGGGCCTCGACGTCGGTCCCTTCGTCCTGGAACTGGACGCTTTGCTTAAGCCGGCATCCCGGCACGTATTCGGCCACTGATCCGACCATCTGGGCTACGGATTCCTCGACCGCGGCCCGTCCAGCCTCATCCAGCCGGTCCACCACCCACAGCCGGACCCGGTTGGGGTTCGAGCCCAGGGCGCGTGCTGCGTCGTCGCCCAACTCCAGTTGACGTAGTGGTGGCTCGATGGTGACCGCGAGAGGTATGAGGATGGCCACGATGCAGAGGACGGGAATCAGCTGGTCATTGCTGAGGGCATTCAGTGAGCCGGCGCCCCAGATGGCCGCGCGGATGGAGTCTTCCAGGCTGGCTTTGAGCATGAGCCACGTGTTGAAGGCCCCGAGCATGGCTGACACTCCAATACCCACAATGATCAGGCGGAAGCCGTGGTTGCCGCGGCGGTAAGCAAGCACGTAAACGAGGAGTGCTGTCAGAATGCCTCCCACGAGTGAACCTGCCGCTACCTGGTAATAGCCGCCGCCCACCAGCAACATACTTATCAGCGCGCCGGTATATGAGCCCGAAGCGAAGCCGATGATGTCCGGGGAGCAAAGGGGATTGCGGGTGAGCGATTGGAAGATGGCTCCCGATATTCCCAGGGCCGCTCCAAAGAGTATTGCCAGCAGGGCACGTGGCAGTCGCCATTCGAGGATCACCATGGTGGTTCCGCCTTTGCCGTTCCCAGTCAAAGTGCGGAGGACATCGTCCAGGGGGATCACGTAGGTACCGGTGGCCAGGGCCAGGAGCAAAAGCACTGCAGCCAGGGCCAGGCAGATCACCAGGACGACGACGGTGCGAAGATCCAGGCGCAGGGACCATAGCCGGGTCCTGGTCCTGATCACGCGGCGGCCGAAGTCCACGGTTGCGGTCGGGGATGCCCGGAGGTTGCTCACAGCGCGCTCACTTTCCTGCCGCGGGCCAGGAGGATGAGAACGGGCGCGCCGATGAAGGCTGTCACTATTCCGACTTCGAGCTCCTGGGGCGCCAGAACCACTCGTCCTGCAACGTCGGAAAGTGTCAGGAGGATGGGTGCGCAGATGATCGTATAGGGGATGATCCAGCGCTGGTCAGGGCCGACAAACTACCGGACAACGTGCGGGACCATGAGCCCCACGAATCCTATGGGCCCCACGGCCGCAGTGGCTGCACCGGCAAGCAACGTCACGGCAATGATGACGATCGCCCTTGTTTGCACAATGTGCGCCCCGACCGCCCGTGCCAGGTCCTCGCCCAACGCGATGGCGTTCAGTGGCCGGGACGCGAGCATGGCGAGGCACAGGCCCGCAACGATGAAAGGCACGACGGCGGTCAGGATGTCCCAGCCCCGGCCCGCCAAGGAGCCAGCCGCCCAAAACCGCATGGAATCAAAGGCGCTCGGATTGAGGAAGGTGACGCCGGACGATATGCCGCCCAGCAGTGCGCCCACAGCTACACCAACAAGGGTCAGTCGGATCGGCGTTGGCCCGGCGCGCCTCACGGAGCCGAGCGCGTAGACCGTGACGGTGACCAGGATTGCACCAGCAAACGAGAGCCAGAGGTAGTTGGTGATCGAGCTGGTGCCAAAGAACGCCACGCCGATGGTGACGGCGAAGCCCGCGCCGGCGTTGACGCCAAGGATCCCGGGATCTGCCAGGGGGTTTCTTGTCAGGGCCTGGATGAGTGCCCCCGCGACACCGAGGGCTGCTCCCACAAGAACTGCCAACATGGTTCGGGGCATGCGAAGTTCCCGGACTATGAAGCCGGCCTCGGATCCATCTCCTGTAAACAACGCGTCCCAGACTGTGCTGACGGGAAGACTCTTGGCTCCCACAGCCAGACTGGCCAGGACGCACAGCGCCAGAATGGCGAGGCAGGCAAGGAATCCGGTGGCCCGGGTGGCATTGGCCTTGGCAAGGCCAGCGGGGCCGGCAGCCACGGACACCGCTGGGGTGGCCGTGGCCGCTTTGACGACTGAGGTCACGAGGACGAGCCGCTCTTTACCGCCTCGACCCCGTCCAACAACGCATCAATGTCGTTGAGGTTTTCCAGCGCCCAACCGTAGGATCCAGTTGCCGAACGGTCAATGTTCGGGAAAACCAGGCCGCTTTTCACAGCGTTCAGGTTTTGCCAGATCACGTTGTCCGCGAGGGTGGTCCGTGGGTCGTCCTTCGCTTGATAGAACAGCACGTCAGCGTTGTTGATCCGGCCAAGTTCTTCGTAGGAGAACCAGTTTGGGAAACCGGCAGGATTGATTTCGTCGCTCTGTTGTTCGCGGTACCTTGCACCTAGATCGCTCCAGACGCCACCGGTGAAGTGTGTGCTTGCGTAAGTGCCCCAGGTGGCTTCCTGCGAAGGCACGAAAACGGCCATGGTCTTGTCCGTGAGGAAGTCCTTATGCTCTGCTTTGACCTCGTTGAGGCGGGCCAGGTACTTCTCCCGGATGGGTTCGAGCGTGTCCACGTGCTTGACGATTTCGGCGACTTGGTCGGAACGGGTCTTCCAGCTCAGGGCATCCCTCGCCGTGAAAGTCACGATGGGGGCGATTTTCTCAAGTTGTGGTCGGAGCGGATCGTTCATGGGCAGGAAGTCATCTGTAGCCAGAATGACATCGGGCTGGGCTTTGGCGACGGCTTCGACATTGAGTTCGTAGTACTCACCAATGGATTCGGCGCCGGAGCTCTTGATAGCTGATGTGTAGGCCGTCGGAATGGCTTTGCCTTCGGTGTCCGTGAAGTAGGTGTTCACCACGCCCACTGGAGTCACGCCGGCGTCGATCAAGGCGGCCGGTGTGTAGAAGTCCACCGAGACGACGCGTTTGATGGTGCCCGGCAGTTCAACGCTGCCCAAGTCATTGGTGAACGTCCAACTCTGGCTGGTTTCGGTATCCTCCGCCGACGCCGGTGCGCAGGCAGAAAGCACGAGCAGTGCCAGCGTCGCGGCCGCAATGGCCGCCAGAGGACGGCGGCCCGCGGCGGTCCTGTTGGAGCCACGGTTCTTGGGGTAGTTGTTGCTCTGGTGGGAGCGGCGCGCGAGGTGCGGCGTCATGGGGTCCTTTCGGCAGAAAGCCCCCGCGCTCTTCTGGGCGCAGAGGCAGTGTTCCTGTAAGGGGAGCCTTACCTAAATAAGCTACCGGCGGGGACATCAGGGTATGGCGCCATGCTGTACTGCTTTTGTGACACAGCTACGTTAGTTGCGTCACCTCGGCGCCCTCGCCAAACGATCTGAAGTACGCCGCCGGTGTATGCCCGGTTACTTGGCGGAACAGGTCGATGAAGGTACTCGGGTTGGCATAACCCAGCCGACGCGCTACGGCGACCACTGGTACACCGCCGCCAATATCGATCAGGGCCACCCGGACGCGGGCAAGGATCCGCCACTGGGTGAGGCTCAGCCCGCTATCAGCCTTGAACCTGCGCATCAGCGTGCGGCTGCTGATGTTGAGGGAATAGGCCCAGTCAGCGGCGGTCCTGTCATCTCCGGGATGGGTCAGGATGAAGTCGGTGATCCGGCGAAGGGCGGGATCGTTGGGGGCGGGCATTTCGAGTGCTGCTGTATGGGCTGGCTTGACGAGGTCGATGGCCACCTGTTGCAGGCGCAGCCTCTTCGGGTCTGGCATCAGCTCCAGGTGGTTAACCATGAGAACTTCCTTCAAGGCCGGTGTCAGCGGGACGCCGGAGATGCGCTCCCACGCGCCGGGCTCTGTGGCTCCGGTCTTGATGTAGGTGGCGCACGTGACCGCCCCGGGTTTTGCGCGCACCCGATGGGGCATTCCCGCAGGAATCCAAATGCCGAGGACCGGCGGCACGAGCCATAGTTGGCCGGCCGCTTCCACGGTCACGTTGCCCGTGGTGGACCACAACAGTTCATGTTCGACGTGTGCCTCTGTTGGCCACTGATTGTCGGTACCGCTGGAGAACGTACGGGACGTCAGCAGCCAGTCATCCTTAACCATGGGTTCCGTCAAGGCAGGGGCCACCCCTGGATCAAGGAGTGGGGTACTCCTCAGGACCGGGGCGCCCCACAGGCGCACCGGGCTGGCTCCCAGGTCCGTCACACAACCACTGTAGTAGTTACCTCGGGGGATGCAGTCAGCCCGGGCGAGAGGCCCGCGCCTACCGCATGACCCCAGCGTCGTGACCCTCCGATGCGCGGTGGCCTTGTGCTGGACTTCATTGGGTGAAAGCCTTGCCCGCATCCCGAGGGAGAACAGCTCGTGACCAAGTATTTAGTCCGCCTTTTGAGCTGTCGCGGCAGGGTGCTGTTGGGTCAGGGGCAGCTGAGGGTACCGGTGAGGGGTTGGCCTGTCCAGGAGTTCGTTGAGTTGGGGACTTTGTAGTAACCGCGGATTTGGTAGGTCCAGGTGCCCGTGAGGTTGCTGGCGTTCTGGACTCCGGAGTTATAGGACTTTCCGGCTGTCTTGCTCAGGTCGCCCGTGAACTGGACGACGCCGTCCGGGTCGATGATTTTCAGCTCGTGGTAGTTCGCGAACGCGACGTTGGCGTAGGTTCCGACGCTGATCTTCACTTGGCCGAACCAGAGGAAAGTGTCACAGGATTTGGTGACGGTGACCGTGTTCGCTGCGGGGGCGGGGATTCTGGCCGCGGTGACGGCCGTGGCGGCGGTTTCGGTGTCGTTGAACTTCGCGTGGGCCGGTGAAAGCTGCACACCCAGGATCAGGAACGCTGCGGCGAGGACGATGGCCGGTATCTGCCAGATGATGCTTTTGCCGTGCATGCGTTTTCCGTCCCCCGGGTGCTGCTCTTGTGATCCGCTTCCAGTGTGTCCGGCGAGGCTCAGGAAAGACCTGGGTGAACACTCAAGGTCCGCTCAAGAACCTTCGAGCATTCAGGGATGGAGAGCAATTTCCATCCCGTTGGCTGGCCCGGGCTAGCGAGCGGGGCCATGGACCCGGTGGGCAGGAGTGACCTCGGTAGGCGTGGTGGTTCAGACGCTTCGGAGCTGCTGGCTGTGCAGCAGTTCGACGGACTCGTCAGGGACCTGGACCGGTTTGCTCACTGGGGATTGGGTGTCATCAAGGAACACTCGGTAGTACATGCCCTTCCGGTGTGACTCCACCCTGTACACGTGCGGCATCCACTGATGCCCAAGGATTGCCTCCACCCATGCCTCGCACTCTTGTGGGACAAGTGTTGTCAAGGTGCCGGTTTGACGGCGGTGTCCTGCCATGCCAATGGTCACGCAACAGCCACTCACTTCCGGGGAAGGGCTGAACCGCCTCACGTCCTCAAGATCTGCCACGACTGTGAGGTTGGTTCCCTGGCCGGTCACCGAGGGCACGGGGCCGATCCGGCCCAGTCGCCGGGCTGTGTGGATCCCGGACGGCCCGGGTGCACTGAAGTGAAGTTCCCGCATCACCTCATCCATGGCAGGGCCGTGGGCGGCCCGGATGCGGTGGCTAAGTTCTGAAGTGCCGTTCACGGCCCCTCCTTCGGGGAACTGTTCCTTGTGCCTTCACCCTGTTCCGCGGGGATCAAGGCAAGGTGCTGAACTTCCTCAAGACTTGCTCAAGAAACGGCCCAAGGCCCGGCCGGAAGGGCAAACAGGCCGGACCCCCGGGGCGTGAGGGCCGGAATCGCCCTGGTTACTTGGTGGTTTCGGTGCGTTGGGTGCCGGTGAAGGAGAAGGCGATGGTGGAGGTGGCGCCTTGGAAGGTGTTGTCCGCGGTGGTCGGGAACGCGGTGGTGACCTTGAGGTTGTCAGTTTTGGACGAGGTCAGGGAGGTCAGGTTGTTCAGGACCTTGTTCGCGCCGATCACCGGGGCGGAGGCCAGCACGGTGGTCTTGGTCCCGCCGCAGGTGTAGGGGGCGGCTGACCCGGTCCACGGAACGGAGCAGTTCTCGATGGTCAGCTGCAAACCGTTGGTCGTGTCGGTGGTCAACAGGGAGGCGGTGGCGCCGGCGGAGGTGGTGAGGGTGACGTTGTTCAGGTCCGAGTTGCCGGTGTTGGCGAGGGTGACGAGTTTTTCGACCTTGTCACCGGGCAGCAGGCCCGCGACCGGGACGTTCAGGGTGTTCGATGCCCCGGTGCCCAGGGCGATGGTCACGGTCCCGGCGGTCACGGCCTGCGAAGCGGAGGTGGAGGAAGTGAAGGCGCCGTAGGTGCCCATTCCGGCGACGGCGGCTGCGGTGCCGACCAGTGCGACGGAGGCGAGGATCTTTCCGGAGGTGGTCTTGATGCTGATGGCCATGTGAATCAGTGTCCTTTTCAAAGTGGCCACCGTTTCCCCGGACGGCCGTTTCCTTGTTTTCCAGCCCTTACCGGCTGACAAGAAATACTCTGACGGCCCCACCTCAAGACAGAACGCTGCAAACCCACAGCACCGCGTCAGGAAAACCTCAAGACTTCCTCAAGCCCCACCAGCCCCAATAACCGCTCCACGAACAAGCTTTTGGTTGCGGCTTGCGCCCCAGGACCCTACTGCTGAACGGGGTCGGGGCTCGTTGCCCCTTGGCTGGTTGCTATGTCGAACAATGCTTGGCGTAGTTCGCGGTAGCGTTCGGGGCCAAGTGCCTCGGACCAGCGTTCTTCTGTAGCGGCGATGATGTGCAGCGAGAAGTCCACGGCCGCTTGGCCTTGCTGGGTCAGGGTCACTATTTTGGCGCGCTTGTCCGCCGGGTCGCCAGTAAAGCCAACATAGCCCTCGCGTTGCAGATAGTTCATGAATTGGCCGATTCCGGCCTTGGTGATGGTGGCGCGTTCGGCCAGTTCGGTCAGGCGGATTCCTTCCGGCGGGATCAGGGACATCACCCGGTAGTGGGAGGGCCGGAGACCCGGGATGGCCCGTGGCGTACAGAGGCGGAGGTGTACGCCTCGGAACTCGCGGATGCCATGCCTGCAGGCGGCCGGCTTCCCAAGGTCTACAGCATTGTGGAGGCGGACGGGCAGCGTACTGCGATCTGGATGGAGGACGTCTCCGAAAGCCCCGACGCTGAATGGAATGACGCGAGGTTCCGGGACGCGGCCACCCTGCTCGGCAGGCTAGCGGGAAGCACGGAGGTCAAGGACCGAGGGCCGGCGCTTTCCCGGGAAAGGGACGCGGACAAGATGCGCTTCTTCCTCAAAGGAGTGGGCGCCATGCTGCTCATACCGGGTATTCAAGGCGACGACCTCTGGAAAATCCCAGCCGTGGCCGAAGTCGCGGATCCGCGACTGATTGACCGCCTGCGCTCGCTCACCGTCCGGGCTCCGGAGCTCATGGAAGAGATGATCGCCCTTCCGGCCCTGCCTGCGCACGGAGACGCCAGCCCACAGAACCTCCTGATCGGGGACACCGGCGGCCCCGAAGGGTCCACAGACTTCACTGTCATCGACTGGGGCCTGTACGGCGGGGCCTGTGCCGGTTTTGACCTTGGCCAGTTACTGGCCGGCCTGGTTAATCAGGGTGCCATGAGCGGGGAAGAGTTGTACCGGCCGGAACCGTTGTGCCTTAAGCGTACTGCGAGGGCTAGGCCGAATCCGGCGTCGAGACCCCCGAGGCCCAAGTGCGTCGGGGACACGCGGCATCCATGGCCCTCTTTACGGGACTCTCAGCGGTCGCCACCCAGCGGCTGTCAGAACCCGACTCCGACGAACTCCGCACCCTCGTGGCCGGACGTGTACATATGGCCCGCTTCGTACTCGACCTTCTGGCATCCACGGATTGACCTGACAGGGGCGTTGCCCGGCCATGAGGTGCCCGGGCGGTGGGGCTTCGTCTTCATGTCAGCGAACGGCATCTGCCTGCTCCCGCCAGGAGACCGTAGACTTTCAGCATGCCAATCGTGCTCCCCGCCCCGGACAATCACGCCCACCTGCACACGCCCGTGCGGGATGGAGGTGAACTGTGAGCGGAGGCCTCGTCGCGCTGTTGGATGATGTCGCTGCCCTGGCTCGACTGGCGGCCGCGTCTGTCGATGATGTGGCGGCCGGTGCCGCGAAAGCGGGTGCCAAGGCTGCCGGCGTCGTGATTGATGACGCCGCGGTGACCCCGCAGTATGTGTCCGGAGCGGACCCGTCCCGGGAACTGCCCATGATCCGGAAGATCTTTTGGGGCTCGCTGAGGAACAAACTGCTGGTCATCCTGCCGGCGCTGCTGTTGGTGAGCACTTTCGTCCCGGGGATCATTCCAGTGATCCTCCTGTTGGGTGGCACCTACCTTTGTTATGAGGGCGCCGAGAAGGTCTGGCACAAGCTCCGGGGACACTCCGAGGAGGGTCATGGCCCGGCCGTGGACCGAGGACCCGAAGCGGAAGCCAAGGTCACGCGAGGCGCGATCACCACCGACTTCATCCTCTCCTGCGAGATCATGGTCATCGCGTTGAATGAAGTAGCTGCCGAGTCCTTGTGGGTCCGGGCGTTCATCCTGGTTGTCGTCGCCATCATCATCACCGCGGCCGTGTACGGGGCTGTGGCACTGATCGTCAAGATGGACGATATTGGGCTTCATTTGACCACCAAAGACTCTCCGGCAACGCAGAGGACTGGACGACTGCTGGTCGCCGCCATGCCGAAGGTGCTCTCCGTGATCACCGTCGTCGGCACGATCGCGATGCTCTGGGTGGGTGGCCATATCCTGCTGCAGGCCGCCCACGACCTCGGCTGGCACCTGCCCTACGACCTGGTCCACGCGCTGGAATCACCCCTCGCCGGAATCCCGGCAGTGGGCGGCGCGCTGGCGTGGTTGGTCAATACGCTGTGCTCGGCTGTACTCGGCATCATTTGGGGTTCGGCCGTCATGGTTGTAGTCCAAGCAGTGTCGCGCGTGCTGCCGTTCGGAAAGAAGAAAGCAGAGCACTAAAGAGGGCTTGAGCCAAGTCTGACCGATCCTTATACCGGGTGGCTCCGAATCACCCGCATGACGAAGCACAGCCGCAGGATCAGGGGCGCCAAGGGTATGGCAGCGCTCGCAGGGGTGGTCTCGGCCGCCGTCGTACTCGCCGTCGCGGAGCTGGTGGGCGCGTTCTTCACCGCCAGGGCAACGCCGTTTTTTGCCCTGGGGTCTACGTTCATTGATTTCACGCCGTCGTGGTTGAAGGATTTCGCGATCGCGACGTTCGGTACCAATGACAAGGTTGCCCTCTTTGTCGGGATGGGCCTGACCATCGCGGTCCTCGCCTGCGTCCTCGGCGTTGTCGCGTACCGGAAGTGGGCCCTCGGCGTCCTGGGTGTGCTGTTCATGGGCGCGGTGATTGTCGCTTGTGTCCTGACCCGGGCCGGCGTGCAACCCGTGGACGCCATCCCGTCGGTGGCGGGAACCGTGGCTGGGCTGGTGGCGCTGCGCCTGCTTCTCCGGCCGTTGTGGCGGTTGAAGTCCTGGCCGGAGGTCCCTGCGGACATGGCGGCCGACGCCGACGGGACGGATCGTTCGGCCGTCACCAGCCGCCGTCGTTTCTTCGCCGCTGCCGGGGTAGCCGCTGTCGCGGCCGGTATCGCCGCCACCGGTGGCCGGTTGCTGAGTGCGGCCCGGAACAACATCGCCCAGGCTCGGGAAGCACTCAAGCTTCCGGCCCCTCGCAGGGCTGCGGCCGCGGTCCCCGCGGATGTGCAGTCCCCGGTGAAGGGCGTCTATCCGTGGTTGACGCCGAATAAGGATTTCTACCGGATCGACACGGCATTGAGTGTTCCCGAGGTCAACTTCGAAGACTGGGCACTAAGGGTCCATGGAATGGTCGAAGAGGAAATCACGCTCACTTTCCAGGACCTGCTCGACGCCGATCTGATCGAATCGCATGTCACCCTCACCTGTGTTTCCAACCCGGTGGGCGGGAAGCTGGTGGGCAACGCGAAGTGGCTGGGCATGCCCCTGCGCGACGTCTTGGCCAAAGCCCGGCCGAAGGACGGCGCAGACATGGTCCTTTCCCGCTCGATCGACGGCTTCAGCGCTTCCACCCCCTTGGACGTCCTCCAGGAGGACGACCGGGATGCCATGCTGGCCATCGGCATGAACGGCGAGCCCCTGCCGGTGGAGCACGGCTATCCCGTACGCATGGTGGTGCCCGGACTGTATGGCTTTGTCTCAGCTACCAAGTGGGTGGTTGACCTGGAGATAACCCGCTTCGCGGACAGCAAGGCGTACTGGACGGAGCGGGGATGGTCCGAGCGTGGACCCATCAAGACCATGGCACGGGTGGATGTCCCGGCATCCTTCGCGAAACTACCGGCAGGAAAGGTTGCTGTTGGCGGTTCCGCTTGGGCCCAGACCCGCGGCATCACCAAGGTCGAAGTACAGATCGACGACGGCGACTGGGTGGAAGCGACGCTGTCTGCCGAAGCGTCCACCATCACATGGCGTCAGTGGTCCTACGAGTGGGACGCCACCCCAGGCATCCACTATGTCAAGGCTCGTGCGACGGACGGCACCGGCGAGGTGCAGACGGACAAACGCGCCGATCCCGTACCCGACGGAGCCTCCGGCTGGCCTTCCGTCATGGTCACCGTCGAGTAACTGTTGGCGGCGTTGATCACCGTTGCCATGCTCGCGGCCAAGACTGATCCGGCACGGCCCGCCGCCCAAGAGACGTCTCCGTCGAGGCGGTATTCGATGATCGTGAGCGCTTCGCTGTCGTTGCCATGACCGAGGCTCGTCTGGTGCAGGTTGAGAATTTCGACGTCGATGTTCTGCGCCGCCAGCGCCGCAGTCAGGGCTTCGACGGGGCCAACTCCTGTATGGGTGCTTACATGCTCTTTACCGCGGATACGGAGGTTGAGGCACGTGGTGCCGTGACCGGCATTATCGGTGGTGTCGTAGCCGCAGAGTTCGACGGCGGCGGTACCTGCGTTGCTGAGGTAGCTGCGCTGGAAGATCTCCCAGATTTCGGTGGCGGTAATCTCGGCGCCGGAATCATCGGTGTGCTGCTGGACGCGTCGGGCGAAGTCGATTTGCAGGCGCCTCGGCAGTTCAATCCCGTACTCCGTTTCGAGCAGGTAGGCGATTCCGCCCTTGCCGGACTGGGAGTTCACGCGGATAACGGCGTCGTAACTGCGCCCGATATCGGCCGGGTCGATTGGCAGATAGGGAACCTGCCACGCTATGGCCGATTCAGCCTGCCCCTCGGCCTTGGCGCGAGCCTGGTGCTCGGCGAAGCCCTTCTTGATGGCGTCCTGGTGGGTACCGCTGAACGCCGTGTGCACCAGGTCGCCGACGTACGGATGCCTGGGGTGCACGTCTATCCGGTTGCAGTATTCCACCGTGCGGCGGATCTCGTCGATGTCCGAGAAGTCGATCATCGGGTCGACGCCTTGTGCGTGAATGTTCAAAGCCAATGTTGCGATGTCGACGTTGCCGGTGCGTTCTCCGTTTCCGAAGATGCAGCCTTCCACTCGCTGGGCGCCGGCGAGCACCGCCAGCTCTGCGCATGCGATCCCCGTGCCTCGGTCGTTGTGGGGGTGTACGGAGAGGATGACACTGTTCCGCCGGGCAAGGTTCTTGTGCATGTACTCGATCTGGTCCGCATAAACGTTGGGCGTCGCGATTTCGACGGTTGCGGGCAGGTTGAGGATCACGGGACGCTCCGCTCGGGCGTCCCAAAGCTCGGTCATCGCGTTGCAGACATCGAGCACGTAGTCGGGCTCGGTGAGGTTGAAGACCTCGGGTGAGAATTCGAACCTGACGTTTGGCATATCGCCGGCGGCGTCGAGGACGTCCCGGCCACCCCTGAGTATGAGTTCTTTCAGGTCAGCGGGGTTGTATCCGAGCACCATGTTCCGCCAGGCCGGTGCGGTCGCGGTGTACATGTGGATAACGACGTCGTTGCGGATGCCCCTGATCGATTCAACGGTTCGTTTGATGAGGTCGCGCCGGGTCGGCGTGAAGACCACGATGGTGACATCTTCCGGGGCGATGTCCGTATCGGCAATCAGGCGCACGAAGTCATAGTCGGTCTGCGATGCAGAGGGGTAGCCCACCTCGATTTCCTTGTAGCCCATGGCGACCATCAGTTCGAAGAAGCGACGTTTGCGTGCAGGGTTCATCGGCTCCGCAAGGGCTTGGTTGCCATCACGCAGATCGACCGGAACCCACAGCGGCGCGGCCGTCAATCGTTTCGTCGGCCAGTCCCGTTCGGTGAGCGGCACTTCCACCCGTGAATACACATCGGAATAGCGGTGGGAAGGCATCTGGGAGTGACGCTGCAGGTTCCACGTTGGAGCAGAACTGGGCACTGCGCCTGCGGGAGTAGAGATGCGGGGGAAAGCTGAAGCTGTCATCGGTCGGTTTCCTTCGTGTTCAGATCAAGGGACCGGCGCATGCTTCAGCTCCACGGAGGGGAGCCGGTCTTGGTCAGGCCCCGCCGTGGCAGCGAAGAAGAAGGAACTCGATGGAGAACATGGGTAGACTGTAACACAACACCTCAGACAAGCTGAGTAGTAAGGAAATTCTTATGGCGCAGGTCAAGCGCGTTTCACTGGCAGATCAGGCCGCAGAAATTCTCCTTGGTCGGGTGAAATCGGGGGAGTGGAAGCTCGGCGAGAAGCTGCCCGGAGAAACGACCCTGGCCCCGCAACTCGGCGTCGGCCGTTCCACGGTCCGCGAGGCCATCCGTCAACTGGCGGGGCGTGGCGTGCTCGACTCACGACAGGGCGCGGGCGTTTTCGTCACCGCGCTGGATGTCTCGGACGAGTGGGATGAGGTGCTTCGCCGTGCCGATATCGTCGCAGTGGTCGAAGCCCGCATTGCCATCGAGACAGAAGCGGCAGCACTGGCAGCAGAACGCCGTACCCCGGCCGATTTATCAGCGATCCGTCGCGCCCTTGCCCTCCGTGACCAGCAACGCGATGACCCGGTGCAGCTTGTTGACGCGGACACCGCCTTTCACCGCGCGATCGTCGCCGCTGCCCACAACCCGATCCTCACCGAATTGTTCGATGGGTTCACTCCGCGGCTCCGGCACGCGATGGTTGAACTGCTCCACATCAGAAAGAACCACGCCGACGACGCAGACCACAAGGTGCACGCAGATCTGCTGCAAGCAATAACCGAGCGCAACGCCGCGGATGCAGTCCAAAAGAGCCGGGCGCACTTGCTGAAAATCAAGGACGCGCTCACCTGACGGGCGCGCTCACCTGACGGCCGCGCGCGAACGCGCCGGCCGCCGTCGTGTTCTTTCCGGCCGCAAGACCGTTGGCCCGCCGACGCCTACATACTTGCGCGCTGGAAATCCACCGCCAGGATCGCCCGCGAAAGCGTGACGGCCCGGTCGGCCAACACCTCCAGTTCGGCGTCGTCGCAATCGGCTGGAGCCCACCGTGTGGCGCCCTCCAGCAGGGTCATGACCACCCGGACATGTTCCTCGGCGTCGGGGCAGCCCATGTCCCGCGCCGCCGCGATGTACATCTCCTCGTGCAGGGTGACCCAGTCATCAACCTGGGCCCGCAGGTCCTTGGGCAGGACTCCCGCCATCCTGTCCGTGGCAACCAGGAGATCCCACAGATTGCTCTCCGGGAGCCTTACCTGCCTGGTGAAGTGGAGTTTGACCATGGCATCCCAGAACTCCTCGGCATTGCCCGCCGGAGCAACGGCCTCGAGCAGGGCGACACCAAAACGGTGGAAGTGCCAGCGCAGGGATTCGGCAACGATCTCGTCCCGGCCGTCCGGGAAGTGCGAGTAGAGGCTCGGCGGCTTGATGTTGACGGCGTTGGCGATGGTCCGCATGGAAACGGAGTTGAAGCCGTTGGCGATTGCGAGTTCCAAGAAGGCTTCAAGGATGTTCTGCCGGCCCGCCCTTTGGCCCGTCCAGTTCCATTCCTTCAGTTGCGATTCGAAGGCGCGGGAGGCGGATTCGTAGGACCTGTCGCTCATAATGAGCCATCCTAACAGTCGTTAGCTTTTGTCCGCTTTGAAGCCAAAAAACTCTTCCCTAACGTCTGTTAGTTAGGTACGCTGGAAATGGCATCAGGCAGTAACGCTGCCGGTGCATCTCAAAGCGTTTGAGCGGGAAGAGAACAGCAATGGTCACCGAAAACACGAGCCTGGGGGCCACTCGGAACAACAACGTCATCCTCGGAAGCGGTCTTTCCGGAATGGTTGCCGCGTACATCGGCGCACGGGCGCTGGAAGACAACGCCGCGCAGGATGAGGCTTGGCAGGCGCAACTCGCGTTCCATTCCAGGCCATCCCGGCGGCTGCGCCACAGAAAGACCACATCGGGCGGACCTGGCCCGGCACTGGCATCCTGAACCGCCAACCCAGAGAGAACCCCCCAATGTCAGCAGAAGTATTGTCTCCGTGGCCGAATGAGACCCCGCGCGAAACCAACCGCGTCCGCGAGCTCTTCCTGATGCAACCCCATGCCGACCTCAGCGGCATCCGTCCCATGGTGGCCCGTTCCTGGTACAGGAGCCGCGCGGCCGGTGTGGATGCCTTCGCGGACAGGGGTTTCTACGACGAAGGGCGGGTAGACGAGTACACGATCGCTGCGGCCGGCCCGCACCTGCAGAAGCTGGATGAGGTGGCCGCCGATCTGGGTGGCTACGTCAACATCACCGCCCCGAACGGAGTGCTGGTCAAGGCCAACTTCCTGCGGGATGACGGGTTCCCCGCCGGGTACTCCTTGCTGGAGGAAAGCTGTGGGAGCAACGGCGAAGGCCTCGCACTGGAGGAGGGGCGGGGAGTGTGGCTGGCCCCGGAAGAACACTTCCGTGAGGACATGCGCGGCAACTGGTGCTTTGCTTCCTTGGTCCGGGACCCGTTCCATAACCGTGTGCGGGCCGTGATCGGGCTGACGCTCCCGGCAAACCGGGTCAGCACGCTGGAACCGTCGTCCACCCTGCTCATGCTGGAAGGCGTTGCATCTCGGATCGAGCGGGACATCGAGGTCCGTACGTCCTCCAAGGAGCGGGCACTCCTCAGCGAGTACCTCAGGATTTCGCGCCGCCGGGGCAACCGGGCCGTGATCGCCGTCGACGGCAAGAACTCGCTCCAGAACGCCTCGGCGACAGCCACGCTGGTGGACAGCGATTTCTCGATCGTCTCCGGCTACGCCAAGGCAGTAATGTCCTCCGGTCGAGAGATGAACTGCGAAGTCATGCTCCAAGGGCCAGGCTTGTCCACGTTGGAAATATCCCCTGTGACGCTGTCCGCTGCAAACGTCGGGGCGATCGTCGTGGTCCGGCCCCATGCCCCGGCCAAGGACCGCGCCATCACCCCCACAAGCGCACCGCTCCAGTTGGCCTCTGCTCCGCAAGGGACCGCAGAGCGGCTGCTCAAGCACGTTGACGGCACCAGTACTGAGTTCAAGCGCACCCTCAACCTGGCCCGGAAAGCCGTTGACCAGGACAGATCCGTGGTGATGATCGGTGAAGTCGGCAGCGGAAAGCTGCGGTTGGCCGGTGCCATCGCCGCCCTGCGGGGTGGGCAGATGGTGGTGGACGCCCGCAACGGAGACCTCAGGAACGCCTCGCTCCGGGACGTCCTGCACAGGGTGGCCACCGAGCTTCCCTCAACATTGATCGTGGAGCACGCCGATGAGCTCTCCCAGAACGAAGCCAGTGAGATCGCCCGCAACCTTCGGGGCAACGCCGCCACCAAGCTGATTTTCACCATCACGCGCCCCACGGATGCCACCCTCCTGCTTTCGGAAGCCTTCGATGTCCTGGAGGTTTCCGTGGCGCCCTTGCGCAACAGGCGCGAGGATATCCCCCAACTGGCCAACGCCATCGCGGAAGAGCTGGGGGAGCGGAAGCTGTCCCGGCGGCTCATCACCACCCTGACCCACGCCGACTGGCCCCGAAATATCGACCAGTTGCGCGCGGTGGTCTCCAACGCCGTCGAACGTGCAGAAGGTGCGGAGGTCACCCTGGACGACCTGCCGCAGGGTTTCCACCGCGTCCTGACCAAGGGTAGGCTGTCCCGCCTGGAGGATGCGGAACTCAGCGAACTGCGTACGGCGCTCCAGGAAGCGGGCGGCAACCGCAGCCTTGCGGCCGAAACCCTGCAGATCGGGCGCTCCACCCTGTACCGGCGCATGGACTACTTCCGCAGCCGCGGCTTCGACCTCTGATTCCACGCAGCAGCAGCCGACCTCCCAAGGGGCCGGCTGCTGCGCGCTGCCCACCAACTAAAGAGGCCCGACGGCGGGTGGCTGCTTGCGCTGCCCGGCGGCGCTCCGGCGTCGGAAGGCCCGACGGCGGGTGGCCTCTTCGCGCGTCCGCGGCCCCGACCTCCAGGCGCTGGGACAGTGTCCCACCGAGGTGTCTCGATCTGGCACGGATGGCCGCCCCGATATCGCGTTGTACTGGAAATCACCCGACACCGGCACCCGTCCCAAGGAGTGTCCGGCAGGACCGAGGGTACCAACACGAACAGGACGACTGACTATGACCCGCGATGCCCAGGGAACCATTCTTGTGGCCCCTCACCATTTCCCGGACCTGGACCGTGAGCACGCGCTCGCGGAGGAGTTCGGTTACACACTCAACCCCGCGGCGGACACTGACGCCTTCCGCGACGGGCTGGCCGAAGCCGACATTGTGATGATCACCCCCTACGCCAAGCTCACTGCGGCGGACTTCCCGCTGATGGCCAAGTGCCGTGCAGTCATCCGGTACGGGATCGGCTACGACAACATCGACGTCGCCGCGGCCACCGACGCGGGCATCCCCGTCTCGATCGTTCCCGGCACGGCGTCAGAGGAAGTCGCCTCCCACGCCTTCGCGATGGGCCTGGCGCTGGCCCGCCGCCTGCCCGCCGGCAACGCAGCGATCAACAACCTCGGCTGGGCCGGAACCATCGGCTACGACACCCCAGTCCTCTCCGAATTGGAAGTCGGCGTCCTGGGCATGGGACGCATCGGCCAGCACGTAGCCCGCATGTACTCGGCCGTCGGCGCCCGGGTCCGCGCCTACGATCCGTTCGTCACGGACAGCTTCGTGGAGATGGCCGGGCTGGAAGACATCCTGGAGAATTCCGACGTCGTTTCCCTCCACCTGCCGCTGAACGACGAGACGGCGAACCTCATCTCCATCGATGTCCTCGCCAGGATGCGCAAGGGCACCGTGATCGTCAACGTGTCCCGCGGCGGGCTCATCGACGAGGCCGCGCTCGCCGAGGCCCTGGCCTCGGGTCACATCGCAGGCGCCGGCATCGACACCTTCGCCCAGGAACCGCTCGCCGCTGACCACCCCCTGCGCACGGCACCCAACGCCATCCTCACCCCGCACATCGCCTGGCGTTCCAACCGGTCGACGGGCGCCCTGCAGGACGGCGCTGTGGAGCGGGTCCGCCTCGCGCTGACCGGCCAGCCACTCATCGACCTCGTGAACTGAAACAACTCGTGAACTGAAACGACTTGTGAACTGAAGAGACTGGAGAAACCCAACTTGGCAACCACCAATCATCTTGAAGACCTCGCTGCTTTGCAGAACCCCGTAGAAGATCCGCACCTACGCCGTGGGCCTCGCGGTTTTCCGCTGCTGCCCGGCGGCTACGGCCGCTCAACGTACTACACCGGCGCTCCGAGCCCCTACGCCATCAAGGGCGAGGGCTACCGGGTGTGGGACGACCGCGGCCGTGAACTGATCGACGCGAACAACAACTTCACCTCCCTGATCCACGGAAACGCCCACCCGGAAATCACCGAAGCCGCCACCAAGGCGCTCACCACCGGGGCGAGCTGGGGGATCCCGAACCTTTACGAATGGGAGTTGGCCGAACTCCTGCTGGGCCGCCTCCCGGAGTTGGACCAGGTCCGCTTCGCGAACTCCGGCACCGAAGCCGTCATGTCCGCGATCCGTATCGCCCGGGCCAGCACCGGCCGTGAACGCGTCATTGTTACCAAGGGCGGTTACCACGGAACGTCCGAGGTTGCCCTGGTCCCGGGCGGACCGTCCTACCAGCGTGGCGTGACCCGAGGCGTGATCGACGACGTCACTGCGGTGCCGCTGAACGACGTCGAATTCCTGCGCCAGGCGGTTGAGGCCGCTCCGGACGCGTACGCCGCCATCATCCTGGACCTGCTGCCCAACCGTGCCGGCCTGCTGACGATCAATAAGGAATTCGTTCGGACGGCCAGGGAACTTGCAACGCAGTACGGCATCGTCCTGATCATCGACGAGGTCATCAGCCTCCGTCTTGGCTACAGCGGCTTCAGCGGTGAGTACGGGGTTTCCCCGGACCTGCTGACCACGGGCAAGCTCATCGGCGGCGGATTCCCCGTTGGCGCGGTCTGTGGCAAGGCCGAGCTCATGGCCGAAGTGGACCCGACGCGCCCGGGCAGCCTCCCGCACGGCGGCACTTTCTCCGGCAACCCGGTGAGCATGGCCGCCGGTTCCGTTGCACTACGCCTCTACACCGAAGCAGAGGTCACGCGCTTGAACCAGCTGGGCGACAATGCCCGCGAAACGGTCAACGCCAGGATTGCCGACGCCGGCTGGGAGATTCGCGGCCACGGCTCGCTCCTCCGCGCGGTTCCTGCCGGTGCGGAGAAAGTGGACGAGCACACCCAGCACAGGCTGTGGTGGGCCTCCTACGAGCGCGGACTGCTCGGCTCCCCGGCTAACCTGCTGTCCCTGTCCACCCCCATGGACGAAAAGGTGGTGGCCGACATTACCGACCGCCTGGCCGACGCTGTCCTGGCAGTCGCCTCGGAGGCTCCCACTACGGAAGGTGCCAAGTAACCATGAAGATCGTTTCCTACGAACACGAATCCGGTATCCGCGGCGGCGTCCTGATCGAAGACACCGTCTATGACCTGGAACTGCTCCTTCAAAGCTCAAAAGTGGCAGTGCACGGAGCCACCACGTCCGTCCGGGAATTCCTGGAACTTTACGGCGACCGGCTGCAGGCCATCTCCGCCGAGGTCAGCGTCTTGGCCGGACAGGATCCGGAAGCACACGTTGGTCCCCGGGCCGATGTTCGCCTGACCACGCCCGTGCCCAATCCCTCCAAGGTTCTCTGCATCGGCCTGAACTACAAGGACCATGTTGCCGAGACCGGCCGCGCGTTCCCGGAGTATCCGGATGTCTTCGCCAAGTTCGCGTCCACCATGGTGGGGCCCGAGGACGAGATCGGCGGCGCGAAGGTCAGCGAAAACCTCGACTTCGAGGGTGAACTGGCAGTTGTCATCGGGCGCAAGGCCAGTGAAGTCACGGAAGAAGAGGCGCTGAACTATGTGGCGGCACTCGCCCCGCTGAACGATGTGACCGCCCGCGACCTGCAGTACCGCGGCACCCAGTGGTTGGCAGGCAAGGCCGTGGACGGGTCAACCCCGTGGGGCCCTGCCCTGGTCACCTTGGACGAAGTGGGCGATCCCCAGAACCTGGACCTCGCAACCCGCGTGAACGGCATCGAAGTGCAGCGCTCCAACACGAGCTACCAAATCTTCTCGATCGCGCGGATCGTCTCCTACCTCTCAAGCTTCCTCACCCTGGAACCCGGCGACGTCATTGCCACAGGAACCCCGCAGGGCATCGGTGCCAAGCGGAACCCGCCTGTCTGGCTGGAACCGGGAGACACCGTGGAAATCGAAATCGACAAGGTAGGTCTGCTCCGCAACACCGTGGGCAAGCCCCAGCTCTAACCCCCTGCAAGCTCTACGAAAGTAATGAAGACCATGAGTGATGTACAAACACAACCAGGCGAGGCCCGGTACCGCATCGCCGTCGACACCGGCGGTACCTTTACCGACGTCGTGGTCGGTTCCAACAGCGGCGACATGGCAGTCGGCAAGGCGCTGACTACCTACGACCGCGTGTTCACCGGCTTCGAAGCCTCGGTCCGCCGCGCGGCCGAGTCTGTTGGCTGGAGCGGCGACGACGTTCTCCGCAACGCTGACGTCATTGTCTACGGCACCACCCACGCCACCAACGCAGTGCTCACCGGCAAGGTCGCCAAAACAGCGCTGCTGACCACGGACGGTTTTGCCGACACCCTGCTGCTCCGCGAAGGTGGCCGCCGCGACGCCTTCGATTCCAAGGCTGCCTACCCGCCGCCCTACATTCCCCGCCACCTGACTTTCGAAATCACCGAGCGCATCTCGGCCGAGGGCGACATCCTGGTGGAACTGGACGAAGAGCAGGTCCGCGAAGTCCTCGGTTCCTTCAAGGAACAGGGCATCGAAGCCGTTGCCGTGTCCTTCCTGTGGTCCATCATCAACGACGCCCACGAGAAGCGGGTTGCCGAGCTGATCAAGGAAATCCTCCCCGGCGTTCCGTACACGCTCTCCAACGCGGCCAACCCCACCATCCGCGAATACCGACGCTCCTCGGCAGCCTCGATCGACGCTTCCCTGAAGCCGCTCATGGCCGACCACCTGGGCAAGCTCCGCTCGGACCTCCAGGAGTACGGCTTCGCCGGCGACCTTCTGGTGGTCACCTCCGAAGGTGCCGTGCTCGACGTCGCCGATGTCCTTGACCGTCCCGTCCTGCTGCTGAACTCCGGTCCGTCCATGGCGCCGCTGGTGGGTGCGGCGGCAGCACCGGACCACGACACCGTGGTTGTCTGCGACATGGGCGGCACCACCTTCGATGTGTCGCTGGTGGAGAACGGCGTGGTCCGCCACACCCGCGAAGCTTGGCTGGGGGAGCCGTTCGTCGGTCACCTCACCGGCTTGTCCTCCGTCGCCGTGTCCAGCATCGGCGCCGGTGGCGGCAGCATCGCGTGGATCGACGGCGGTGGCCTCCTTCGCGTGGGCCCGCAGAGTGCGCGCAGCACTCCCGGTCCGGCAGCGTACGGCCGCGGCGGCGAAGAACCAACCGTCACCGACGCCTGCGTGGCGCTTGGCTACCTCGACACGGAGGGCTTCGAAGGCGGGTTTACCTTGAACCGCGAGGCCGCCATCAAGGCCATCGACACCCGCATTGCCGGGCCGTTGAAGATGGACACCCTGCAGGCTGCCCAGGCCATCCTGGATGTCTCCGCCAACCACATGGCAACCGCCATCCGCCAATCTGCCCTCGAACAGGGCGTTGACCCCCGGGGTGCGCTCATTGTTGCGGGCGGTGGCGCAGGCGCCATGGTCGCAGCGATCATCGGCAGGCTCCTGGAAGCGGACACCGTCCTGATCCCGGCGACCGCCGGCGTCCTGGCCGCCTACGGCGCCCACCGCGCCCCGATCGCAACCGAGTTCCTCTCCCCGCTGCACAACGACACGCGCAGTTTCGACGCCGGTTCGGCCTCCCGCGCTGTGGAGGACCTGACGGCCAAGGCTGAGCTCTTCGTGAAGCGCTTCGACGGCGTAGGCGAAGCGCCCAAGGTCACCTACTTCGTGGATGCCCGGTACCCCGGCCAGGCCTGGGACCTCCGCGTCTACCTCGACGCCGCCCCGGACACCTCCGGTGACGCGGCAGGCATCATCGAGCGCGCCTTCCACGAAGAGCACGACCGCCGCAACGGCACCCACGATCCGGACAGCCGCGTGGAGATCATCACCTGGGGCGTCCGCGTGGAAATCCCGCGTCCGGAGCACACCAGGTCCGAAAGCGAACTCAGCCGCACCGCGGAAATCCACCGCACGGACAGCATCGTCTTTGGCGGCGAACCCTTCAGCACCCAGCGCTACCGCGGCGTGACGCTCGCTCCGCGCGACAAGATCGTGGGACCGGCCGTCATCGACCAGCCCACCACCACCATCGTCGTACCGCCGGAATGGGACGCGACGCTCGATGAACGATCCAACATCTACCTCACCCGTAAGGAGGCGTAACCGTGACCCGCGAATTCGATCCCGTAAAGCTCTCGGTCCTTGCCAACGCATTTGACGGCATTGTCCGCGAGATGACCAGCGGCCTGCTCCGCTCCGCCCGCTCTTCCGTGATCAACACGGCCCGCGACTTCTCCTGCGCCGTGCTGACCGCGGACAACCAGTTGCTTGCCGCGGCTGAAGGTGTGCCGGTGCACGTCTTCGGTGCCGGCCCGCTGGGCGAGGACATGGTGGAACTGCACAAGGACATCCGCGAAGGCGACGCGTTCCTGCACAACGATCCCTACATGGGTAACTCCCACGCAGCGGACCACGTGATCCTGGTGCCCATCTTCATCCAGGGCCGCCACCTCTTCACCGCCGTGACCAAGGCCCACCAGGCCGACTGCGGCAACTCGCTTCCCACCACGTTCTTCGCCACCGCGCGGGACGTGTACGAGGAAGGCGCGTTGATCTTCCCCTGCGTGCGGATCCAGCGCGACTACACGGACATCGACGACATCATCCGCATGTGCCGGTCCCGCATCCGTGTTCCGGACCAGTGGTACGGCGACTACCTGGCCTCCGTCGGTGCTTCCCGCATCGCCGAGCGCCGCATCCACGAACTCGCTGAAAAGTTCGGCGTGGATGACCTGGTGGACTTCGTGGACGCTTGGTTCGACTACTCCGAGCGCCTCACCGCCAGCGCGATCGAGAAGCTGCCCGAGTACGTCCTCCACGGCACCTCTGCCCACGATCCGTTCCCCGGAACCGGTCCGGAGGGCGTCCAGCTGCAGGCAACCCTTGAGGTGAAGCCCAAGCAGGGCAAGGTGGTGATCGACCTGCGCGACAACCCGGACAACCTGCCCAACGGCCTTAACCTCACCAAGGCAACTGCCACCGGCGCCGCCCTGGCCGGCATCCTTTCCGGCATCCCGGAGAACCTGCCGAGCAACGCGGGAACCTTCCGTCGCGTCGAGGTGCTGCTGCGGGACGGTTGCGCGGTTGGTGTTCCCAAGCACCCGTACTCTTGCTCCTCCGGCACCACGAACCTCGCTGACCGCGTGGTCAACATCGTGCAGGCCGCTTTCTCCCAGATCGACGACGGTTACGGCACCGCCGAGGGCGCAGCCGGCCAGGCCCCCGCCAAGTCGGTCATCTCCGGAACGGACGAACGCAACGGCAACCCCTACGTCAACCAGATCTTGGTAGGCGGCGTCGGTGGTCCGGCAACACCGTACGTTGACGGCTGGCCCACCTACCAACGTCCCGTGTGCGGCGCACTGCTGTACCACGACAGCGTGGAAGTGGACGAGCAGCGCTACCCGATCCTGGTCCACGAGCGCACCTTGGTTGCCGACTCCGGCGGAGCCGGCCGCCAGCGCGGCGGACTCGCAACACGTGTCACCATGGAGCCCCGCGGCGAGAGCGTCACCCTCACCTACGGCATCGAAGGCAAGATCAACCCGCCGAAGGGTGTCCGCGGCGGCCACGACGGTGCGGAACCGTCCGCCTGGGTGGAAGACCTCAAGACCGGCGAACGCCGCGAAATTCCCGTGGTGGGCCGCTACGACCTGCAGTCGGGCGAGAAGGTTGTGTCCATCACCCCCGGCGGTGGCGGCTACGGCGACCCGCTGGAACGCGACGTCCTCGCGGTGCTCGACGACTACCGCGAGTCCCGCGTGACCATCGAAGCCGCGGCCGCACACTACGGCGTGGTCATCACCGACGGTGCCATCGACGAGGCAGCCACGGCGAAGACCCGCGAGGAACGCCTGGCCGGCTAGTTACGGCAAGCCATCGCAACCCATCCCGGGGCGAGGTATCCTCGCCCCGGGATGTTCCAACAATCATTAAACGGAGATTCACATGGAACCCATTCGAGTCGGCATTATCGGCGTCGGAAACGTCCTCAACCAATACCTGGACAAGATCGGCGTCCACCCTGACGTCGACATCGTGGCGCTCGCGGATGTGAACCCCGAGGCCGTGCGGAAGCGCGCCGCCGAGTATGACGTTCCCAAAGCACTCACCCCGGACGAGTTGCTGGCGGACGAGGACGTGGAGCTGGTCCTGAACCTCACACCGCCCAAGCTCCACGCGCCGGTCACGCTGCAGGCGATCGCGGCCGGCAAACACGTCCTTTCGGAGAAGCCCTTCGCCACGTCCCTTGAGGAAGCGAAGCAGATCCTGGACGCGGCACGGGAAGCTGGCGTCAAAGTGGGCTCCGCACCCACCACCTTCCTGGGTTCCGGCATGCAGACCAGCCGCAAGCTCATCGACGACGGCTGGATCGGTGAGCCCGTTGCAGCCTTCGCTTCTTTCGCGTGCAGGGGCTACGAGCACTGGCACCCGAACGTGGACCCGTTCTACAGCCCCGGCGCAGGGCCAATGCTGGACATCGGACCGTACCTCATCACCAACCTGGTGAACTTCTTCGGCCCCGTTTCCCGCGTCTCCGCAACCACGCCGCGTTCGTCCGAGACCCGTCCCCGCCCGGGCAAGGACGGTGAAGTGATCCAGATCCAGACCCCCACGCATGTTACGGGCACCCTCGACTTCGAGTCCGGCGCCACAGCTACGGTGATCGTCAGCTGGGACATCTGGAACCACAACCTGCCACACCTGGAGATCTACGGCACGGGTGGCTCGTTGGCCGCGCCGAACCCGGACCACTTCTCCGGCGCTCCCGTGCTGCGCCGCGGCGAGCCGGGCGACCTCGCCCTGGACATGACGCCTCCCGGAGGCGGCGACTGGCGCGAAACGCCCATCACCCACCGCGACGACGCCTACCGCGGCATCGGCCTGGCCGAGTTCGGCTACGCCATCCGCAACGGCGTGGAACCCCGGACGGGCGGAGACTTCGCCTACCACGTGCTGGAAGTCCTCCTCGCCTTCGAGGCCTCCTCGGAGCAGGGCAAGCACATCGCGATCGAAAGCACCTGCGAGCGGCCCCGGCCGCTGCCCTCCGTGGGACCGCAGGAGCCTTACCGCTTCGACTAAGACAAGCGAAAACAAACAGCAGCCGACGGCGGTACGCACGTACCGCCGTCGGCTGCTGTTTTTTGCGTGTCCGGGCAGGTGGCCCGCGTCCCAAACTGGGACACAACTTTGCTTCCCCACGGTGAAAACCTGATGTTCGGGCGAATCGGTTTGCAAATGCCGACGCACCTACGAATTTAGGAGAACGCATGACTAGCACAGCCGCTGCTGATATCGGCACCGAGGTCAATATCGCAGCCGATAAAAAGGCCGTCCGCCGCCGCACTGTCGCACAAGCGATCATCGAGTATTTGCAGGTCCAGTTCAGCGAACTCGACGGCGAACAACGCCGCCTGATTGCCGGCATGTACGGCATCTTCGGGCACGGCAACTCCGTGGGCCTGGCCCAGGGCATCGACGAGTACGGTGTGGACTTCCCGCACTTCCAGGGCAAGAACGAACAGTCCATGGTCCACGCGGCCATCGGCTTCGCCAAGGCCTCCAACCGTGCCGCCACCCTGGCCTGCACCGCTTCCGCCGGTCCGGGATCCACCAACATGGTTTCCGGTGCCGCCACAGCCACCACCAACCGCCTCCCGGTGCTGCTGTTCCCCGCGGACATCATCAACAACCGCTTCGGTGATCCCGTGCTGCAGCAGATCGAGCACCCGGTGGAACGCGACGTGTCCGCCAACGACTGCTTCCGTCCTGTCAGCCGCTACTTCGACCGCATCACGCACCCCGCCCAGTTGCTGTCCACGCTTCCGGAGGCAATGCGCGTCCTCACCGATCCCGTGGAAACCGGTGCCGTGGTGGTTTGCCTGCCGCAGGACATCCAAGGCGCGGAGTTCGACTTTCCGGAGTCCTTCTTCACCCCGCGCGTCTGGCACATCCGCCGTCGCCCGGCTGTTGAGGACGAGCTCCGCGACGCCGCGGAAATCATCCGCAACGCCAAGCGTCCGCTGCTGATCGCCGGTGGCGGCGTCCGCTACTCCAAGGCGCAGGAAGAACTGGCGCGCTTCAGCTCCGAGTTCGGCATCCCGGTATCCGAGACCTACGCGGGCAAGGGAAGCGGACCCATCACCGACCTCAACCTCGGTGCGCTGGGCGTGACCGGAACCGTGGGTGCCAATGAGATCGCCGACGGCGCGGACTGCGTCATCACCGTGGGCTCGCGCCTGCAGGACTTCATCACTGCCTCGCACTCGCTGTTCCAGAACCCGGACGTGAAGTTCGTGAACCTCAACGTGGGTTCGTTCGACGCCCACAAGATGGGCTCGTTCCCCGTCATCGGCGACGCCAGGCTCAACCTGGCCGGCCTGCGGGAGCGGCTCACCGCCGTCGGGTATTCGACGTCGGACGAGTTCCGCAGCGACATCGCGGACGCACGCAAGGCCACGCTGGAAGTGCGCAAGCACGACCTCCAGGCCTTCCCCGGTGAAATCATGAGCCAGGCCCAAGTGATCGACGTCCTCAACAAGCGCACCACCAGCGACGACGCCCTGATCCTGGGTTCCGGCGGTGTGGTTGAAGGCATCCACAAGGCCTGGGACCCGTCCAACGGCACCGAAATCCACTTCGAGTACGCCAACTCCTGCATGGGCCACGAGATCCCCGCAGGCCTGGGTTACCGGATTGCCCGCGATGACGCGCCCGGCGAGGTGTATGTCCTGATTGGTGACGGCACCTACTTCATGCAGCCCACGGAGCTGGTCACGGCCGTCCAGGAACGCAAGAAGATCATCACGATCGTGATCGACAACCGCGGCCACCAGTGCATTTGGCCGCTGCAGGTTGCCAAGGGCGGTCCGGGCCGCGAATTCGGCACCCAGTACCGGGAACGCAGCAAGGAGTCCGGCCGTTTGGACGGGGCAGTACTTGAGTTCGACATTGCCGCCAACGCGGCCAGCATGGGCTGTGCGGCATGGTCGACGACGACGGTCGAGGAGTTCTCTGCCGCCCTCACCGAGGCGCAGGAAGCCAAGGGCCCCGCAGTGATCGTCGCCCGGGTGGAGCCGTGGCGCTACCTGTCCGGCAACGGCGCTTTCTGGGACGTTGGAGCTCCGATGACCTCGGAGCGGCCCGCCACCCTGGAGGGTGCTGCCAAGCACCTCAAGGGCCGTGAGCGCCAGCGCTTCTACGCTGCCACCACCGCACCTGACGCACGCTAGGCGCACCGGGCGGGACCGCTCCATCCAGCGGTCCCGCCCGTTTCTTTTACGGGATTTACTGACCAAGGAGCAATCATTATGAGCGCATTTGCCGTTACTGATCCGGCTACCGGAACCATCCACGCCGAGTACCCCGCCGCCACTGACGCAGAGGTGGAAGCCGGGCTCAACGCCGCCCAGCAGACCTATCAGGACTGGTCACGCACCACCACGGTGGCCGAACGCGCTGCCCTGGCCAAACGCCTCGCGGATCTGTTTGTTGAGCGCAAGGACAAGCTGGCCGCCATCATCAACCGCGAGATGGGCAAGCCGCTGCAGCAGGCCGCCGGCGAGGCCGAGTTCTCCGGCTCTATCGCCGCTGCCTTCGCTGAAAACGCCGAAGAATGGCTCGCCGATGAGCAACTGGAGGTGGCCGACGGGCTGCGGAGTTTCTTCCGCTACCAGGGCCTCGGCGTGATCCTGGGCATCATGCCGTGGAACTACCCGTATTACCAGGTGGCCCGGTTCGCGATTCCCAACATCATCCTGGGCAACACGGTGATCGTCCGGCATGCGAGCCAGTGCCCGGAATCGGCGCTTGCGTTGGAAGAGCTCTTCCGCGACGCAGGCTTCCCGGAGGGTGCTTACGTCAACCTCTTCGCCACTCACCAGCAGATTTCCACCATGATCGCGGACGACCGGGTGCAGGGTGTCTCGCTGACCGGTTCCGAGCAGGTGGGAGCGATCGTGGCTGAACAGGCCGGACGTGCGCTGAAGAAGTGCGTGCTGGAGCTCGGCGGCGCCGACGTGTTCCTGGTCCTGGACACGGACAACGTTGACCTTGCCGTGAAGAAGGCCGTCATGGGTCGCATGGGCAACACGGGCCAGTCCTGCAACGGTTCCAAGAGGATCGTGGTGCTGGACAAGTACTTCGACGAGTTCTCGGAGAAGTTCAAGGCAGCCATCGCCGGACAGTCCTACGAGAACGGCGATTTCGGACCGATGTCCTCCGATTCGGCCACAAAGTTCCTGGCTTCCCAGGTGCAGGGCGCGCTGGACCAGGGCGCCGAGATCCTGGTGGGCAACAATGAGCCCCAGGGCAACGTCTTCACTCCAACGATCATTACCAACATCACCCCGTCCATGGACGTCTACAGCGAGGAACTCTTCGGCCCTGTTGCGCAGCTGTACAAGGTCAGCAGCGACGAGGAAGCCATCAAGCTGGCCAACTCCTCGCCGTACGGCCTGGGTTCGGTAGTGATTTGCGACGACGTTGAGCGCGCCGAGCGCGTCGGCAACCAGCTCGACGTCGGCATGGTCTTCGTGGGTGCCTACGACCTCAGCGGTGCGGACGTGCCGTTCGGCGGCGTCAAGAAGTCCGGCTACGGCCGCGAACTGGGCAAGGTGGGCATGCTGGAGTTCGCCAACAAGAAGCTGTTCCGCTTCGCGAAGTAGTTTTCAGCGCAGCAAAGGAGGCCGGATCGTGGTGATCCGGCCTCCTTCTTTTGCCCCAGGAGCCTAGGCTCCGTACGTCGTCTTCCCCGTGACTTCCGGAACCTCCACCCAAGCGGAAGACTCTGCGCTGCGCAGCGAGGCATCCACCAGTTCCGATGCCGACCAACCATCGGCCACCGAGGGGCCGAGCTGCTTGCCTTCGGCGACGGACCGCAGGAACAGCGCGGCCTCGATGGTCTTGAGGTCGTTGAACCCGATGCCGGGGCCGGCGTTGGGCTGGAAGCGCCCGAATTCGCCGAAGGACGGCGGGGTCATGATGGTCCGGTAACCACTACGGTCCGTGGCGACCTCCAACTGGTTCATGCGCTCAAAGTTCCAGCGGATGGATCCTTCAGTGCCGTAAACCTCCACGATGTATTCGGCGTGCGGGCCGATCGCGACGCGGGTTGTCTCGAACATGCCCACTGCACCGCCCTCGAACCGGGCGAGCATGGCCGTGTAGTCCTCGTTCTCCACCTCCCGGGTCACATCCGAGGCCTCACCCTTGTTGAAGGAATTCGACGACGTTCCGGCCGGCAGCGGACGTTCCTTGATGAAGGTTTCCGTCACCGCGTTGACCGAGGTGATGCGGCCTACCAGGAACTGGGCCAGGTCGAAACCGTGGCTGAGAATGTCGCCCAATACGCCGGAACCTGCGCGCGCCTGCTCGTAGCGCCACGTGAACACCTGCGTCGGGTCCGAGGCATAGCTCGTCAGCAGGCGGATCTGCACGTTGGTCACTTTGCCCAGTGCCCCGGAACGGATCAACCGTCGTGCCTCAGCGATCGCCGGGGTGTGCCGGTAATTGAAGCCCACTGAGGTGATCAGCCCGGCGGCTTCGGCGCCCTGGGCGATCTCCCGGGATTCCCGGGCGCTGCGGCCCATGGGCTTCTCGATCCAGAAATGCTTGCCTGCCTCGATGGTGGCCAGCGCGATCTCGTGGTGCAGGAAGTTGGGGGAACAGATCGAGACGACATCGACGTCCGGGTTCTCCAGCACCTTCCGGTAATCAGTAGCCGTTTCCTTGTAGCCGAGAGCATCCTCGGCATGCTGACGGCCGGAATCATCAGGATCCGCGGCGATCACAAGCTCGGGGTGGCGCGGCAGTTCAGGGAAGAACTGCTTGGTGGCGAGGTAGGCGCGGGAATGCAGGCGCCCCATCCACCCCACCGAGATGAGGCCAACGCCAATGCGGTTCTGGTCTTCCAAAGTGGACTCCTTAGTTAGTGCCGCTCTTCGGCGGTGCTGTGCCGCGCAGAAAGGCGGCATCTGCGGATCAGCCTATGAACGCAAGGAGTGTGCGCTGTGTCTCAATCTGAGACATCCGGCGAAGGCCTCCGGCTGTTTGAGTAGAACGTACTAGTCCAGTAACGCCAAGAAAGAGGAGCCCGTCGACGATGATGGAGCGCAGCACGTGGAATCGGACGGAACCCTTGCGGGTGCTCGTCACAGGCGCGACGTCCGGCGTCGGCGAAGCGACCGCAAAACTCTTCGCAGCACGGGGTGCGCGGGTGGCCGTATTGGGTCGCCGCACCGGAGAGCTGCAACGGGTTGCGGAGGAGATCGACGGCGGTGCGCACCAAGTGGTTGCCGACGTCGCCAGCGCCGAATCGGTCCGGAACGGGGTCCGGGGTGCCATCCACGCCCTCGGTGGGCTCGACGTTGCAGTCAACGCCGCGGGGGTTGCCGGCTACGCGGCACTGGAGGACCTGGATGATCGCCGCTGGCGTGAAGTGCTGGACACCAACCTCTCCGGCACCTTCTACGTCGCCCGGGAAGCGGGGCTGCACCTGCGCAGGTCCGGGGGAGGGGCAATCGTGAACGTCGCCTCGGATCTCGCAACGATGGGCGTGGCCGGGCTGGCCCACTACTGCGCAGCCAAGGCCGGCGTCGTGGGCCTCACCAAGGCGCTCGCCTTGGAACTGGCGCCCCATGTCCGGGTCAACGCCGTGTGCCCGGGCCCCATCGATACCCCCATGTTGCGGTCAGGCCTGGAATCCGAGGCGGACCCCGTCCTGGCCCTGCAGCAGAAGGAAAGCACCGTGCCGCTGAACCGCCTTGCTGACCCGGAAGAAGTAGCGGCAGCCATCTACTTCCTGGCGGTGGACGGCACCTTCGCCACTGGTACCAGCATGGCGTTCGACGGCGGCACGTCTGCCGCGTAGCAGCCTCACCCAAGACTTCACAACACGAACAAACCAAGGAGTTCCGAAAGATATGCCTGAGTCGAACTACAACGATCTCCGCAGTGCACACTGGTTCGCACCGCACGACCTCACGGGATTCGTGCACCGTACTGCCATCCAGGCCGAAGGCTTCTCGCGCTTCGCCATCAAGGACCGGCCGGTCATTGGCATCGCAAACTCCTGGTCGGAGCTGGTCAACTGCAACATCCACTTCAAGCTGCTTGCGGATGCCGTAAAACGTGGTGTTCTCATGGCCGGCGGTTTGCCGCTGGAGTTCCCCACCATCTCCTTGGGCGAAAGCCTGATGAAGCCCTCGGCCATGCAGTTCCGCAACCTGATGGCCATGGACGTTGAGGAATCCATCCGCGCGTACCCGCTGGATGCGATCGTGCTGCTGGGTGGTTGTGACAAGACGGTTCCGGCACAGCTCATGGGAGCGGCCAGCGCGGACATTCCCACCATCATGCTGACGGGTGGCCCGCAGGAACCGGCGTACTTCCGGGGCAAGCAGCTGGGCGTTGGCACGGACACGTGGAAGTACGCGGACGAACTGCGCGCGGGCAAGATCACCGAGGTGGACTTCGATGAACTCGAGTCCTCTGCCAAGCCCTCCGCTGGCCACTGCAGCGAAATGGGCACGGCCTCCACCATGACGTCGCTCGTTGAAGCGCTGGGCATGTGCCTTCCCGGCACTGCGTCCATTCCCGCCGTCGATTCACGCCGCGGGCAGGCAGCGGAAGCCACAGGCCGCCGGGCGGTGGAAATGGCCTTGTCGGGTCCGAAGCCCAGCGAGATTCTGACCGAGGAAGCCTTCGACAACGCCATCACCTTGCTCATGGCGGTGGGTGGCTCGACCAACGCAGTGGTTCACCTTTTGGCCTTGGCCCGCAGGGTCGGCTACGAACTGCAGCTGGACCGCTTCCACGAGATTTCCCAGCGGACCCCTCGGATCGTCAATGTCCGCCCGTCCGGCGAGTACCTGGTGCAGCAGCTGTTCCAGGTGGGCGGCATCTCCACCGTTCTCAAGGAACTGGCGCCACTCTTGAACAAGGATGCAATCACGGTCACCGGTGAGTCCCTCGAAAAGGGCTACATCAACGCACCCGAACCGGACGGCGTCGTCGTGAGCAAGCTTGAGACGCCCTTTGACGCATCAGGAGGCATCGCCGTCGTGCGTGGTTCCCTGGCCCCCAACGGTGCCGTGATCAAGCGCAGCGCCGCCTCCAAGGACCTGCTGCAGCACAAGGGCTCGGCGATTGTCTTTGACGACATTTACGATCTCGGACGGCGGATCGACGATCCTGACCTGGACATCACCGAGGACTCGGTCCTGGTGCTGCGCAACAGCGGTCCCGTCGGCGCGCCCGGCATGCCGGAGTGGGGCATGCTGCCCATCCCGCAGAAGCTGCTGCGCCGCGGCATCCGCGACATTGTGCGCATCTCCGACGCCCGCATGAGCGGCACCGCATTTGGCACAACCGTGCTACATGTCTCGCCCGAAGCTGCGGTGGGTGGTCCGCTGGCGATCGTCCGTGACGGCGATCCGATCGTGCTGGATGTCGAGAACCAGCGGCTGGACCTGGATATCCCCGAGGAAGAAATCGAGGCCAGGCTCGCGGAGCTCAAGCTGCCCGAGCCCAAGTACCGCCGCGGCTATGGACGCTTGTTCATCGACCACGTGAACCAGGCGCACGAAGGCTGCGACTTCGACTTCCTCAAGGGCCTGCCGGATGAGGAGCCCCAGCGGTTGCCGTACGGCCTGATGAGTGGATGGCAGGGCGGCTGGTAGGAGGCCGCTGGCACCCCATGTAGACATCAAGGGCCGCTCCCGTGGGAGCGGCCCTTCGAAAAAGGAGAAGATATGCCACGACCCAAAGTGATTGTTATTGTCCAGGAGGGCCGTCCGGTGCCTCCCGTGGAGCGATTGAAGGACGAAGCCGACGTGGTGGTGGTCCGGACGGCCGACGAGTTCCGGGCCGCGCTGCCTGGAACGGAGATCCTGTTCCTCAACGACTTCCGGACCAAGCTGCTGCGCGAAGTGGGTCCGGGTGACCTCCGCTGGATCCACACGTCCAGCATCGGCGTGGACAGCCTCATGACTGAGGAGATCATCAACAGCGACATCGTGGTCAGCAACTCGCGGGGCGTCTGTGAACGCCCCATAGCTGAGTGGGTCCTGGGCGTTCTGTTGATGTTCACCAAAGACCTGCGCCGCACCATCGAGCTGCAGCAGGCGCGGACGTGGCAGCACCGGGAGACCGAGCCGCTGCTGGACCGCAAGGTGCTGGTGGTAGGGCCAGGTCCGGTGGGACGCGAGACCGTGCTGTTGCTGCGCGCAGCGGGCATGGATGTCTCTGTGGTGGGCCGAACCGCACGTGAGGATGCTGAGTTGGGCGCCATTGCCTCCTTCGACCAACTGGACGCACTCCTTGGAGAGGCTCAGGACGTGGTGCTTACGGTTCCGCTCACCGAGGAGACCCGAGGACTGTTCAACGCGGCCCGCTTCGACAAGATGCGTCCGGGTGCTCGCCTGGTGAACGTGGGCCGTGGGGCCGTGGTGGTGGAGCAGGACCTCCTCGATGCGATCGACGCGGGGCATCTGGGAGCTGCGGCTTTGGACGTGTTTGAGAACGAGCCCTTGGCGGCCGAAAACCCGCTGTGGAGCCGCAACAACATCCTGGTGTCACCCCATGCTTCCGGGGATCTGATCGGATGGCGCGGGAAGGTTGTGGACTGCTTCGCGAAGAACCTCCAGCAGTGGAAAGCCGGCCAGCCACTCAATGATGTGGTGGACCTGAAAAAGCTGGGCGGAACCGCTCCAAATGCGGTGTCCCAAGCTGGTACAGTGCTCCCACAATCCGCGTCGGTAGTGTGATTCAGCACTCTAAATTTCGTGACGAGGATTACATGTCTAGCTCAACAAAAGGGAAGCCGATAACGCCTACCCAGACCCAGGAACACAAGCTCAGCGGCAACATGGGGGTGGGCGAGCTCGTGATGAACGTGCTCGCCTTCTCCTCCCCGCTGACCACCGTTGCGGGCACCTTGCCCGTGATGCTCCTCTTCAGCGGCCACACCGCTCCCGGAATCTACCTCCTGGTCACCCTGATGCTGCTGATCTTCTCGGTAGGTTTCGTCAAGATGAGCCGGAGCGTCGAGGCGCCCGGCGGCTTCTACTCCTTCGTCACCGCGGGCCTCGGCAAGCCTGCGGGTCTTGGCGGGGCCCTCCTGGCCCTGGTGGGGTACGTCTTCATCGGTTTCTTTGCGCCGTCCCTGTTCGCCCTCACGCTGCAAAGCTTCGTGGTGAATACCCTGGGTGGCCCGGACATCCCGTGGTACTGGTACGGGCTTGGCATCATTGCCGTCACAACCCTGCTGGCCTACAACCGCATCGACCTGTCCGCGAAAGTACTGACGGTCGTCATGCTGCTTGAATCGGCCGTCGTCATCATTTTCGACGTCGCCGCGTTCGCTTCCGGTGACGTTTCCCAGGGCGTCGGGTTCTCCATGCCGTGGATAACCGACGCCGGCCTGGGCCTCGCGCTGCTCTTCGCTGTTGGCAACTTCTTCGGCTTCGAAGCGACAGTCATTTACCGCGACGAGGTCAAGAACCCGGACCGGACCATTCCCCGGGCAACCTACCTGGCCGTCGTCGGCATTGGCCTGTTCTACGCGGTTGCGGCGTGGGCATACACGGCCTTCCTGGGAGCGGACAACGTCCAGGAAGAGGCCAAGGCGAATACCGTGAACCTGTTCAACGACGGTGCTACGGCGCTGGTGGGCAAGATCTTCGCGGACATCGGCGTCGTCCTGCTCATCACCTCCATCCTGGCCTCGATGCTTTCCATCCAGAACATCGCTGCGCGGTACAGTTTCTCGCTTGCCGCTGACGGCGCGCTTCCGAAGGCCCTGGGCCGGGTGCACCCGCGGCACAAGTCCCCTTACATTTCGGCAGTGGGCGTGGGTCTTGTCTGGGCTGTGGCCACCGTGGTGTTCACTCTGGTGGGAGTTGCTCCCGAGGCCCTCTACCCGATCGCCAGTGGCAGCGGCACGTTCTCTGTCCTGCTCCTGATGTTCATCACAAGCTTCGCCGTGTTGGTGTACTTTGTCCGCCGCCGCAGTTTCGCTCCGGAATCTGTGTGGAAGACCATTGTGGCGCCGATAGTCAGCGTGATCTTCCTTGGCCTGATTACCTACCTGGCAATCGCGAATTACCCTGAGCTGATCGGCGGCTCCATGGTCATGACGGCCATTTTCATGACGTTCACTTTCGCCTTGTTCATTGGCGGAATTATCTACGCGAATTTCCTGCGCTCGAAGCGTCCGGATGTTTATGCGCGCCTTGGCCGGCAAAAGATCGAGCAATAAACCACCTCAATATCTGGAGACCTGCAATGACGCAACAGATCAGGGTTGGCCTGTTCGGGACCGGCAGGATCGGTCAAGTGCACGCCATGAGCCTTGCAACACTCGAAGAAGCAACGTTGGCCTGGGTGTGCGACCCCTTCATTGAGGGCGCCAAGCGGACGGCCGCCGAGTTCGGAGGCCGCGTCAGCGACGATCCGGAGGACGTGTTTGCTTCCGGGGAAGTCGATGCCGTTATTGTCGCCTCGCCAACGGCCACCCACGTGGACTTGATCGAACAATCGATCGACGCCGGCATCCCGGTGCTGTGCGAGAAGCCCATCGACCTGGAGATCGGACGGGTCGACGCCCTCCGGGCCAAGGCGGCGGCCACGGATGTACCGATCGCCCTGGGCTTCAACAAACGCTTCGACAGGCACTTCGTGGAGCTCAGGCGGCGTGTGGGGGCGGGTGAGATCGGTGCCCTGGAGCAGCTGATCATCACCAGCCGGGATCCAGGGGAGCCCCCGGCGGCCTATCTGCCCCAGTCCGGCGGAATCTTCCGGGACATGACCATCCATGACCTGGATATGGCCCGTTACTTCATCCCGGACATCGTGGAGGTCTCGGCCCGGGGCGCCAACGTCTTCAGCGACGGCATCCGGCAGGCGGGCGACTTCGATTCCACCGTGGTTACCCTCCGGGGTTCCAAGGATGAACTCGTGACCATCTTCAATTCGAGGCATTCCGCGTATGGCTACGACCAGCGCATCGAGGCCTTTGGATCCACCGGCTTGCTCCAGGTGGCCAACAAGAACGACAGTCTGGTGCGTCATTGGGGCGCCCGGTCTGTCGAGGGGACAGGGCCGTACCAAAACTTCTTCCTGGAGCGCTACGCGGAGGCGTACCGGCTTGAGGTCGCCGAGTTCCTCCGCGCGGTCCGTGGCCTTCCCTCCCGGAGCCCCGGCTTCGAGGACGGCCGTGCTGCCTTGATCCTGGCCGACGCGGCGGAGAAGTCTGCCCGGACCGGAGCTGCCATAGCAGTGGAGCTGTCCGCGTAGCCCTTTGACTGCCCGGTTTGGGCACGGATTCTTTCGCAACAATCCGTGCCTGGACCGGGCTTTGTCCTTTTAACGACTTATCGGCTTAACCGCCAAGAATTGTTTCCCACAGCAACAATTCCGGCAGGTCCGTGTTCCAAAGTGGCACACATGCCGGGTTATCCAATCCGTCAAAGTTCAAGTAAGTGAAACAGTGTGGCGAAGGTCACGCAGTTATGGGGCTTTCTTGAATGACCCCGGAATCTGCAAAGTCGAACAACGTTGTTTGATGGTCCATCGCCAAAGGTGTTTCACCGGTTCATTTGCATGGCCCTATCAAACGAGGATGAGATGACCGACGCACCACCGGCGACAACTCCATTGGTCGCCCTAAAGGACATACACAAGACATTCGGGGCGGTGTCCGCACTGCGCGGCGTCAGCATCGATGTCATGCCCGGCGAAACCTTCGCTCTTCTTGGAGACAACGCCGCCGGCAAATCAACGCTCATGAAAGTGCTGACGGGTGTCTACCAGCCCGATCGGGGCTCGATCGAGCTGGACGGGAAGGCCACCGCTTTCCCCACCCCCTCGGCGTCCCGGGACCAGGGCGTCGAGATGGTCTACCAGGACTTCGCCCTGGCCGACAATCTGGATGTCCGGACCAACATCTTCCTGGGCCGCGAGCCCCAGAAGAACATTCTGGGTCCGCTGTTGCGGATCATCGACAGGAAGAAGATGGAATCCGAGACCAAGCGCGTGCTGGAGCGCCTGGACATTCCCATCAACCCGCGGCTCAAGGTGAAGCGACTCTCCGGCGGCCAGCGGCAGGCTGTGGCGATCGGACGCGCACTGGCCTTCGACGCCCGGCTGATCATCATGGACGAGCCCACCGCGAACCTTTCGGTGGCCAAGGTGGACAAGCTCATTGAGGTCACCCAGCGGCTCAAGGACCTGGGCATCGCGGTCATCATCATCACGCACCGCCTCGACGAAGCCTTCGCAGTGGCGGACCGCTTCGCCGTCATGCGCCAGGGCCAGGTAGTGGGACGCTTCCGCGTGGGCGAGGTCTCCGAGGCCCAGGTGGCCCACCTGATCTCCCACGGCACACTGGACGACTACGTCGACACCGGGAGCGGCATTCCCGAGGACCGCCGCAAGATCGGAAGCACTTCATCCATGGAAACCGTTGATGCCTTCTCCGCACGCGGTACCACCAACGGGAGCGACTCATGACCATCACCATGGACAACCTCAAGACCAAGCTGGGCCCCGCCGACCTCAAGGAAGGCCTCACCGCCACCAAGGTCAAGCGGTTCATTGGCGACTACGGCATCATCATCCTGTTCGTGGTGATCCTCGTCTTCCTCGCTGCGGCAGCACCGAACTTCCTCACGCTGAACAACATCGTGAACGTGGTCAGGCAGTCTTCCATCATCGGGCTGATCGCCCTGGGAATGACCTTCATCATGATCACGGCAGGAATCGACCTGTCCGTGGGATCGGTGGTGGGCCTGGCCGGCATGACCTTCGCCTTGCTTGCACCCGCCAGTGGCGGCGCCTTCTGGCTGCCGCTGATCGCCGGCCTGGGAGTCGGCCTCCTGGTCGGCTTCCTCAGCGCAGCGATGGTGGTTTGGGGAGCCATCCTTCCCTTCCTGGCAACGTTGGCCACCATGGCCATAGCCCGCACGGCGGCGCTCGTGATCACTGACGGCCAGGTTGTCTCCGGCCTCAGCGGTCCGGCCGAGTGGCTCGGATCCGGCTTCCTGGGCCCCATCCCGGTTCCCGTGATCATCTTCCTGGTGGCGGCCATCATCTGCGAGTTCGTGCTGAGCCGCACCAAGTTCGGTTCCCACGTCTACGCCGTGGGTGGCAATGAGGAATCAGCCAAGAAGGTCGGCATCTCAACGGGCCGGGTGCTCTTCATGGTCTACCTCATCGGTGGCGTCACGGCCGCACTCGGTGGCCTGGTCCTCACTGCCCGTCTCGACGGCGCCGCGCCGGTGGCAGGTACCGGTTACGAACTCCAGGTGATTGCCGCCGTCGTCATTGGCGGAACGAGTCTCTTCGGCGGCGTCGGCACCATCCGCGGAACCGTCATCGGCGTGCTCCTCCTGGGCGTGGTGATGAACGGCATGAACCTGATGGGCGTTTCCTCCTACTTCCAGCAAGGCGTCCAGGGCGTGATCCTGGTGCTCGCCGTCCTGCTGAACCGCTGGAAGTCGGACTAACCAAAACACAGGCAACAACAATCTCCCAACGCACAGACAAAACCACTGAAAGGAACAACCATGGGTATGCGACGTAAGATCGCCGCGGCGGTCGCCATGATGGCAGCGGGGGCACTGACCCTCACCGGCTGCGCGGGAAGCAGCAACGCGACCAGCAGCGGAGGGGCGGCCAAGACCTACAACATCGGCGTTGTGGTCCTTGACCTGCAGGACCCGGACCTGGCCCACATGACCGACGCCATGAAGAAGACGGCTGATGAAAAGGGCGTCAAGCTCAACATCACCGACTCCAAGAAGGACGTTGGCAGCGAGCTGAACCAGGTTGAGGACCTCCTCACCCGCCAAGTGGATGCCGTGATCATGCAGCCCCTGGATGGCGATGCCAGCCAGAACGCGGCCAAGCGGGTCATTGCGGCCAATATCCCCCTGTTCATCCTGTCCACCGAGTTCGCTGAGGGCTCGGATGTTGGCTACAAGAGCTACATCGGCGTGGATGACACGGTGGCCGGCCAGATGCAGGCCGAATACCTCAACAAGCTGATGCCCAACGGCGGAAACCTCGTGTTCGCAGCGGGCATCTACGGCGCCTCGTGGACCGATCGCCGTAAGAACGGCTTCGACAAGACCATCAACAAGAACTTCAAGATCGTGGCGGAATTCCAGGCCAAGGGCAGCCGCGATGACGCCAAGCGCAACATGGAGGACACCCTGCAGCGCTTCCCGTCCGGCCAGATCGACGCGGTTGTGGCCAACAACGATGAGATGGCCATCGGTGCCGCCTCCGCCATTGCCGACGCTGGCCGCACTGCCGAGTTCAAGGCCGTGGTGGGCGTCGACGGCACCGAGCCGGCGCTGCAGGACATCAAGGGTGGCACCATGTCAGCTACCGTCCGCCAGGACTCAGCGGGCCAGGGCGTCAAGGCTGTTGAGGTGGTCACCGACTTCCTCAACGGTGGAAACGTGGACAACCGCTACACGCTGCCGTTCACGCTCATCACCAAGGACAACCTGTCCGAGTTCCTGAAGTAGCCTCTTCCGAACAAAAGCACGGGCACAGCGGATCCCTCCGCTGTGCCCGTTCTGTTTTGGCACATTCCAGCAGGGTGCGGGCCTGCCTAAACTTCCAGCGGACCACTACGAATTGGAGACGGCCAACATGCCCCATGGTGACGACGGAGACACGAAAGTAGAGCAGTTGCTTGCCGCCCTGCGCGGGCAAGGCATCGAGGTGGATGACTCCCCGCGACGGCTCTCCGAATACTCCTACGATGCTTCCAACTACCGTGTCCGGCCCGCCGCCGTCGCCTTCCCCGCGAGCGTCAAAGACGTCAGGAAAGTGTTGCGCGCCTGTTCCACGCTTGGCGTCCCGGTCACCGCGCGCGGCGGCGGAACGTCCATGGCGGGCAACGCAATTGGCCAGTCGTTGGTGATCGACCTTTCGCGCCGCTTGACCAGCATTGAAACTCTCGACGGCGGTGCGGCGGCGGTCTGGGCGGACGCCGGCGTCGTCCTCGGCGAACTCCGCTCCTACGTCGAGAAGGCGAGCGGCGGGGAGCTGACCTTCGCCCCGGATCCTTCGTCCATGACCCGGGCCACCATTGGCGGCTCCATCGGCAACGACGCCTGCGGAAACCACTCGGTGGCCTACGGGCGAATGACCCAGCATGTGCAGGAAGTAGAACTGGTTACGGCGGACGGAGCGCACCTGCATGCGGGACGCGACTTCCTCCGGGCCGTGGACGCGGGTGACCAGCACTCAGTAGCCCGGGCCGAGGAACTATTGGCGGCCTTGAAGGATTTGGCCCAAGCCAACCTGGCCCCGCTCAGGGTTGAGCTGGGAAACATTCCCCGGCAGGTCTCCGGCTACCATCTGGGACACCTCCTGCCCGAGAACGGCCTGGATGTGGCGGCCGCCCTGGCAGGCAGCGAAGGCACGTGCGCGCTGGTGGTCCGGGCCAAAGTGGGATTGGTGCCGAAGCCCCGGACCACGGCACTCCTGTGCCTCGGCTACGCGAACACCATCGATTCGGCCCGTGATGTGATGACCATCCTCGCGGCCAAGCCAAGCGCCATTGAAGGCCTGGATGCCTCGATTGTGGACATCATGCGCCACCGCCGGGGTGCCGCCAGCGTGGACTCCCTCCCGCAGGGCAAGGCGTTCCTGATGGTCGAGTTCCCTGCGGACACCATGGAACAAGCCGCCGCTGACTGCGACCGGCTGCTGGAGAAACTCAAAGCTGACGGCCGCGTGGTGGACCACGCAATCGTCACCGAGCCGGGAGAGCGGGCCAAGCTCTGGCGGGTCCGCGAAGACGGCGCCGGGCTTTCCTCCCGCAGGATCGACGGTGTCCAGACGTGGCCCGGCTGGGAGGATTCCGCTGTCGCTCCCGAGCGCTTGGCGGACTACCTCGCGGAACTGCTGCCCCTCGTGGAGCAGTACGGCTACACCGCCTTCATGTACGGGCATTTCGGTGCGGGCTGCGTGCACATGCGCCTCGACTACGACCTCCGAAGCGATGCTGGCCGGGAGTCCTTTGAGAACTTCACCCGCGAAGCAGCGGCCCTCGTGGTGGCTCACGGCGGCTCCCTTTCCGGGGAACACGGGGACGGCCGGGCACGCAGCGAACTGCTGGACGTGATGTATTCGCCCGCCATGGTGGGCATCTTCAGGGCGTTCAAACATCTCTGGGATCCTGCCGGAATCCTGAACCCGGGAATCATCGTGGATCCCGAGCCCTTCGCTGCCTCCCTGGCTCTTGAGGGCGTGCCCCTGCCAGGCCCCGCCCACGGCGAGGCGGCCGCGGTGCCGGGTGCCGCCGTCGTGCCTTCTTCCGAAAGCCGAAGCCTGCTCCCGGTGGCGAGCCCGTTCGTCGGCAACACCCACGCGTGCATCGGTGTTGGGCGCTGCAGGGCAACGACCGGTGGTTTCATGTGTCCCAGCTACCGCGCCACGAAAGACGAGAAGGACTCGACGCGGGGCCGGGCGAGGGTCCTGCAGGAACTTACCCGGACCAAAGGCACAAGCCACGGCGGCTGGTCCAGCCCCGAGGTGCGGGAAGCCCTGGACCTCTGCCTTTCCTGCAAAGCCTGCTCGGCTGACTGCCCCACGGGGGTGGATATCGCGGAGGCCAAGTCGGAATTGGTGGATGAGCACTACCGCGGCAAGATCCGGCCCTTTACCCACTATTCGATCGGCTGGCTGCCGCGGTGGCTGCCGCTGTTGACGCGCATCGCACCCCTCGCCAATGCGGGGACAGGCTTCCGGCCGTTCCGTTGGGTGGGCGAAAAGTTGGGCGTCAGCGCACGACGGCGGCTCCCGGATTTCGCCCCGTCGGCTCGCATACGGCGGCGGGTCCGGGAAGCCCAGTTCGCGGACAACGCTGACATCCTGCTGTTCATCGACAGCTTCACCCGCGCCTTCCGTCCCGAGGTGGTCCCTGCCGCAGCCCGGGTGCTGCGCGACTCTGGTCGTTCTGTGGGGTGCACGCCGGACGCCTGCTGTGGACTGACGTGGATTTCCACCGGTCAGCGCGACGGTGCCCGGCGCCGGTTGGCCCGGTTGATCAGCAGGCTCGACGATGGCACGGACCGGGACATTGTGGTGCTGGAGCCCAGCTGCGCGGCGGCCATCCGCGACGAGGGGCCCAAGATGGTGGGCGGTGCAGCTGCCTCGCGCGTGGCCGCCCGGGTCCGCTCGTTCTCCGTGGCCATCGACGAAGCGATCAAGCGTGGCTGGAAGCCGTCCGCGGCTCCGCCCGAAACGGCTGTCCTGCAAACCCACTGCCACGAACACGCAGTCTTCGGGGCAGGTGCCCAGAAACGGGTCCTGGAGGCGTGGGGAGTGCCGAACGTCGTGGAATCGTCGTCGTGCTGTGGAGTGGCCGGAAACTTTGGCTTTGAGGCGGAGCACTTCGACATGTCCATGAAGGTGGCCGAACACTCCATCGTGCCGGCGCTGGACAGCAGTGACGGGCTCGTACTCACCGACGGGTTCAGCTGTGCCATGCAGGTTTCGCAGATTGACCCCGATCGCTCCAGCAAGCACCTGGCGATTGCCTTGGACCCGCTGAGTGCCCGATGGACGGAGGACTAAGTGGTGTACGTCGGCATTTTCCTCATCCTCGTAGCCGCCGGATTGCGCCTGGCGGGCGGGCATTTCGCGGGATCGTCCCGTGAAGCCCGGGCCACGGCCAGCTTTCGGGGCGTCCATGCGGTTCCCTTGGGAGCCGCGGCCTTCCTGGTTGCTGCGAGCGGTGTTTTCATCGTCGCTGCGGGCATCAGCCTTGGCTGATTTCGGCCCATGCAGACCGCGTCCGGAGGGTGTCCCAACCGTGTCCCAAACTGACACGGTTGAGCCGGGACGCCGGGACGGATGCTGGAAGTAGCCCAATAACCCACCTATTTTGAGAGTTGATCTCGATGATGAACAAGAAGCTCGCACACGGACGGCACGTCGAGTGGCTGCGGGCATCGGCACACTTCAACGAAACCGATCTCGGCGAACGGACCGACCTTCAGCTGAAGCGCTCCGGGAAACTCGTTCACCGTCTCCTTCAGGACATGGCAGAAGGCCGCGATACCAGCGAGTCCTCGCCCTGGCCGACGCCTGGCTCCTGACACCCATAATCTGCGGTCCGTAGCGCTTGTTCCCTGGCACTGTGTTCAGGCGCTGCGGCCGCTTCCTTCATTCCAAGAGGCAGAGTTGGACAGTCGTGAATCCGGAGGGATGGCAACCGCGTCCCCGATAGGCCTGGCGTTGGGGGATGACCCGCCCTCAACCCTCGTCATTCCGGTCGACTTCGGCGGTTCGGCGGGGCCGGACCTGGCGACGGCGTGCCTGCTTCTGGACATGCCACCGCGGACGTTGATCAGGCGCCTGTGCCGGACCAAGCACACGGTCAGGTCATTCGCGGCGCCTGCAGCCTCTGCACTGATCGAGGTGCCGTGGGGGAATGACTGGCACCAGATGGGCTATGCATGGAGGCGCGTCAAGACCGTGCCCCAGGGTTCCCTCACACTCTCCGCCCTTGGCGTCACTCTCACAAGCTGCGACGGCTACACGGACGACCTCGTAGTAGGCCGGGTAGGGGAGCCTTTCGCCGACTGCCTCATTGGGCGGGGCGATTCGGTGTGGCTGCGGTCTTCTCAAGCTAACGACTGTTAGTTAGACTCTTTTTGTTACTGCCCTTTGAGGATGAAATGAGTCCATCTCCGCGTGAGCAGGCGAACGCTGCTGTCCTGGAATTCCTGTCGAAACGCGACTGGTCGGCCCAGACGCCCGCCCGGAAGCGGATCCTTCTGGCTTTCCTTCGGCTGGCTGCCACCAACGGTTATAACTCGGTGAGCATGCGTACGCTCGGCCGCGAGTTGGGACTCAAGGCGCCGAGCCTCTACTCGACTTTTCCCCAGGGCAAGGACCAGATTGTGGCGGAGTCGCTCCTTTGGTTTACCCATGGATTCGCCCGCGAGCTTCTGGAAGCCGTTCAGCACATTCCCTGCGCGGGTGACTCGTGGGCGGCCCTTGTCCGCTTCCATGTCATCCAGCAGGTGAGCAGGCCCGAGGCGGAGCTCTGGAACCTGCTGGTTGCCTCGGACAGGGTGGCGGGTTTCTTGGGGGAAGGCCTGCGTCGTGAGTTGTCCCTCTGGCAGAGCCTGCATGAGCAGATGTATGCGGCCGCGGCGGAGGAGATGGGGCTGGCGGTATCCCACCAAACCATTCAGGCCATTTTTACGCTGCTCGACGGCGCTGCCCATTGGTCCGCCTGGGACGGCACGGCTGCCCAGTTGGAAAGCCTGGCGGACCACGGGGTGGCCCTGTCCCGTTCCTTGCTCGAAGTCAGTACCGGAAGCCGCGTCGGTACGTAGCCGGCGCTGTCCCAACATGGCACTGTCCCAACATGGCACACGGCCCCTCCTTAACCCGTCGCTACTGTGATGTGGAACTCAATATTCAGTGATGAGGATTACATGAATAACACCACCCTTGACGCACCAAAGGTGTCGCGTCACACCCAGGAGAACCGGCTCAGCGGCAACATGGGAGTGGGCGAGCTTGTGATGAACGTGCTCGCTTTCTCTTCGCCCTTGGCCACGGTAGCGGGCACCCTTCCGGTCCTGCTGATGTTCAGCGGGCAGACAGCGCCGGCCATCTACCTGCTGGTCACGCTCATGCTGCTGATCTTCTCCGTCGGTTTCGTGAAGATGAGCCGCAGCGTCCAAGGCCCTGGTGGCTTCTACTCTTTTGTCACCGCTGGGCTCGGCAAACCCGCAGGCCTGGGAGGTGCCTTCCTTGCGCTGTTCGGCTACATTTTCATCGGCTTCTTCGCGCCGTCCTTCTTTGGCGTGACGCTCCAGGGCTTCGTGGTCAACACCCTGGGCGGGCCTGACATCCCCTGGTATTGGTACGCGCTGGCCATTACGGCCGTTACCACGCTGCTGGCCTACAACCGCATTGATCTTTCGGCCAAGCTGCTGACCATTGTCATGCTGCTGGAAGTGGCGGTGATCGTTGTGTTCGATGTGGTGTCCTTCTCCACCAACGGACTGGAAGCAGTGCAGGGCGCAGGACTTGCCCTCCCTTCGATCACCGACGCAACTCTGGGACTGGCACTCCTTTTCGCGGTAGGCAACTTCTTCGGTTTCGAGGCAACCGTGATCTACCGGGACGAGGTCAAAAACCCGGACAAGACCATCTCCCGGGCCACCTATCTTGCCGTCGTGGGCATCGGCATCTTCTACGCAGTGGCAGCGTGGGCCTTCATCGCATTCTTCGGTGCGGACAAAATCCAGGCCGAGGCCTCGAGCAACACGGTGAACCTCTTCAATGACGCGCTCGTGGGCCTCGTGGGACGAATCTTCGCGGACGTCGCCGTCATTTTGCTCATCACGTCCGTCCTGGCCTGCATGCTGTCCATCCAGAACATCGCCGCCAGGTACAGTTTTGCCCTTGCCTCGGATCACGCTCTCCCCAGGTTCCTGGGCCGGGTCCATCCGAAGCACAAGTCGCCGTACGTCTCGGCGTTGGCTGTGGGCATCATTTGGGCTGCGGCCACCGTGCTCTTCACGGTCCTGGGCGTTGCCCCGGAGGCGCTGTATCCCATCGCCAGCGGAAGTGGCACCTTTGCCGTGCTGCTCCTGATGTTCATCACGAGCTTCGCCGTCCTGGTCTACTTCATCCGCCGCCGTGGCTTCGCGCCGGAATCGGTGTGGAAGACCATCGTCGCACCCATCATCAGTGTTTTGTTCCTTGGAGCCATCACCTACCTGGCCATCGCCAACTACCCGGAACTGATCGGCGGTTCGGCGGTCCTGACCCTGATCTTCATGACGTTCACGTTCGCGCTCTTCTTCGGCGGCATCATCTATGCCTTCTTCCTGCGGACCAAGCGCCCCGACATCTACGCCCGCCTGGGCCGCCAGCGGATCGACTGAGCCGGAACGGGCGGCCATGGGGCACAGGGCCGCCCGTTCCCAGCGAAGCACTCAGGAAACGGCAACCGCCGCGTCGGGCGAGGCCGGCACTTTTGCCGCCGAAAGCGTCGAAAAAGCGTCAGAGACCGTCCAGTCGAACGCACCCTTCGGCCAGAACCTCCAGCGGTTTGGGCGAAGGCCGTTGCAGGCCATCCAGGTACACGCGGTAGGACACCACGTTCATGCTTGCCGGTCCCGTGGCGCAGTCGCACGAGTAGACATGCGGCATCCACGAATTGCCAAACAGCGCCCGCATCCAGGCCTCGCACTCATTGGCCGAAAGCCTGGCAGGGAGCCCGCTCTCTTCGTGGTGGGCAACCAAGGACAACGTTATGCAGGTCCCCGCTGGTGCCGGTCCGATCGTGAACCAACCCAGCTCGGCGGACTCGGCCACCAGGGTCAGTTTGACGGTGTGGTCTTCCATGGACGGAGTTGGGCCCATGCGGTACTGCTTTCGGGCGGGGTTGAGGCTGCCCGATTCCGAGGTCAGGGTTGCGAGAAAGCTCCGCAGTTCAATGCCGTGTATCCGCTGGATCTTGGCGGTCAACTCCGTAACCGAAGCCGGAGGTGCGGACGGCGCATCGACATGACTTCCCAAACCGTGCACGACGCCTCCCCTGCGACCATTACCCGGGCAGACTACTAGCTGGCAGATTAATAAGCCATAGGAATGCAACTATTCCTGGCGCAAACCTTCCGCGTCCAAAACAAGGCTGGCCGTGATGAACCTCTGGCATTGCTCGCCGAACGGATAACTGCCCTTGGGCGTGAAGGTCAGGGTCCGGACGGGCAAAGCAGTGCCCGATGGCGACGTCCCGGTCATGGTGGCGTCCATGGGAGTCTCGGACAGTGCGGGCAATTCCAGAAGCCCGCGGACGGTCCCGTCAAAAGTGGGCGTCGCCGAGCACACCCCTGCCTCGTTGCACCCCTGGTCGACCGCCACAGTGCCCGGGTTCAGTTCCAGATCCCGCTCGGTGCACACGCCATCCTGGCAGGCCTTGACGTGAAGCATCTCCACCGACTCCGCATAGCTTGCGGCGACCGTCACAGACAGACCCGTCACCTGCCCCACCGCCGGACACGCAACGGGCCCGAGAGAGCAGCTGCCAAGCAACACAGCTGCGCCGGCAAGGGCCAAGGCAACCCCAATTTTCCCCATGGCTTCAGCGTAGGTCCTGGGGGAGGCGGAGGCAGTTCAGGCTGCTCAAACGGTCCTGCATCGTTACACCCGGGAGGCGTCCGATGCGGAACCGCAATCGGCCCCGGCCGCCTTACGCGGGAAGCCGCAACCCGCCGTCGTGCATTTCCGCCAAGCCGTCCCGCAGCAGCCCGTCCAAGGCCCGCTCCAGCTGTTCCGGTGCGGAGTTCAGCCGGTGCAGCGCAGCCAGCGGGATCCCCACACCCGACGGGGCGAACCCGAGGTCCGCGGGCGCCTGCTCGAACATGTCCCGCGGCACGGGCGAGGCCGCCTCGCGCAGCACGGCCATCACGGCTCCGCGCACCTGCCGGTCGGTGCCGTGCCATGCCTGGCCCTTGGGAACGTACGACGGCGGCGGCTCACCCGCTGCGAGCCAAGCGCAGCTTTCGCGTACAGGACAGTCGGCGCACTTGGGGCTGCGCGCCGTGCAAACCATGGCACCGAGTTCCATGACGGAGGCGTTCCAGCGAACCGAGAGCTTGCGGTCCTCGGGGAGGAGGGCGTCGGCCATGCGCATTTCGGCGGCCGTGAGCGTGGGGGCCGGCAGGGCGTGGCCGGAAATGAGCCGGGCGTGCACGCGCCGGATGTTGGTATCCACCACGGTCTCGCGCCGGCCAAAAGCAAAAGCGGCGACGGCGGCAGCCGTGTAATTGCCGACGCCCGGCAGGTCCAACAGCCCGGGATAGTTGTCCGGCACCTCGCCGCCGTGGTCATCCCGGATCGCGACGGCGGCAGCGTGCAGCCTGAGGGCCCGGCGCGGGTATCCCAGCCTGCCCCAATGCCGGACGGCTTCACCCGAAGGCTCCTTGGCCAGATGCGACGGTGTGGGCCAGCGCTCCATCCAATCGAGCCACACGGGAAGGACCCGGACCACAGGCGTTTGTTGGAGCATGACTTCGCTGACCAGGATCCCCCACGCGCTGCAGGCCGGATCGCGCCACGGAAGGTCGCGGGCGGTCCGGGCAAACCACTGGTCCAAAGCCTCGTGGAGCTGCGTCAATTCATCGGTGTCTGGGAGTGCCATGCTGCCCCCTACTCTAATGGAACCGATGGCGGCCAGTGCCCGTGCGGGAGGCCATGGTGGACGTCACATTGCCGGCCGGCGGCGTGGTGGTGGGGTGCATGGAGCGCGCGCCGCCTAGCCTAGAAACATGGCCACCCAGGGTAAGCAGCAGTCGTCCGCGCGCTCAGCCGCGCCGACGCGAAAGCGACGCCCGAGCCCTGCCGTGTACCGCCGTCGTCGTCTGGTGGTGCTCATCGGCTTGCTGGTAGTGATCGCCCTGCTGATTGCCGGTGTCTCGGCCATCACCCGTGCCATCGCCGGCGGCAGTGAGCCCCAGGCTGTGAGCACGCCCCCTGCGACTACCGCCCCCACGCCTGTCAGCACACCGTCCGCGGGGGCAGCGACGCCGTCGGCCTCGCCCACTCCGGTGTGCGACTTCAACCTCATGACCGTGGCCGCGAAAACGGACAAGGCCGCTTACGCCGCCGAGGAGCTTCCGATGCTCACCATGACCATCACCAACGGCGGATCGGCGCCGTGCGAGGTGAACGTGGGCACCTCACAAATGGAGTACGTGATCATGAGCGGCGCGGACCGGATCTTCTCCTCCAAGGACTGCCAGACCGGTGGCGTGGACCTCATCAAGACCATCCAGCCCGGAAAGAGCGAGACGGCCAACTTCCCGTGGCAGCGCAACCGCACATTGGAAGGCTGCGGCGCCATCACGGCCAAGCCGGGTGCCGGCGGCGCGTATTACACGTTCGAGGCGCGGCTGGGTAACAAGGCGAGCCCGAAGGCCGTCTTCCAGTTGAACTAACGCTGCTTGAGCGTGATGTACGACGGCGGCAATCGCCTTAACAGCGGCAGTCGCGTTAGAGGAACCGGTCCAGGAGGCTGGCTTCAGCCATCCGGCTGAGCCCTTCCCGGACCGTACGGGCGCGCTGGTCGCCGATGCCATCCACCGTCATGAGATCGTCGATGGTTGCCGCCATGAGGTTCTGGAGTCCGCCGAAGTAGTCCACCAAACGGTCGGCCACTGCCTTCGGCACGGACTTCAGGCCCGAGAGCAGGCGGTAGCCACGGGGCTGGACCACTGCGTCCAGTTGTTCCACGCCACCGGCAAAACCGATGATGTGGGCAATCTTGCTGAGGTCGATCAACTCGGTGGGACCCAGGTTCAGCAGCGCCTGGACGGCCTCTTCGATCTCCTCAGGTGTGGCGTCCGGGTCCGAATAGTCGCGGATGATGACGTCGCTGCCCGGACCGCGTCCCGTGGTGAGTTCCTCCAGCTGCAGTGACAGCAGGCGGCCGTCCTCGCCAAGTTCCAGGACGTACTGGGCGATTTCCTCCGAGATGCGGCGGACCATTTCCTGCCGCTGCAAGGTCACGGCAACATCCCTGACGGTGACCAGCGCTTCGATTTCCAAAGCCGAGAGCGAGCTGGTGACCTGGTCCAGCCGTGCACTGTACCGTTCCAGGGTTGCGAGGGCCTGGTTTGCGCGGGCCAGCACCTTCTCGGAGCCCTCCAGGACATGGCGGAGGCCGTTCACGTAAAGGGCGATGATCTGCATGGACTGGCTCACCGAGATCACCGGAACACCGGTCTGGATGGCCACACGCTCCGCCGTGCGGTGACGGGTGCCGGATTCCTGGGTTTCGATGCTTGAATCCGGAACCAGCTGGACCGCGGCCTTGATGATGTTACTGGCGTCCTTGTCGCACACGATGGCGCCGTCCATCTTGGCCAGCTCGCGAAGGCGCGTGGGGGAGAAGTCGATGCCGATCTCGAATCCACCCGAACAGATGGAGTCGATGGTGCGGTCCGAGCCCAGCACGATCAATGCGCCGGTGCGGCCACGAAGGATCCGTTCCAGTCCGTCACGCAACGAGGTTCCGGGCGCGACTCTGGCCAGAGTCGCCTTGAGCGATTCTTCCGGGCTCCGGGCCATGGGGTTTCCCTTCGAAGGTGCAAGCCTCGGCTCACAGACAAGCTGAATCCGGCATCGGGAGGCACCCGCGAAAATGCCCTGATGACGACAAGCACCATGATATGGCTTCCCGGCACCGTTAACCGCACCAGCAAGCCCCAAAGTGGGTCATTTTGTTATGTTCGCGGATGCCTCGAAAGGGCTCAGGCGTGCCCACCGCAGAGGCAGACTTTTGACTTCACTGGCGGGGTACTAAGTGGGCGGAGATCACTGCGGTGCTGGCTTCCAGATCCAGACTGCCGGATGCGACTCCCACGACGAGGTCGAAGCCTTGGTCTGTGTTGAAGTCATGGCGATAGCCATTGATCCACAGAAGTAGCACCATGAGGGTCCAGGCGGTGCGCTTGTTGCCGTCAATCAGCGGGTGAAACTTGGCCACAGACTCCAGAAGTGCAGCGGCCTTTTGGCTGAGCCCGGGATAGGCGTCAACGCCCATCACGGAGGTCGCCGGGCGGGCAAGTGCAGAAGCCAGCAAGCCGACGTCCCGGATGTGGAACCCGTAGCGATCGATGACCTGGAGGGCGTCTTCTATGTCCAGATACTCTGTCACGCGTCTTCAAGGCGCTTGAGCAGTTCCTTGTCATGGTCCATCACGAAGTTCAAGCCCTCGTTGATTTCCTTGCGACGGTGATGGCGCTGAAGGATCAATTCGGCACCCTGGAGGAGAAGTGCAGATTTAGATGTATGTTCCTCGGCTGCAAGTGCTTCCAACTGCTGGTCGAGTTCCTTGGGAACGCGGAGATTCATAGCCATACCAAATGGTACCAAAACAGTACCAATCGAAAATCAGTAATCCACTTGGCGCTTCAGCTTGTTCCCGAGCCACAGCATCGCGAGGCTCACGATGAGGAAGCCCACGGCGATCGCGATCGCATAGATGATCACGCCACCCCATCCACCAGCCCGGTCCGGGTTGATGAACCAATACGGGTACCAGTTCACGATCGATCCCCGGACAAGGCTGTAGACCAGGTAAGCAATGGGATAGATCAGCCAGTACGGGATGTGCCGGAGTTCCAGCTTTGCCCGGGGCGGCTGGAAGAGCCAGTCGGCCACCATCACCACGGGCATGAGGTAGTGCACCACGAAGTTGACCCACGGAACCATGGAGCCGAGATCCTCTCCCGCCAGCAGGGCGCCGAAGACAATACCGACCACGGCCATGGCGATCGTCGCGGTTCCGCGGGTAACGTCGTCCGCCTCGCTGGGCCGTTTCCCGATGAGCACCCGGTAGCCACTGATCAGCAGGACGATGGCGGCGAAGATGTTGGACAGGTTGGTGAAGTAGCTGAAGAAGTTGCCGACGTCGTAACCCAGCCCTATGTGGACCACCAGTTGCGTCGCCACGGCAACCAGGGTCAGAAGGCCAAAGAAAAAGCGTCCCCCGATAAGCACAGTTCTCTTGGTCATGGGTCTTATCCTTGCCGACGCCCGTGCTGACGGGGGTTCGACACCCCGCATCGGCTACGTGATGAGCAGTTCCAGGGCCTCCGCCAGATGCCCTACTTCGCGGACCGAGAAGCCATCAGGAATCGCCCCGGCACCCGCCGGACTCGCCGGAACAATCGCGTGGGTGAAGCCCAGGCGGTGGGCCTCCTGGATCCGTTGGTTGATACCCGGGACAGGCCGCACCTCGCCGGCCAGGCCAACCTCGCCAAAAGCAATGAGCCGCTGGGGGAGTGCCTTCCGGGACTTGGCCGAAGCGACAGCCAAGGCAACAGCGAGGTCCGTGGCCGGTTCGGTGAGCTTCACTCCGCCAACAGTTGCCACGTAGGAGTCGTCCTTGTGGAGCATGCAGCCTGCCCGCTGTTGCAGGACGGCGAGGAGCATGGCCACCCTGGAACTCTCGAGGCCGCTGGTCGCACGCCGAGGCTGGGCATTCGCGCTTTCTGCCAGGAGCGACTGCACCTCGGCCAGCAGCGGCCGGCGGCCCTCCATGGTCACCGTGATGCAGGTGCCCGAGACGGGTTCGCGCGTCCGCGACACGAAGAGCCCGCTGGGATCGGCAAGACCCTCGATGCCGGCCTCGTTCAGGTCGAAGCATCCGACGTCGTCCGTGGCGCCGTAGCGGTTCTTGACGGCGCGGAGCAGCCTCAACCGGGAATGGCGCTCGCCTTCGAACTGGCACACCACATCGACCAAGTGCTCCAGCAGGCGCGGACCGGCGATGGTCCCTTCCTTGGTCACGTGGCCCACCAGCAGCGTGGTCATGTTGCGCCGCTTTGCAGCAGCGATGATGGAGGCCGCCACCTCGCGGACCTGCGATACGCCTCCGGCGCTGCCCTCGACGTCCGCACTGCTCAGGGTCTGCACGGAGTCCACGATGAGGAGCTTGGGTTCCAGCTTCTCTACCTGCCCCAGTGCTTGGCCGAGGTCTGTTTCCGCCGACAGATACAGGGTGTGGGCGACGGCGTCGATCCGCTCAGCGCGCAGCTTCACCTGCGCCGCCGACTCCTCGCCCGTGACGTACAGGACGTCCTGCCCGGTGCGGGCGAACTTCGCGGCAACGTCCAGCAGGAGCGTGGACTTCCCGACGCCGGGTTCCCCGGCAAGCAGGATCACGGCACCCGGGACGAGCCCTCCACCCAGGACGCGGTCGAGTTCGTCCACCCCGGTGGGGAGGAAGGCCGCCGTCGTCCCATCCACCTCGGCGATGCGGCGGGCAGGCTCCAAAACGGTGGCAGCCGCCGTGGTGCGGGCAACCGTGGCACCGTACTCCTCAACGGTTCCCCACGCCTGGCACTCGCCGCAACGACCCACCCATTTGATGGCGGTCCAGCCGCATTCGGCACATTTGTACGCAGGGGTCTTGGAAGTGCGGGAGGTCTTTGAAGCCATGGATCCAAGGTTAGTGCGGACCACTGACAGAAAAGGACGGCCCGCCAACCCCGAGGGGCTGACGGGCCGTCCTGTCCCAGCTTGGAATGCTTACTGGACCACGCCCGTGCTCGAGTACCCAATCTGGATCCTCGAGCCCGTTGGCAGCGCGCCAATCGGCTGGCTGATGACTACATCAATCATGGTGACGATGATGCTGGTGGACGACTTGCTGACCTTGTGCAGGGTGACCGTACCCAAACCTGCCACATTGACCACCGTGTTCGGAGCAACCGATGCATTGATGGCCGGCAAGCCAGCAACCCTCAGGTTGGTGAACGTGGACGTATCAGTCAACGTCACCGTCGTACCCGTCGCCGCCCTCGTTGCACTGGTCTCCGCCTTGATGCCGTCGGCCTGGATTGCCCCATTGAGGAGGTTGAGCCCCGCAATCGTATTGGTGACCGTGACCTTCGGCTGTGGGGTCAGGACTCCGGTGGTTGCCGTGGAGGAAGCCCCCGCGGTTGCCAACCCCAGGATGTTGGTGGAAGCCAGGTTGGCATTGTTGGTTCCGCCACCGCACTTGGCGTAGGCCAGGGCCGTGGGGTTGGACCCCAGCAAACCGTTGGCCAGGACAGCCCGCGTGCTGAAGCCCGTTCCGGCCAGGTAGCCGGTCTGTGCCGGACCCAGGCCGGCGGTGCTGACGCCCACGCGGATGTCCGTTCCCACCTTGATCCCGGCGAGCCCTGTCTTGAGGACTTCAACCCGCAGCGCCGTAGTCGTGACGATGTAGCCGCCGGTGACGGCTCGTTTCTCCTGGCCGTTGAGGGTCACCTTGCCCACCGATCCCACCAGCGGAACGTTCAGGTCGAGGACCGTGTTGGGTGCCGGATTGGCGCTGACCGGAAGGCCCAGGACCTTGAGGTTGGCGATGGTTGTGGCATTGGTGCCAGAGAAGGCGCCGCTGGTGTTCTTGTCAGCGGAACTGGCCGAAGTGATGGTCCCCGCGGTGATGAGTCCGCCAAGCAGGTTGGTGCCGGCGACGGTTGACTGCGCTTCGATGCGTTTTCCTGTGGCGGTCAACAGGGTTTTCACGCTCGTGGACGCGGCGCCCACAGTTCCCACAGCGGGAACGTTCAATCCTGCGGCTGTATTGGTGGCAGTCCTTCCGGTAGCACCCGTGCAGCTGACGCCCGAATTCGCTGTTGGACCAGAAGTCAGCGTCTTGTCTGCGTTGAAAATGTAGGAACCGTAAGCCGATCCGGAAAACCCGGTGGCTACTTGTGCTGGTGTTGTGGCGGCTGTGGCCGGCGCCATGGGCCCGGCAAGTGCAACAGCCAAAGCACCCGTTAAAGCAAGCAAGGAACGTTTCATGTATGTCTCCCCAGATGATTACATGCGAACCCGTGAATGTGCTCACGATGGTGCATAGGCTACCGAGTAGTTGCCTTCGCAACAATAATTTTGGGAGAGGAATTTAGGCCCGGCAGCCAATACTTAAGAGGACCGGCCGTGCCTTGCCGCATCCACGAACACCGCCAGGCCCAGCACACCCAGTGCCACCCCAAGCGACGCCACTACGTCCGTGAGCCAGTGGTACCCCAAGTAGAGCCGGCTGTAGGCGACCACCAGCGTGAGGAGGGCGGCACCGGCGTAGGCGAGTACCGCCGTCGTACGCGCACCGGAACGCGAGACGAGCAAATAGGCCAGGACCGACGCGAAAACCGCGGCACCGAGCGTGTGGCCGGAGGGGAAGGACAGGGCGTCGTCGGGGCCCAGGAGGAAGTCCGACGACGGCGGGCGGGATCGCGAGACCTCCAACTTGATGACGGTGGCCAGGACCACTGAGAGAACCATGGACCCCAGCAGGACGGCGGGTCGCCAGACTTCGCGCTTCCAAACGGCCCACACGATGGCGACGAGGCCGCCAATCACGGACATCACCGTGGGCGAGGTGACCTCGGTAACCGCGCTGAGGAAGGCCGTGGAAGCGGGGTTGCGGGAGTCCACCACGAACGTGTGGACGGCACCGTCGAGGGTTGCCAGGCCACTGGAGGACAGGACGGCGGCGAACATCAGCCAGAACACCACGTCCCCGGCAACGAACAGCGATCCGGCCCACAGGAACAGCAGTCGCTGGCGCAACCGCAGGGCTGGCGCCGGCTTGAAGCGCAGGGAGGGGCGCACTGGGGTAGCAGGAAGCATCGGCCCATTCTCGCAAAAGGGTCTGGTGCTTTGCTGGGAGCACCCTACAACGGCGGGAGGACCGCGCGGGCTTCCTCGGGTTCCAGCCCGCTCGCTTCCAGCAGGTCCACCATGAGCGGCCGGAACAGCATCACCACGGTTTCGCCCTCAAGCCGGTGCACGTCCAGCATCTTGGGGTGGAGCCGTGAAGCGATCACGGTGAGGTCGGACCGGGCGCGGCGCAAATGGGCCCGGCGGGTTCCTTCGCTCTGCTCGGAGAGTCCTATGGTCAGCTCATCCACGGCCGCGGCGGTTTCCATCAGGACTTCCGAAATGGTGTCGGTCGCTTCGTCGGACAATGCGGCGTGGTTGATGGCGCTGGTCAGCCGGCGGGCGAAGACCCGGCTGTTACGCAGTGCGAGGTCGATGTACTCCAGCGAATGTTCCAGGCTGGCGAGTTCGTCACGGTGCCGGCGGTGGGCAGGGGCGAGCGTGGCCACTTCGCCTGATGCCCGCAGGGTCTGCCGCATGCGGTCCACCAGTGGCTGGCAATTGCGGCCGCGGATCAAGGCGTGCCACGCAGTGGTCGAGTCACTGTCCAGCATCGCCTTGGCGCACTCGCGCAGGATCTCGGCAAGCTCGTGCAGGATTTTCTGGACGTCCTTCCTGGGCTCCTGGCGCGGATCCTTCGGGACCAGGATGGTCACCAGCAGGGCGGCCACACCGCCCACCACGGCATCCAGGCTGCGCGTGAACGGTCCGCCGGCAGGTGCCGGCAGCAGCACCACCAGCAGCGACTGCAACCCCAGTTGCGTGGTGAAGATCGTGCCGCTGTCCAGGAACCTGGCCAGCAGGATGGAGAAAAGAAGGACGACGGCGGCCTGCCAGATTCCGGCGCCCAGCCAGTGGAGCAGGAGGTCGCCAACCACGATGCCCAACGTGCAGCCCAGGCCCACCTCGATCACGCGGCGCAGGCGCGGATCGCGGGAGAAGCCCAGGGCAATCAAGGATGACGTGGCAGCGAACAGGGGGCCCTGATGTCCCAGGACGTACTCGGCAAACGCGTAAGCGCCCACGGCACACACGGTCATTTGAACCGCGGGCACAAGGGAAGTCCGGCTCCGGACCAAGCCCGTCCTCAGGCGGGTACGGACAAACCTCTTGCTTGCGGAAAGTCCCTTCGTGGCGGCCATGCCTTCCAGTCTATTTGCCGGACCGCACCAGCTCTCGAACCTGGCGGGCGGAACAGCCGTCGCCAACGCCCGGACGGGAACGCAAGCACCGCTCAAGGTGGCGCGCGCCACATAACCCAATGGTCCGCCGTCGTTCACTTCCCGTTCACTTTCCACCACAGGTCCCGTTACCTGCGCTCCTTACCGTCAGTAAAGGCACAAAAGGTCCCATAGATCACTCACGCCGGAAACTCCGTTCGGCAGCATCTGAAAATCCCTGGAAGGGGCACATTCAAGTGAAGGCAACTCACTTCGGCCGCAACGCGGCAATCGCGGTCATCGCAGCTGGCGCACTCGCGCTCACCGCTTGTGGTTCGGACAACGCAACCGGTACCTCGGCCGGCACCCAGTCCGCCGCTTCCGGCACCAAGGTCACTGGCACGCTCACGGGCATCGGCGCCTCCTCCACCGGCGCTGCAATGGATTCCTGGAAGGCCGGCTTCGCTACCGCCAACCAGGGCGCCACCGTTCAGTACTCCCCGGATGGTTCCGGCGCAGGCCGCAAGGCCATCATCGACGGTTCGGCACAGTTCGCCGGTTCCGACGCCTACCTCAAGGACGACGAGCTTGAGGCTTCCAAGGCCAAGTGCGGCCCCGAGGGTGCCATCAACATCCCGGTCTACATCTCCCCGATCGCCGTTGCCTTCAACGTCCCGGGCATCACCGACCTGAAGCTGGACGCCACCACGGTTGCCAAGATCTTCCGCGGCCAGATCACCAACTGGAACGATCCCGCCATCGCAGCCCTGAACGCCGGCGTCACCCTGCCGGACCTCAAGGTCACCCCGGTCAACCGCTCGGACGACTCCGGCACCACCTCCAACTTCACCGACTACCTCGCAGCTGCTGCTCCCGAGGTTTGGACCGACAAGGCTGCAGGCGTTTGGCCCGCATCCCTGAAGGGCGAGAACGCCAAGGGCACTTCCGGTGTGGTCAAGACCGTTACCGACACCGCCGGCGCCGTGACCTACGCTGACGACTCCGCCGTTTCCGGCAAGCTGGGCACCGCTTCCATCAAGGTTGGCGAAGAGTTCGTAAAGATCTCCGCTGACGCCGCTGCCAAGGCTGTTGAAGCAGGCAAGCCCGTTGACGGCCGCGCCACCAACGACGTCGCCATCAAGCTGGACCGCAAGACCACCGCTTCCGGCGCCTACCCGGTGGTGCTCGTCTCCTACCACGTAGTGTGCACCACCTACGAAACCAAGGCTGTTGCAGACCTGGTCAAGGCCTTCGAAACCTACGTCGTCTCCGACGAGGGCCAGAAGACCGCCGCTGACGCCGCAAAGTCCGCACCGCTCTCCAAGACGCTGCAGGACAAGGCCAAGGCCGCTATCGAAACCATCAAAGCCAAGTCCTAGGGTTTCCCGGCGGGTTTTGACTGAACCCGGCTGAACATCGAAGTTCCCTGTCCCGCTTGCCGGTGGCCGAAGTGCCGCTGGGCGGGGCAGGGAACTTAGCCATGTAAGACCAGTTCACTCCAGACTGAAGGATCGTGAAGTGACCACCAACTCCCTGACAACCTCCCAAGGCGCAGGCCGCGCCGGGGACAAGGTTTTCTCCGGGGCCGCCATGGCCGCAGGGTGCCTGATTCTCGCGGTTCTCTTCGGAGTCGCGTTGTTCCTTGTGGTTCAGGCCATCCCGGCGCTCGTCGCTCCACCGGAGAACATCCAAGGCGGGCACGGCTTCTTTGCCTACATCGCCCCGATCGTGGTCGGCACGCTGATCGCCGCCGTGATCGCCCTCGTCATCGCCACCCCCGTGGCCATTGGCGTGGCACTGTTCATCTCGCACTACGCACCCCGCCGGCTCGCTTCGGGCCTGGGCTACGTGGTGGACCTCCTCGCTGCCATTCCCTCCGTTGTCTACGGTGCCTGGGGTGCGGCGTTCCTGGCCAAGGAAATCTCCCCGGCCTACGACTGGCTGGCGAACAACCTGGGCTGGATCCCGCTCTTCCAAGGCCCCGCCTCCGCCACAGGCAAAACCATCCTGACCGCGGGCATCGTCCTGTCCGTCATGGTCCTGCCGATCATCACCTCCCTGTCCCGCGAAATCTTCCTGCAGACCCCCAAGCTGCACGAGGAAGCCGCCCTGGCGCTGGGAGCCACGCGCTGGGAAATGATCAAAATGGCCGTGCTGCCCTTCGGCCGTCCGGGCATCATCAGCGCGATCATGCTGGGCCTGGGCCGAGCGCTGGGTGAAACCATGGCCGTAGCCCTGGTGCTCTCCTCCGGCGTGCTGACCGCGAGCCTGATCCAGTCCGGCAACCAGACCATCGCTGCCGAAATCGCCCTGAACTTCCCCGAAGCCAGCGGCATCAAGGTGAACACGCTGATCGCTGCCGGCCTGGTGCTGTTCGTCATCACCCTTGGCGTGAACATGATTGCCCGCTGGATCATCAGCAAGCACAAAGAATTCTCGGGAGCCAACTAAATGACCGCCACAGTAGTCCGCAAGCGCTCAGCGCTCACCAAGGGCCAACTGCCGAAGTTCGCGCCCTACATTGTCCTGGCAGTCGCCTTGATCCTCGGTGCCGCCATCCTGGCACTCATCGGCTTCAACGGCTTCGGCTGGGGATTGGTCTCGGCCATCCTGTTCACCGTAGGCCTGGTCGCTTGGAGCGGCGCCGTTGAAGGTGCCCGCAAGGCCAAGGACAAGCTGGCCACCTGCCTTGTGGTTGGTGCCTTCCTTGTTGCGCTCCTGCCGCTGGTCTCGGTCATTTGGACCGTGCTGGTGAACGGCATCCCCGGCCTGATCACTCCGGGCTTCCTGGGCACCTCCATGAACGGAGTGACCGGCGCCTTCGACAACAAGGCAGTGGAAGAGGGCGGCAAGGTCCTCGGCGGCATCTACCACGCGCTGCTCGGCACCATCCAGATCACCCTGCTGGCCACCGTCATCTCGGTGCCTGTTGGCCTGCTGACCGCGATCTACCTGGTGGAGTACGGTAACGACCGCCCGCTGGCCCGCGCCATCACGTTCTTCGTGGACGTCATGACCGGCATCCCGTCCATCGTGGCAGGCCTCTTCGCAGCAGCGTTCTTCTTCGCCATCGTGGGGCCCGGAACCAAGACCGGTGCGGTAGCCGCCGTCGCGCTTTCCGTCCTCATGATCCCGGTGGTTGTCCGCTCCAGCGAGGAAATGCTCAAGATCGTTCCGAACGAGCTCCGCGAAGCTTCCTACGCCCTGGGCGTCCGCAAGTGGCGCACCATTGTGAAGGTGGTCATTCCGACGGCGATCTCCGGCATCGCGTCCGGCGTCACCTTGGCAATCGCCCGCGTGATCGGCGAGACCGCGCCGATCCTGGTCACCGCCGGGTTCGCCACAACCATCAACAACAACGTGTTCGGCGGATGGATGGCTTCCCTCCCCACGTTTATCTACACGCAGATCCTCAACCCGACGTCGCCGTCCAACCCTGGCCCCTCGGACCAGCGTGCTTGGGGCGCCGCCCTGGTGCTGATCATCCTGGTGATGCTCCTGAACCTCGGAGCACGCCTCATCGCCCGCATCTTCGCTCCCAAGACGGGCCGCTAAGCCGGGCTCCGGCCCCGGCCACACCACAAACTTCCAGACCCCCAAGGAACAAAGGAACATCATGTCCAAGCGCATCGACGTCAAAGACTTGAATGTCTACTACGGCAACTTCCTTGCCGTTGAAGGCGTCAACATCAACATCGAAGCCAAGTCCGTCACGGCCTTCATCGGCCCGTCCGGCTGTGGCAAGTCCACCTTCCTGCGCACCCTGAACCGCATGCACGAGGTCCTTCCGGGCGCCCGTGTTGAGGGTGAAGTCCTGCTCGACGGCGACAACCTCTACGGTCCCGGCGTGGACCCCGTCACCGTCCGCACCCAGGTTGGCATGGTCTTCCAGCGCCCCAACCCGTTCCCCACCATGTCCATCCGGGACAACGTGCTGGCCGGTGTGAAGCTGAACAACAAGAAGATCTCCAAGGGCGCGGCCGACGCCCTGGTTGAGAAGTCCCTCGTGGGCGCCAACCTCTGGAACGAAGTCAAGGACCGCCTGGACAAGCCCGGCTCCGGCCTTTCCGGCGGCCAGCAGCAGCGTCTGTGCATCGCCCGTGCCATCGCCGTTGAACCCCAGGTGATCCTCATGGACGAGCCCTGCTCCGCCCTGGACCCCATCTCCACCCTGGCTGTCGAGGACCTCATCAACGAGCTCAAAGACCAGTACACCGTGGTGATCGTTACCCACAACATGCAGCAGGCCGCCCGCGTCTCGGACAAGACTGCCTTCTTCAACATCGCCGGCACCGGTAAGCCGGGCAAGCTGATCGAGTTCGCTGACACCACGTCCATCTTCAACAACCCGTCCCAGAAGGCCACCGAGGACTACGTGTCCGGCCGCTTCGGATAAGGGTTCCGCAGGCTCCGGCTTCTATGGGGGGAGCCGGCGAATTACGACGGCGGCCGTCGCCTTGGGGGTACGGCCGCCGTCGCTTTTTCGTACCCAACTAAGTCGCAGTTCAGGTCGTTCCCAGCGCTGGGAACGACCTGAACTGCGACCCAGTTGGGTTTACAGGTCCGCGAGGGGCGAGAAGGCCAGCTCGAGGATGAAAGCCACGGCCGCGGG